>JBHIAC010000092.1:0-13121 GCA_046758365.1 bacterium
CCAAAGGATCGATTGTATTAACCACACCAGTTTCATAAGCTATGATTTGTTGGGTACGCAAAGCAATTTTCGCTGCCCACTCCGACGGCAAGGCCCAGGTTTCGTCCAAGGAATTGGTGTGCAGCGATTGAGTACCCCCTAAAACGCCTGCCAAAGCCTCAAAAGCGGTGCGGATTATATTATTCTCTGGCTGCTGACCTGTTAACGAACAACCCGCGGTTTGGGTATGAAATCTTAATTTCCATGAACGTTCATCTTTGGCCCCGTATTTTCCCCGCATTTTTTTCGCATAGATTCGACGTGCCGCTCGGAATTTAGCAACTTCTTCAAAAAAGTCTAAGTGGGAATTGAAAAAGAAAGAAAAACGTGGTGCAAAATCATCTACGTTTAGACCACCGCGTATACAAGCTTCTACATAAGCAAATCCGTCCGCAAGGGTAAAAGCTAACTCTTGAATGGCTGTCGAGCCCGCTTCACGAATATGATAACCACTAATGGAGACTGTATTCCACATGGGGACATATTTGGTACAGTACTCAACTGAATCAGTAAATATTCTCATGGACGGTCTGGGTGGAAAAATAAATTCCTTTTGAGCAATATATTCTTTCAAAATATCATTTTGCAATGTCCCTTGCAGCTTCTCCCGTGGCACGACCTGTTTTTCAGCAACACAAATATAGAGGGCTAACAAAATAGCAGCAGGAGAATTAATAGTCATGGAGGTACTAATTTTGTCCAGGGGAATACCTTCGAATAAAACTTCCATATCTGCCAACGAGTCAATAGCTACGCCACAGACACCGACCTCTCCTTGACTTTTAGGATTATCCGAATCCACTCCCATCAACGTGGGTAAATCAAAAGCAACCGAAAGACCGGTTTGGCCCTGCTCCAAAAGATATTTAAAGCGATTGTTGGTGTCTTTTGCGGTGCCAAATCCCGCAAACTGGCGCATAGTCCAAAGACGTCCGCGGTACATATTGTAATGAATGCCTCGAGTATAGGGATATTCACCAGGAAATCCAATTTCCTTATAAAAATCTATATTTTCAATACCATCGGGGGTATATAAAATATCAATGGGCTCACTGGAGGTCGTAACAAATTTTGCATTACGGTCCTTGGATTTCTCTTTCCTGGCTTTGTCCCACTCCTGCTTGACTGCTTTAATTTTTTCGAGACTATTATTATTCATATTTTCTCTCCATCTTTCTTTTGAAGTTTACCAAAAGTTGATCAGCAATTTTATAAGGTGACATTTTTGAATTTTGAAAGTTTTCTATATTTTTATGTAATGTTTGCTGAGTTGATTCGTCCCAAAATGCTCTTTCCAGACGGAACCGTACTATGGAATAGATTTTCTTTAATAATCTGTCTCTTCTATTTTTTTCTAATAATTTTTTCTCTTCTAAAAATTTTCGATGTCTTTCAATAACCTCAGCAATTTCTGTTATACCTTCGCCTTTATTTGCTACGGTTTTCAAAACTTTAGGTTCCCAATCACTTTTTTCACGCAATTGCAGCATGGCTTGAATTTCTTGAAAGGCTCGATCTGAACCTGCTCGGTCAGCCTTGTTCATAACAAAAAGATTGGCTATTTCCATAAGACCCGCTTTCATGGCTTGGATTGAATCTCCAGATTCAGGGACTAAAACCACTACGGTGGTGTCAGCGGCTTCCACGACATCCAGTTCCGACTGACCTACTCCAACGGTTTCCAAAATCACATAGTCCTTGCCAAAAGCATCGAGGATATCGGCAGCATCGCCAGCTTTTTTCGAGAGCCCACCCAAACTACCACGCGTGGCCATACTGCGGATGAAAACGCCTTCGTCCAACGTCAAATCGTTCATCCGAATTCGGTCACCCAAAAGCGCACCGCCGGTAAAAGGGCTTGTAGGATCCACTGCAATGATTCCGACCGTTTTCCCCTGTTTGCGGTAATATTTGGTTAGCTCATCTACCAAAGTGCTTTTACCAGCGCCTGGGGGACCCGTGACACCAATTCGATAGGCATGGCCAATTTTTGAATAAAGAGAATCCAAAATCTCCACTGAAGTGGAATCTTCATTTTCAATAAGCGATATAGTTTTGGCCAACGCTCGGCGATCGCCCTGGAAGAGATTTTTGATTAAATTATTCTGTATACTCAAGAAATTAACTCTTCTAACATTATTCAGGAACGGCTTTTCTCAAATGTATATCATATAATCTGATTACTTCTTCAAGGTAACTGGAATCCGGTTCCGGGATGGTGTCACCAGCCTCTAAATTGGTTTCAATCCAGGCGCGTTTAGCATCTTCAATCATTTCTAAAGCTTCTTCTTTAGTTTTTCCGTGGGAAAGACATCCTTCTAATTCAGCCACACTGGCTTCATAAATGCCATCCTCGCATGGTCTAATTATTGTGGTATAGGGTAATTTTAAATAATGTTCCAACTTGTTACTCATTTTTCACAAGCTCCTCTATAAATTGAATGGCTTTTTTAACGTAGACTTCTCTTATGGGATCATGTCTGGGAATAGTCAATGTAAATTTCTCCTTTTTGTAGACATAGTGGCTTGAGCCACCTCTAGGTTGTCGCACTGAAAATCCGTACCTTCTTAATAGATTGTCCAGAGTTTTGAACCTTACATGCTTAGGGTTATCTTTAATCTTTTGAAACTCTTTTTCTATTTTCACTAAACTTTATTGATTTTATTTTCTCACTGTGCTTAAGACTCTCTTCATAAACCTCATAAACGTGCTCCCATTCAAACCATTGTGGTTCATCTCCTAATTTACCGGACTTAAACTGTTTTAAAAATTCTTTTGAATTCATACCATATCTTTTTTCGAACTCTTTCAATCGTTCACGATATCGTTTGCAATTGAAGTCAAGAGTTCTCATTTTTAACTCAAGGCTTGATTTAATTACTGGAATATTTTTCAAATATTTCCCATGCCTTATCAAGTACAACCTGATTTATATGAAAAATGTTAATTTTGACTTTTTTCTGTAAGTCTTTAATTTCATATCCAAATTCAACTGCTCTTTTATGACCTACATCAAAACGAAGAAGAGTATACGTCTCATCCAATATATAATCACTGGTTAAATAGAAATAACCACTATCCAAAAAATCTCTATTGTCCTTTACCGCATTTTTATGATGTTTATCTTTCTTATTATTTAAAGCAACCCAAGCACCGGTATCTATGAACAATTTTTTCATTGTCTTTTTCCTTGAGAATAGAGATATTTATCGTGTCTTTCAGAAGTATCAGTAAATCTGCCTTCTAACGCTCTATCACCCATTGTGTAAAGAATATTATCTGCAGATGACAGAGATTCTTCTTCCATTTTTTCCTCTTGTAGAAATGTTATAAATACATCTATCTCGTCTTGGTCAAAATCTATTGGTTCCGTAGGAATAATCCGCCCTTTTTTGTAAAGACCTTTAATTGTTTTATACATTGTTTGCTCTCCTACTAGGTTTAATATATCTATTTTATGCCCAAAGTTAGGCGTCCAGAGATGACGCACAAAAATTCCTTATGTCATTCTGATTAAGCTCTATTCTTATGAGCCTTGTTTAGTTATTAGTGTAACAATACGATCGATTATTCATCGTCATAAACTTCTTCCCCAAAGGTCTCGATGTGAAAGCGGATAGCTGATTTCACATCTGAAAGTGCTTCTTCATAAGAACCCCCTTGTCCAACCACAACCCCTTTAAGCCTTAAGGGATAAGCAACATATCCGTCAGGATGTTTTTCTACAATTATCTTAAATTGTCTCATGCGATTAACTCCTATTAGTTACTTGACCATGTGTTAATTCCACACAAGTAGAAAAAACATTCATTGCGTTTTAATAGCTTCAATAACTGAATTAAACTTCACAATTCGTTCATTATTCCAAATTTTCGTCAAAACAAAAGCTAAGAATTTTGGCCGATATTTGCAAGTTATTTTTAGTACACTTGGGTATTGGTAATTCGTTCAAAAATAAGCAATAAAAAAACCGTCCGAAGACGGTTTTTAAAATTTAATCTTGTAAATTATTCATCCGACCATACATTTTCCATCGACTCTTTTTATTATCAGACTTTGGAATGGCCGCTGTTTCTGTTTTCTTTTTTAACTGATTTTCAAAAAGCGCCGCCCCTAAAACTGCAATTTGGGGATGGACACTGTCTTTTGTAACTGCCCTTTTCTCAATTTCTTTATTATTAAAAAATTCGTTTTCAATGAAGTGGGTATCAAAATTTCCAGAGACAAATTTTTCATTATTCATAACCATTAAGCAAAAAGGTATCGTGGTTTCAACTCCGCGAATTTGATATTCTTTTAAGGCTCTTTTCATTCTATCGATTGCTTCTTGCCTGGTTTTTCCCCAGGTAATTAGTTTAGAAATTAACGGGTCGTAATGGACCGATACTTCTGCACCAGCGTAAAAACCACTATCTTCTCGAACCCCTGGTCCATAAGGCTGTACCAAAAAGCTGATTGTTCCAGTTGAAGGGAGAAAATTATTTGCCGGGTCTTCTGCATAGATTCGGCACTCAATGGCATGACCATTGAAATAAAAGTCCTTCTGCTGAAAGTCCATTGGTTCACTTGCAGCAATTCGAATCTGCTCTTTTACTAAATCAATGCCTGTCACCATTTCAGTAACTGGATGTTCAACTTGCAGCCGAGTGTTCATTTCTAAAAAGTAGAAATTTTGATTTTTGTCAACCATAAATTCAATAGTACCAGCATTTTGGTACCCACAAGCTGCAGCCGCTTTAACCGCTGCTTCCCCCATACGTTCTCTTAAATTTTCATCCAAAAGACAGGACGGGGCTTCCTCGATAACTTTCTGGTGTCGCCGCTGAATAGAGCATTCGCGTTCTCCTAAATGCACCACATTACCCTGCTTATCGGCTAAAATTTGAAATTCAATGTGCCTCGGCGCGTCCAAATATTTTTCAATATAAATTCGATCATCGCCAAAGGCTGACTCAGCCTCTGATTTTGCCGCTCGGAATGAGGCAGCCATTTCATTAGCATTCTTAACAATGCGCATTCCTTTTCCTCCACCACCCGCTGCCGCCTTAAGCAAAACAGGATATCCTAAATCATTGGCTATTGTTTCAGCACCTGTCGCATTTTTTAAAGCTTGGTGGGTTCCGGGTACAACAGGCACCTTGGCTTGAATCATGCGCTGCCGAGCTGCCGTTTTATCTCCCATGAGTTGCATAGCCTCTGGAGGTGGACCAATAAAAACCAATTCCGCTTCTGTTACTTTTTGAGCAAACTCCCAATTTTCCGCTAAAAAACCATATCCGGGATGAATGGCTTCTGCTCCTAATTTTTTAGCAACATCAATCAACTTCTCCTGGACTAAATAACTTTCTCTGGAAGGCGCAGGACCAATAAAGTAGGCTTCATCCGCCAAACGTACGTGCAGGGCCAAACGGTCTGCTTCCGAAAAAACGGCCACTGGGATAATACCCAGCTCCCGACAGGCGCGAATAATCCGAACCGCTATTTCACCACGATTGGCAATTAAGATTTTTTTAAACATTTTACGGGTCATAATCTTCTTTAAAACTCGCTACGGCCTCATCGTCATTATCATAGCTTTTTAATACGTTATCCAATTTTGCAATCCTGATGAGGTTTAGAAACTTTGGATTTAAATTCACCAATTTTAAAACTCCTGATTTTGATTTTACTTGACGTAGACCGAACAAAAGAGCACCAAGCCCAGAGCTATCGACATAATCTACCTCGTTTAAGTCTATTAAAATTTTGTGTTCACTTTCCTTCTCAATCAATCTGAGCATTTCAGTTTTGAACTCTGGTGCGATGTAGGTATCAAACCTCGGTTGTAAAAGTCGAAAAATAAGCACATCGCCTATTTTCTCCTCTTGAAATTGCATGGATACCCCTTTCAAAATTTCTCGAAATTTAGTATTTTTTTATCATAAAAAGTAATAAATAGAGCAGTTCCTCTAAAGACATGAACGAAAACCCCAAATTTGCAGAATTAACAACACCTAAGTTATTGTTTTTTTGATCGAGTTTTTTCTAAAAATATACTTTCCGTCCACGTCTATAGAATATAATTTGTCATTATTCTAAAATAAAAGTCACTTTCATACTTACTCGATATTCAGAGATATTACCATTTTCAATTTTTGCTTTTTGAGCGACGATTTCAGCCCCGGTGATATTTCGTAAAGTAGCAGCGGCCCTATCTATCCCTGCTTTGAATGCATCTTGAAACCCTGTGGTCGATGATGCAGTGATTTCTGTTACTCTTGCTACAGCCATGATTAACCTCCTTTTAATTTTTAATTGGATTAATATTTAGAAGAACTGCTCTAGTCTAAAGTTTAAATGATTTTGTTATCCGAAAAGATTTCGATTTGTTCTGTTTCCTTAACAAATTGAGTCTGTTCGATCGATTGAATAATTTCTTCAACATTTAATTTTTCTAGTGAAATAGTAGACGCTTCTGACTGAATCAGTTGGGTGGTTCCTGGACTACCGAGATCCACGGCAAATACCGGACGATTCTGTTTTCTCGCCTTGCGCGCTGTATCGATACTTCCACTTTTCTCGTTTGCTTCAACAACAATAACCGCTTTGGCTAATCCACTAACAATACGATCTCGAGCCATAAGATTTCGGCTGATGGGCGGTGTATTAGGGTGTAGTTCGGAAATTACCGCTCCTTGTAGAATCATCTCCTCGGCTATCCTTATATTGTTTTTAGGATGAATGACACGAACACCTGAACCTAAAACACCAATAGTTCGTCCTCCCCTTTCCAGCGCACCTTGATGAGCTGCAGTGTCAATACCTCTGGCTAATCCGCTTACCACCGTCCAGCTTTTTTCGACAAATCCACCTGCTAACTTTTTGGCTATTTCTTTTCCTTGAGTACTGGCCTCTCTTGAGCCAATGATGGCTACGGCATTTTCATCTTGAGAATTAATTTCGCCTCTCACAAAAAGAATCGGCGGTGCATCAAAGGCCTTCTTTAAATTAGTTGGATAATTCTCATCAACCCAAGTCGTTATTTCAATTCCTTCAGTTTCCAGCGAATAAATTTCCTCTTCAATTTTTTCAATAGATAAAGATAATAATTGTTGGGCCAAATTCAACGTAATTCTTGGAACTTTCACCAATTCCTCAATAGAAGAATTGAATACAGCCTGCGGAGAACCCAATTTTGCCATCAGGTTCTGAAAAGTTCTGGTGCCGATGCCCTGGCACATCGCTAAAGCAATCCAATAAGTTCGATCTGTCATTTATACATCTGCATGAATAGTTTTAGTTAATGTCAATACGTAAATTTCATTTGCTCCTGCGCGCTGTAGAGTTTTAGCCACCTCTTCTATCGTAGCACCAGAATCAAATAGGTCATCCAAAAGCAGGAGTCGCTTGTTTTTTAGGGTACCTTTCACGGTAAAGGCGCCCGCTACGTTGGACTTTTTTAGTACGGAATTAGTCATCTCTTTTTGTAGCCTTGTAGTTCTATTTTTGAGTAGCGTTTCTTTAAAAAATGGCACTTTGAGTCTTTTGGATACACCATCAGCAATAACGGTCATTGGGTCGAAAGCTCGTTTTCTAGAAGGCGGTACCGCTAAAATACCGTCTACTCTTTTAAACTCAGGATGCTCATCCAAAAATTTTACTATTCTATTCACCAATTTGTTGGCAAGACTTGCGTGGCCACCGTATTTAAATTGATAAATCAGCTCTCCCGTTTCGGTACGCTGCCATTGACTACCGGAGAAGCGGCTGTTGAAATCCAGAGCGTAGCCGCATTTCCAAGAGCCTTTGAGAGATTTTGGTCTTGATGAATTTAAAAACTTTTCAATCAGGTCAGTTGGGTCTAGGGCGGTATTTAAATTAACGTCTCTTCCTAATTCAATTCTTGAATGAGTATGTCGAATTTCTGGTGCTTTATTTGTTCTGCGAGAAATTCTCTGGATCGCAGTTTTTGCCGCTTTATTGGAAACTTCACGTGTTTTTCGGGCTTCATCTTCAACCACACAGCGAATTTCATGGTAACTTATTTCCTCAGGCAAATGCTCCTTAATAGGATTTAAAGAGGCCATGCCAACTTGCTCAATAGCCTCACGGATTTGTTGTACTCTATTGACTGGGATAATTGCTGTCACTTTCACCAAATCAAAAACAATAAGTTGACTGAAGTGTCCATAAATAGTTCCAACCGTTAAATTTCGACGCCTGGCAATCTGCTCTAGGGACAAGCCTTGGCGGAACAATTGTAAGGTCTGCTGCACCGTATCAGGAAGCACTCCTATTTGATTCAAGGGTGAATTACTCGGTGCCGGGGTCGGAGCATTATTATACTCCAGTTGAATGGGTGTAAGCTGTTTTAATGCCTCCTCTCCTTTTGGCGTGAGATGTAAAATCGGATAATCGCTGCCTACCAGTTTTACATAGCGTTGCTTCAAAAGCTGGTCTACAAAATCTCGACACTGTGATTGGGTGAACTGTTGCAATTTGCCGTAGTGCTTCGTCCGGTGCCACCCAAATTCAAAAATGGGTTTTGCTTTGGAACCCGTTAATATTTCAACCAATCGAGAACGCCCAACTTCTCGCTTTAAATGTTTAACGGCATGTAGAATAATCAAAGCGGTCTTTTCGGCTTCGGTATAGTCATTTTTGCTTGCATGTTTTTGGGAAGGCGTAGATTTGCGTAAAAGACAGTTATCACAGCAACGTTCCGCTTGCACGCTTCCAGTATCCCCGAAATGCTGTAAAATATAACGCCGCCGACACTCGTTACCTTCGGCGAAACGGATCATTTGATTCAATTGGTGGTATTTATATTTACGCCGTGCTTTGATTTCTTGAAAATTCAAGGAAATGTCTAACTTCTTAATGGGTAGAATTTCGAAATTCATCATTCCAAAATCATCCCCCAGATCCCTTAAAGCATCGGCTTTCCCCAATTCCGCAAGGCCCACCCGAACTTTGGTTTCATGAAGTCCAGTCATCCTTTGAAGGTAGCCAGAATTTATTCGTACAAAACCGTCTTGTGCCGCGTTTTTGATTAATTCATAAAGGCTCTCTAATTCTTCCTTTGTGGGCGCATCGTTTTCGATAAACCATTCCTGCAAGGCCCGGTCTTGAGGAGTATAGAGCAAAATACAGCGAGAAGGCTTGTTATCGCGGCCGGCCCGGCCCGCCTCCTGGTAATAAGCTTCCAATGTGCTGGGTAAATTGTAGTGAATCACCAAATGAATATCCGGCTTATCCACACCCATGCCAAAAGCATTGGTGGCTACGATCACCGAAGTTTCATTGTTCATAAAAGCATCTTGAATACAGCTACGATCGTATGGTTCTAACCCTGCGTGGTAGAAATCCGTTTTCCTTTTGCAAAATTGCCTCACAAATTCCGCTACCTCTTCGGCCTCTCGGCGAGTACCAGTGTAAATAATAGCGCAGTCAGAGGTCCCCTTTAAGAGTTCTTCTACGACTCGGAGTTTAGAGGCATCATCAGGGGTGTATTCCACTTCGAAAGAAAGATTCGGCCTATTAAAACCAGTAATAATTTTTTCACACTTTTTTATACCCAATTGTTGAATAATATCTTCTTGGACTTTTAGCGTGGCCGTTGCCGTAAAAGCCGCAACCGTTGGATTTCTTAGCTGAGAAATAACGTTTTTCAAGGTTAAGTAGTCCGGCCGAAAATCGTGTCCCCACTGGGAAATGCAATGAGCCTCATCGACAACAAATAAACTAACTGACACATCAGAAATAGCTGAAAGAAAAGTATTGCTTCTAAATCGTTCAGGGGCCACATAAACCAAACGGAAATGACCCTGACGCATGGCCTGCATCCGCTCGGTTTGTTCAGAACTCGTCAAAGAACTATTGATGAACGTGGCCGGCTTTCCAGTAGATTGGAGCGCTTTAACCTGATCCTTCATCAATGCGATAAGTGGTGAAACCACCAGAGTAGTTCCAGAATTAAGTAGCGCTGGAAGCTGATAGCATAGAGATTTCCCCGCACCGGTGGGCATCACCACAAGGGTGTTTTGTTTGTTAAGAATATGCTGAATCGCCTCAAGTTGTCCCGGTCGAAAGCTGTCAAATCCAAAATGGCGTTGTAACTCCGGTCTCAGATTTAAGGGCATGATTGCCTCGTGGGAAATTTTTAAGTTAATTTCCTTTTTGGGTGGCCTGGATAATAGTTTCAAGAAATTCGAGAAAATTCTTCATGGTTTTATTAAGGTTCCATGTCTGTCCGTGTGCTGAACTGACTAAAATGTCATTCAGGAGGAATCTTTTTAGACTCCAAGACAAAACACAACTATATAATAAGAAAATTCCATTTGGGATTCTTTGTTGATATATCTATGAAGGGCCTTCAATTTATTCTTTGCCATATAAGCACATCAAAACAAAGCTCTCCAAAAGCTTTTAGGTAATGTTCATTGGCCAATCCCTCAACCACCAAATCAATATCCGAATCTTCATGTACGCCCATCTCTCTTGCCACTGAGCCAATGAGATACACCTTCTTAGCTCCATATTTTTCTACTAAAATCTTGGCGCACTTCTTGACCAGTTTTTTGAGCTTTCTTAAAGTCTCTTCAGACTGCTCATCCTCGTGGATATGCTGCTTCCAGTATTCTATGTAGGGGTCGTATTTACCCATGGTCACAAATCGATGCCTTCTTTACAAACATTTTCATAAAAATAGAAAAATCGATCCTCGGTGAATTCGGAATTTTCAATGGCTATTGCCAGCAGAAGAACGTTATGATCGTAAGAAACTTCCCAACCGATGTCACTTAAGGTTCTTTTGTCCTCTTCATAGAATGGTTCTAAAAGCACAATAAAATCATAATCCGACTCCTCATCCGCATCGTCACGCGCACGGGAACCATACAGAACAATCCTTTTTACCCGCTCCTTGAACGTATCTCGTACTTTTTGGACTAATTCATTTATGACGCGTTCTTCTTTCTCACTCCATATTTTTTTAAGAGAAGCTTCCACAGCCACTCCCTTTTCACTATTCACTATTCACTTTTACATTTTACATTTTGAAATTTGCACTTTACATTTATTTCACAACGGTATATTTCCATGCTTCTTTCGCGGATTGGAATCCACCTTGGTATCTAGAATCTCCAACGAACGGATGAGCTTGGTTCTGGTCTCCTGCGGTTCGATAATTTCATCTATATATCCCCGTTCTGCGGCAATATAAGGATTGGCAAATTTCTCCCGGTATTTTGCTACTTGAAGTTCCGTGGCCTTTTCTTTGTTCTCGGCCTTTGTAATTTCTTTTTTAAAAATGATTTCCACCGCACCTTTTGGACCCATCACCGCGATTTCAGCGGAAGGCCAGGCATAATTAACATCGCCGCGAATGTGTTTAGAACTCATCACGTCGTAAGCACCGCCATAGGCTTTTCGAGTTATGATGGTGATTTTAGGCACCGTGGCTTCACAAAACGCATACAGTAACTTGGCACCATTTTTAATAATCCCGCGCCACTCTTGGTCTGTGCCGGGTAAAAAGCCAGGGACATCAACAAAAGTAATTAAAGGAATATTAAAAGCATCACAAAAGCGCACAAATCGTGCTCCTTTGATAGAAGAGTCGATATCCAAAACGCCCGCTAATACCGCTGGCTGGTTCGCTACAATCCCCACGGACCAGCCATTTAGACGACCAAATCCCACCACAAAATTTTGTGCATAATTTTCATGGACTTCAAAAAATTCGTGATCGTCTAAGGCCCTAACAATAATATCTCTCATGTCGTATGGTTTGTTGGGATTTTCAGGTACAATGTTCTTAAGTTCTTCATCCATGCGGTTAATGTCATCAGCACATTCGACTCTTGGTGGGTCTTCCATATTGTTTTGTGGAATATAACTTAATAATTTACGAATGGTCTGTAAACATTCAAGTTCGTTTTCTGAAATAAAATGAGCTACCCCGCTTTTGGTCGCATGGGTCTCCGCTCCACCAAGCTCGTTAAAAGTTACCTCTTCGTGGGTAACAGTTTTCACCACCTCTGGACCGGTAACAAACATAAAACTTGTTTTTTTTACCATAAAAATAAAATCAGTTATAGCCGGCGAGTAAACGGCTCCTCCTGCACAAGGTCCCATAATTGCAGAAATTTGCGGCACTACCCCTGAAGCTAATGTGTTTCGCAAAAAGATATCTGCGTATGCCCCAAGACTCACGACCCCCTCCTGTATTCGAGCACCCCCTGAATCGTTTAATCCAATAACCGGTGCGCCAACTTTCATAGCCAGATCCATGATTTTACAGATTTTTTGACCGTAGGCCTCAGAAAGGGAACCTCCTAACACGGTAAAATCTTGAGAAAATACAAAAACTAATCGGCCATCAATGAGCCCGTGTCCGGTAATGACCCCATCTCCATAATATTTCTGTTTATCTAAACCAAAATCTAGACATCGATGTTTTACCAGCATACCGACTTCCTGAAAGCTGCCCTTGTCCAAAAGTAAATCAAGGCGTTCGCGAGCCGTAAGTTTGCCTTTCTTATGTTGCGCTTCAATTCGTTTTTGCCCACCACCTAATAATGCTTCCGCCTTTTGTTTGCGCAAATATTCAATTTTCTTCGATATTTCCATGATTTCCTTAATTGTTTGTCAATTTCATCAATCTTGTGTGTTAAGATAATAAAAAATAAATTTTCAAAAAGCAATAGGTTTTTAGAGTTAAAAAGTACTGGTTTCTTTTTGGCTTAAATTTAATGGTAAGACAAGCTTATATCCGTGGTATGAATATACCTGTATCGCTTATCAATATGCAACTTGGCAGGCAAAGGAAGAAATGCATTCATTTACTGCTGTTGAACAATGAGAATTTTAGCAGATATGGGTAATGCACACAGTACAGTGTAATGGTTAAAATTTCAAGGTTCTGTAGCAAAACACGTACGGAAAGAATAGCTGCAAAGACAGAGTGCTAACAGGTGAAGATATAGAAAAAGGAGTCAATATTTCCATAAACGAACATCATTACCGTTCAAGAAACCTGCCGATTCTTCCAGATTCTTATTAACTAGCGTTTGAACGAAAACAGCCTTTTTTTGTCATT
>JBHIAC010000093.1:0-12956 GCA_046758365.1 bacterium
ACGAGGCGGTAAAGGGATACTCCCAGATGCACAAAGATCGTCTGTTGAAAGCGATCTGCACCGCCCTGGGGATTGACATGCACGTACACCACGAGGTCAAGGTCTTTGATAAGTCGAGTATCAAATCAAAAATTAGAGAATTAAAGAAAGAACGGGACCAGGCATTAGATGTTCACGACCATAAGAAACTGAAGGAAGTTCGGCGTGCGATCAAGAAACTTAAAAATAAATTCCGAAAAGCCATGGTTTAAAGATTTACCTGGGCACCAGCACCGGACAAATTCTTTATAGCCGCAATAAAGGAGGTTCTTGGTAATTACTGACAAATTGGCTGGCCCCCATTCACGATGAAAACGAATGGGAAGTGTTAAAAACGTGAAACTCTTATTGGATACACATATCTGGATATGGAGTTTTATGAGTCCAGAATAAATAGCATCATCAAAAGAAGTCTCTTGTTTTTTAAATTAGAACGAATTACTTTTTTCTGCGTAAAGCTATAATGAAACTTTCTTGTCCTGAATTCAAAAGTGACTGAAAGGATTTATATTATGAAAGCTAAAACCGTATTAACAATACTATTTTCCCTTCTTACAATTATAACAGTTTTTTTTCAGTTTTTTTCTCAACCTCGGGTTAAAGAGATATCTGCACATAGAACTTCTGGTGCCATGGAGGCGCTTGACTTTTGGTATGCTCAACGAGCTTATCCTGATAAAACCATTCCTGATGTAGGACATTATGCCGCTTACGAATATTCACGAAGAAATCTAAGAAGTAGATTAAATAAATCCTCAATGATAGAACCATGGAAAGCAATCGGTCCACACAATATTGGCGGTCGTACACTGGCCATTGTTTTTAACCCTCTCAATCCTAATACAATCTATGCAGGCTCTGCAAGTGGAGGATTATGGAGAAGTTACACAGGTGGCAGAGGTGCCCAGGCCTGGGAATATGTCTCAACCGGCTTTCCTGTTCTTGCTGTAAGTTCAATTGCAATTGCACCAGATGATTCCAACACTATCTATATCGGTACTGGTGAGGTGTATAATTTTCAGAATACTGGGACCGGCTTTACTATTCGCCCTACTCGTGGAGTTTACGGGATTGGGATTCTCAAAACTACGGATGGAGGAAAAACCTGGACAAAAAGTCTTGACTGGTCATCTAACCAGAAACGAGGCGTATGGGCAGTTAGAATGAATCCCCAGAATCCAAATACCATTTGGGCAGGAACCACAGAAGGAACTTACAAATCAACCGATGCAGGAGATACCTGGGTACGAGTCGATCCCACAATTATGGTCATGGATCTTGTCATTAACCCGATAGATACCAATATGATTTTTATTACCGCTGGAGATCTTTTTAGTCCAGGTCACGGAATTTATCGCACCAAAGATGGAGGAGCAACCTGGACAAAATTAACCCAGGGATTGCCTAACCCATTTGGTGGAAAGGCCATGCTTTCTATCTGTCAATCTTTTCCTAATATTATTTTTGCCAGCATTGGCAACGGCATTTCATCGAATGACGCCGCTACCTGGCTTTGCAAATCTGAAGATAATGGCGACACCTGGAAAATTGTATCAACAAAAGACTATTCTTTATGGCAGGGTTGGTATTCTCATGATGTCGGTGTACATCCAAATGTCCCCAATTTAGTTTTGGCTATAGGAGTCGATATTTGGAAATCAACATCAGGCGGCCTGTTCTTAGTAAAAAAATCAGACTGGTCAGCCTGGTTTTTTGGTAGAACACCACCAGGAGGCCCTGAAGGTCCAACAAATTATTCACATGCCGATCATCATGACATCGTGTATCATCCAACAAATCCAGACATTATTTATTTTGCAACCGATGGTGGGGTATTTCGTTCAACGGATGGTGGCGAGACATTTGAGGGTTGTAACGGAGGTTATCAAACATCACAATTTTATCAAGGCTTTACCAGTTCTCGACTTGACTCGCTGCTTTCCATAGGAGGTATGCAGGATAATTCCACCGCCATTTATGATGGTCAGGTGGCGTGGAAAAGGGTGATTGGGGGTGACGGTGGCTGGGCGTCTATTGATCCAACAAATGACAATATTATGTATGGTTCGGCTCAATTTCTGCAATTGTTTAAATCAACGAATGGAGGTGCTACTTGGATTAACATTTCTCCACCATTCACGACGAGTACAAGTTTTATTGCGCCTTTTGTAATAGGGATTGTAAATCCTGAAATTATTTATGCCGGCAGGAGCCTTGTCTATAAATCTACTAATGGTGGAATTAGTTGGACATCAACCAACTGGGGTAGGCCACTTGATGGCAATCCGCTTTTATCTTTTGCCATCTCCCATCAAAATAGCAATGTGGTTTATGCCACTACTGCACCCATTAACACTCGTGGCGGTATCTTTCGCACTACCGACGGTGGTCAATCTTGGGATAATATAACTGCTACACTTCCCGATCGTTTTCCAGTTGATATTGCCGTTGATCCAACCGATGATACTTTCGTTTACGTGGCGTTCTCAGGTTTTGGTACATCCCATGTTTTTAAATCCACGAATGCCGGCAATAACTGGCAAGATATTGGTCAAGGGCTTCCTGACGTTCCAACATCAGCCGTTATTGTAGATCCATTATTTCCAAATCACATCTACGTAGGGAATGATATTGGCGTATATGTTTCAACCGATGGTGGAAACTCATGGGAAGAGTTTAAAACAGGAATGCCTGATGCTGTAATTGTTTTGGACTTAAGTATATCTCTTATCAATCGTAAGTTGCGTGTAGCAACTCACGGCAATGGAGTCTTTGAGCGTAAACTTATCGAAGGACCAATTACCAGTGTTTCTGAAGAAGTGCCTATCGCTTCTGAATTTAGACTTAAGCAAAACTATCCAAATCCATTTAATCCATCAACTACCATAGAATACACTTTACCAATTAAATCAAAAGTAGAGTTGAGAATTTATAATTTACTTGGACAAAAAATTAGAACACTTGTGAACCAAGAACAAACTGCGGGAACAAAAACAATCCTTTGGGATAGCAAAAATGAATTAGGACAAACTGTAAGTTCAGGAATTTATATATACCGAATGAAAGCTGGCCACATTAATAAATCTCGTAAGATGATGTTTTTAAAATAGTCACTGGAATAGCTCCAAGGCCGGTGGCTAAAGAACTTAGTACACCGGTTGAAGCCGTGCAGAAAATTAGGTCCTATTTAGCCATTATGGTCTTAAATAGTGTTCACTTCCACAGATTTTTTATTTTACCGCGTTCGCGAATTACCCGATAATTGCCACCTTCAACCAGCACTTCTGCTGGCCGGGTACGGGCATTATAATTGGAAGAAAGCGAAAACCCGTATGCACCAACCGTCATAACAGCGAGTAAATCCTCTCTGCAAACTTCGGGTAACCATCTACTTCTGGCAAAAAAGTCTCCCGACTCACAAATAGGTCCAACAACATCTACCTTAACCCTATTGCGGTTGGTCTTCTTTACTGGAACGATCTCATGGTAAGCACCGTAAAGACTGGGACGGATTAAATCGGACATCCCTGCATCTAAAATTAAAAATTGCTTTCCTTGGAATTTTTTTACGAAAAGTACTTGGGTCACTAAAATACCTGATTGTGCCATTAATGCCCGGCCCGGCTCAAAAATAATTTTACACCCCAATGCTTGCAAATCAGGAAGCAGTTTACTGACTAACTGCTCTATGGTTAGTATACTCTGTGAGTCCATTTTGTTGGAATTTGATTTTTCTTGAAAGACATTTTTATATTGAACCCCAAGTCCACCCCCTATGTCTACGAATTTCAAAATAATTCCATGGCTGCGCATTTCCTTTACTAAATCCTTCATCAATTGAATGGTTTTAACGAAGGGTTCGATTTCTGTAATTTGTGAGCCGATATGACAGTGAAGTCCAATTAATTCAATATTAGAGAATAAATCGATTTTATGAAAAATCTCTTTGGCTTCAGAAATTTCAATACCGAATTTGTCCATCTCTGTGCCTGTGGAGATATAAGGATGCGTAGGAATATCAATATTGGGATTGATACGAATGGCAATTGGTGCCATTTTTTGTAGATTATGTGCAATATTGTTTATGACCCGTAGTTCCTCAATTGATTCTACGTTAAAGGCTAAAATTCCCTGCTCCAGAGCAAATCGTATCTCATCATCTCTTTTCCCTACGCCAGCATAAACGATTTTTTCGTGTAAAAATCCGCTTTTCAAGGCAAGATAAATTTCTCCTCTTGATACCACATCCGCACCAGCCCCTTTTCGTGCCAGTAACGCCAGTAGGGTCACATTCGAATTGGCTTTTAAAGCATAGCAGATCAGGTGATCTACGTCTTGTAAAGCATCATCGATTCTCTCGTAATTTTCCAATATGGTCTTTTTACTGTAAAGATAAAAAGGGGATTGTACATTCTCTGCGATTTTTTGTATCGGCAGGTCTTCGCAGTAAAGCTCATCTTGATAGAATCTAAAATGGTGCATGGTTTGTAATCCAACCTATTTAGTAATCACAATATCGTTACCCTCGTTAGGCCAACGAGATCTAACTTTTATGCTATCTGAATAGACAAAGAATCGTTCAGATGGCTGAAAAGGAACAGCTTTACCAAAACTATATTCGCCATTTTTATCCCTATCCCGAAATCCTTCAATCACATAGGTACCGGGTAATATATCAGAAAATTCATAAACTCCCGCTTTATCTAACTGAATTTCGTAGCTTTGACCATCTTTGCCTGTTTGTTTAACTCGGAGATAAATAGAACCTTGGGCTGTGGAATCTTCATCCATAATCGTACCAGAAATGGAAGAAAGAGTGTCCATATTTAAAGTAGTAAAGGTCAGATAATAAGTACTGTCAGCCACAGAATTTCTAAAGAGGTCAAAAATTGAATCTAATTTTACAGATATCACATAAGAGTTCAGACTTTCTAAGCGTTCATCTGGCAAAAATTTAACAAAGGCTGGAGTCTCCCAATTGAAGGACCCAGACACTATCGGTCCCAAAGAATTTTTCAACTGAAAACTTTTCTCAAAAGAGTTCTCATCCATGGCTTCACTGAAATGAAAATTAACTGTGGAGCTTAAGATTACTGATTGAGCGCTGTCTTTTGGTGCAATTAATAAAAGTTTCGGTTCAATTGTATCTGATAAAGCACTGCCTAAAAAGGTGGCTTTGTTAAAGTTTATATCTATGATATTACGAGATAAATCCATCAAATTATTAACTTCAATTTCATATTCTGTTTTTGGATGTTGAGGTTCTGTGATTAAATTTACTTGCATTGGGTCTAAATCATTTAAATAGGCCAGGGATATCCCCAAAGAATCTCCTGAAACTGAGCCTTTGACTTGGATTCTATAATTTGTTAAAATGTCGATGCCTGTTTTATGTAAAATCTCATCAAATCTTAGGTTCAAATGAAAGCGATCCTGAGGAGAAACAGAAACGAGGGCTGGGCCAATAGTATCCTGAAGCGTTATTTTAAAATTTAAATTAGAGGCATTTAATTGAGTTCTTGTAAGTCTTACGTCCCGGAAAGGCACACCCAGTTCTTCACTGCCAACTTCAAAGAATCGGTTGTTATCTTTATCTTGAATAGCAAAAATTCGATAAATTCCCTCTGACAGATTGGTAAGCTTAAAGCGCCCCTGAGCATCGGTTTGGGTAATGTAATCACCAGACTTTTTAGTAGGATCGGGATCTTGACCCTCTTCAAGAATGTAAGCCCAGATTAAAACCCCTTGTACCCGATTTTTAGAATAAACCCTGCCGCTTATCTGGCCGTTACTTAATTCAGCCCCTGTGGAAAAGGCAAGTGTATAAGATTCTTTTAGTGAATTGCCATGGGCATCCTTAAGATCTGTTCCCAAAGTAATGACGTAAGTTCGATTCGTCTTTAATGAGTCTAAAAATTCAATGAACAGTTTGTGTTTTTTCCATTTGTATTTTACTCTTTCGCCAGGATTCGGGGTTATAAATATAGCTCGATTTAAAGACTTACGATCCATTGCTTCACTGAAAGCAATTTCTACTGTCTGGTCTAAAGGAACTAAAGTAGCATTTATTGGGGGTACGACTTCCAAGATTCTTGGCGGGATTTTATCTACAGGGCCACCGGTTGGGGCAACTTGAATAGCACAACTGGATAAATAAATAAAAGCAGCTCCTAACAATAATAATTGTTTTGCATATAAGTAAATCTGTTTCTTTAATAAGATCCTTGCAATAACCACGTATTTACATTGAATTATACTGATTTTTATGATCTGGATTAATATTTTCTTCAAAATTTAGTCAATATATAGGAAATTAAAGTTCAAGATACAAGATATAAGGGCCATGGTGATTTTTACCATTTTTTTAAAATGCATCTTCTAGATTGAGAGCAAGAACAACTTTTTGACTTACAACCTTCATAGTACTCTCATCAAGGGAGCCTATACATTTTAAGAATCTCTGTTTTGAAATCGTCTGAATGTTATCGACTTGAACAAATGAGTGTTTTTTGAGATTAGCCTTTTGATTTATATCAATTTCGGTGGGATATCCTTTGCTTTTAGTAGTGATTTCTGCAACGGTAAGTTTGTTTAAGTAAGGAAGGACAGCATTTCGGGTTAATATAAGAGCAGGTCGTTTTCCAGCCTCTGTACCTAAATCAACTTGCCATACATCGCCGCGTTTCATATTTTTTACCAATCCTGCGCATTAAGCCACTCTTCGGCTCGACTCGCTTCATCTGGATTTTCTTTGAGAGCATCAATCCATTCTCGTTCAAACAGCGAGCATTCGCGTTTTTTAAGCCAAGATCGGAGTGCCTCTTCAATAATTTGAACCCGATTTAATCCAAGAGGTTTACAAGCTTTATCAATGGCAGACAGTAATGGTTCGTCTATGTTAATTGTTAAGTTAATCATAAAAAAATATATAAAAATTATCCTTAAATTGCAACAGAAGAATTTTAGTTCTTTGAGATAATTAAGCCTTAAATATAAATAGAATGATAAGTCGTTATCTCATGGCTAACAACTGTGAAAGCTTCACAAACTTAAAGCCCCGTGATTTCAATTGTGGAATAAATTCTCGTACAGCATCAAGGGTTTGGGTGCGGTCTATATTTAAGGAGTTCCCGCCATCATGTAATATAATAATAGAGCCAGTAATCACTCTAGTGAGAATCCTATGCACAATTTTTTCTTTCCCCGGTAGGTGAGAATCTCGCGGGTAAACGTCGCCTACGACCGTTTTATATCCTGACTGCTCCACGATATCCAACACTCGTTTCGTAAATAGTCCCATTGGAGGTCTTAAGAATCGAGGCTCGGCCCCATCCAAACTTCTGAGGAGTTCATCTGTACGAACAATTTCATGCCTCATTTCCTCGTCTGTCAATCGAAACATGGCCGCATGGGTGAAAGTGTGGTTGCCAACTTCATGGTCAGCCTGACCAATTTTTCGAGCTAATTCGAAGTGCGACTCGATGTGTCTACCGATGAGGAAAAAAGTGGCAGGCACGTCAAATTGATTTAAAATATCTAAGAGTCGGGGCGTGTAAGTAATCTGTGGGCCATCGTCAAAGGTTAAGGCGATCATCGGCTCATTGGTAGCGGCACGCCAAAAAACCCGTTTGGTTAGTTTGGGGCCCAATCGTTCTAAAGAAACCGCATGGCTCAAGTCGCCTAACAAAGATTGCAGCGTAACCCCGTCAAATAAATTCCCAAATATCCATTTTCTTTTGTTCATTTATTTTTCCATAGTTATTTATAGTATTGTCAATCAAATCTTCGTTTATTTTGCAAAAGTTTTAATAATCTCATAAAAAGTAGTTGGGTTGGGACTTTTCACTATTCACTTGCGCTTTAGCGCGCTAATTATTCAAGATGTTTTCACTCCAGTTGACGTTTCTATGATACTTAAATACTCATCTTTTATGTTATTCATCTCCGCAACCAGTTTTCTACGTTCTCGCCGCATTTTGTTGAACAACTGACGATTGGTAAATAGAAAAAAGAAGAAACTTATCCGTTCCTGTTCTTCGCGAATTTGTTTTAAGTAAGTCAAAGCAAAGAGGCCTGTAATGGGTAGGCTTGCAAAATAAATGGAAGCCCACAGAGCACCCCCAAAATACCAAACCACAAAAATTTGCAAAGTATAAAAGACAATAAATGCCGTGCCTCCACCTATTAACAGTGCCGATAAAATTTTCGTTCTTTCATCAATAAATTTTTTAGCTATATATTCAGTTATTGAGTAAGGGATGAAATTATTCAGTATGCCGTAGATTGCCACCGGGAATCCCAAAAAAGCCTCACTAAAAGTTCTCATGCTTAATTTAACCAATTGAGTGAAGCCGAGCTTTTCTTTTAGCATAGTGTCCTTCAAATGCAGTTTCTTCAATTTGCGTTTGTAAACATTAATTTTTTCCTGTAACTCACGCACTATCTGAGGCTTATGTTCATAGTAATATTCCACACATTCGGCGATCCTTTGAGTAATAAGAAAATCTGCTAAAGTTTTTTTGGAGGACTTTTCAATTTCTTGAATTTCACTTTTCAACTCATCACGGTAAAGAATTTCAATGTCACGCACAAATTGGTCGAGCTCTGCGTGTCGGATGTTTACCGTGAGCTCCTCCAGACTCCGCTGAATCTCTTCAGTGAGCCTTTGAACCGCCTCATAGTTGTCTTTTCGATTAAGCTCAAAATACGGAGTTAAATCGAGGGCATTACCAATGTTCACCAGAACCTTGCTGCGGAAGCGACTTCGAGAGAAGAAGTAGAGTCCAATTGGAATGACTTTAACCCCCAGTTGATAACGGTTCCGCCGCTCCGTCTCCAGAACAATTCGGGCGGCACCGGTTTTGACTTTTCTTACCTGGCGCAGCATGTCACTGGTGCCTTCCGGGAAAATGCCAATGGTCTCCCCCTTCTCTAAAGCCTCATAACAGGCCTGAAACGCCGTAACATTTTGGTCCATCTTTTCGGGAGAATCTTCGCGGCGATATACTGGAATGACTCCACAGCTTCGTAAGAACCACGACTTAAGTTTATTTGAGAAGAGTCCAGCATGACCGATGTAGTTTACTTTCCGCTTGGTAATCACCCCCATGACCAGTGCATCCATGATGGAATTAGGATGATTGGCCACAAACACTACCGGACCTCGGCGAGGTACATTCTGACCATGCCGCAGCTCTATCTTCTGGAAAAAGATGGCCATGGCGATTTTTACAATACTGCGGATAAAACGATAAAGAACGTGTATGGATTTGGCTTTGATTTGGTTCATGACTCAAACATTTAAATATTCATGCGGCCAATTCATGCTCTTTTTCCTCTAAAATTTGACCTGCTAAATGAAGGGCTTCGGTTATGGCCTCATGATTAATTACTCCATCCCATTCCTCAATAATTGCGTCACAATCCATCCCTTCTGCCACCATTTCAATTACATCTCTAACAAAAATCCGAGTCCCTTTGAACGTTAATTTACCATGGCAAATTTCAGGATCGGCTACAATATATTTTCCAAATTCTTTACGTTTCATGAATGATTTCTCCAATATTTGGATTTTAGAATTTTGAATATTCAATAAATATACTAAATTTAAAGCATTTGATTCAAAATGTAAATAGAAAGTTTAGAATTTTAGCCATTACTCATCTTCACAAAATGTCAGAAAATTTATTTAACAAATTTTATGAAATTATTTCAAAAATTCCAAAAGGAAAGGTAGCCACCTATGGTCAAATTGCCGCCTTGGCTGGTCATCCCCATTCGGCCCGCATGGTAGGCTGGGCGTTAAACAGTCTTCCCCACAATACGCATGTACCCTGGCACCGAGTTATCAATGCCCAGGGCAAGAGTTCCTTCCCTGAAGAATCCCAACGAAAACTGCAGCAGGCGCTTCTTGAAGCCGAAGGCATAATCTTTGATGAAAACGGAAAGGTAGATTTAGATAAATTTCAATGGGATGGGTAGTAATTCCATAGCGCGCCAAAGCGCAAGTGAATAGTGAAAAGTAATACCATAGTCTAAATAGGCTGTTCTCAAGCGACGACGCCACCGGTATGTCTTCGTTAGAATCGAAGGAATCTCCTTCCGTGGGAACTTGTTTAGAAGCGAGAGTCCCTTTGTAAAGGGAATTGCCTTAGTGTAGAGTCGGTGGTACTCTTCATAGAATTCCTTGAGCGAAAGTGCGGTGGGCAGCAAGGTGTGAATGAAATCAAAGTAGTCGTAGTCGTGGGTAATCAATTGATTTTTCACTTCTGCGCAGAGGTCTGTGCCAGGCAGAGGCGTCAGCACAGCAAAAGAGCGGTCGTTTTCAGGCTAGGTCAACCCCGAAGTATGCGTCAGGAGAACATACAGCGTTATTTTCTGTTCCGAATTATGCCAGGGGTGATTTCGATCGGCTCCACCTGGATTGCCTGAATCTCCAACTCCGCGCCAAGGACCGTGTCTTTGTCCAGAGTGATTTTTCTTGAGTATCTTTCTTCCCCAATATTTCACATTGAGCGACTCAGGCTACGACAGGCTATTCAGCAGCCCGACGAGATATCCTTCCAAGCTGGCTTCCTCACTTTTCAATTTCTCCAGATCATTAGCGCTAAGGTCTGCGATGAGCTGGCCATCCTTCAAAACCAGATTGCGGTCACAAAGCCTTTCAACCACTTCCAGGACGTGAGTCGACAAGATGACTATGCCACCCTCTGCGACGAACTCTTTCAGTAGCGCTTTGATATGAAACGTGCTCTCAAAATCCACGCCGTTCAGCGCTTCATCGAGGAACACAATCTCTGGGCGCCCGAGCAGCGCTGCAGCAATGGCCACCTTCTTGCGCATACCAAGTGAAATGTTGGAAGTCAACTTTCTCCGCTCTGGGTGCAGCAGCAACTTTTCCAACAATTCGGCTACTTCCGAATCCAGTTTCTCGGTTGGTATCTTCTTAACGCCAGCCACGAATCGTATGAAATCTTCAACCGTGAGCTCCGGATACAAAAACGGCGTTTCATGCACATATCCGATTCTGCGCTTGAACCAGAGATTCTCTCGGTAGATATTCTTGCCAGCATAACAAATCGAACCCGATGCTGGTCGAAATTGTCCGGAAATAGCCAACAGCATGGTGCTTTTGCCTGCTCCGTTCGGCCCCAACAGGCCAGCAAACGTGCCTGGGAACAGCGTTACAGAAAGGCCTTCAATAACCGGCGCCCCACCGTAACTCACAACAAGCTCTTTGACTTCCAGCGCATCACTCATGTGATCGGATATAGGAATGTTTTGTTAAAAGTTCGGGCACGCTAAATAGATTGAGCCGCAAGGCAGATATGGATGAAAGGAGAGCTACGACCACCGCAACCTCAACTCGATACTTGTAAAGCAATGCAGAGGTGATTATCAGAACCAGCAGCCAGTAACCGAAATGCTTGTGAGCTCTTTTGAGATTTGGATAATTTGCCACCCCGCTGTTCATAGCTATGCCAAGCAGCATACTTCCTGCCAATATAGATTTCAGCCAAAATTCGACCGCCGAAGACAGACCACCGCCCGAAACAACGATCAAAAACGCCATGACCGCTGAAACCAGCAAAACCCAGGTCAAAGCCGGGACAAAAACCGAAAAATAAAACTGCAGTTTAGAAATTGGAAATGTAAAGGTAATTTGCGTTGGTTCGACTTCCGGGCTGAAACGGTTGATGGTGGCCGAACTGTACCACACAATGTAGATGATGTTCAAACCAAGCAGTACAGAAATGGTGTCTTCCCAATTCTGATTGTTCATCGCCATCAGGTAAGCAGCCGACACAAAGCCGGTGGCCAGCATCAGCCTGGAAAATCTTGTTCTGGAACGCTGGCTCTGAATAATGTTCTTAAATAGCAGTGGATTAAATGCTGACAGACCCTTCCCTAAAATTCTCACCAGCAATGAATCATTCACTCCAGTTGATTGCTCACAGGACGTGGCTGTCTTCAGCCAGTGGTTTCGAGCGTAAAGCACGACGAAAAGTCTCTCTGAAATAGCAACCAGAAAAAGGGTAGCAAAAACCAGAGCCAGAAGAATTGTCCAGTAGCTCAGGTTAGAGACAGACATCGGAATCAACATGATCATCAGGAGCGCACCTGCAAAAACCACCAGGACGGCGCCTTGTACAACAGGATTGCGCCTGGTCAAATAATTGGGCGCCGCCGACTTACCCGAGCCAAAGCAGAGAATTAATTGAAGGCACGACATGAGTGCAAGACACAGCAAGAAAAACACAGCGCTGAGCAGAATCGGCCTCGCGAGAAATGCTAATGAGGACACTGGAGTCAAACCTAACAGAGACACCGAGAACAAAATGGGAATCCATGAGAATCTAAAGATATCCGAGAGGAAAAAGTGGTGGAAAATCCTCTCAGGAGAAATCGGCAGACTGAGCAAGAATCTGAACTCTTCCAGCCGTGAAGGCATCGGTTTAATGGACACAATAAACCAGACCACCAGTAGAAGAGTCTGAATGATAAACGGTCCCTTAATGAACTCACCCCAAATCAGATCGTCATTCAAAGTCCCCTTCTCTGGATTGAAACCCCAAATCGCGAGACTCATTAAAGTGCACCCTAATAGGAACGCAAGAAAGACCCCGCTATATTGGATGGGCCGCACCATCTTGTTCGGAAACTTGGCCGCCAGTCGAGCATGATTAAGCCTGAAAAACAAAGCCCAAAAATGCCGAGAAGATTGAAAGTACTCTGAGGTCTTCATCAAGCGTTAAAGAAGTATAGTCAAATATCATCACAATTATATTGAAATGGTACTTACTATAAAGGTAAGTAAAATATTGAACGAATTACATGATGAATTGTTCTTTATTTACATCCGTCTTTTTTATTCTTCCTTTAAATGTTAACTTCTGGAAATTCCTTCTAATTGTTT
>JBHIAC010000094.1:0-12916 GCA_046758365.1 bacterium
CCTCTATTCGAGTTAACACGTGGGGACAAATGTCCTCTATTATTTCATGTTCAGGGTAATAAGATTAAAAATATTGGGGTTACCAGTTAGGAATCAAAAAGAACTTGACTATTTTGATTTTATGTTGTAAATTCTCAAAAATTATTTGTTTCACGTAATTATTTTATAGGGCGATGTATTTATGAAGAGGTGGAAATGAGCGAATTTGAGTTTTTTAAAAATCTAACCACCTCTAACTTTTAGTGAAAAAAGATTGAAGCCCTATGAACTACTGATTGAAGGGCTTTTTTAATGCCATACCGTGTACAGCTACAAAATTTTGAAGGGCCATTAGATCTACTTCTATATTTGATTAAAAAAAACGAGGTGGAAATTTATGATATTCCTATTTCAGAAATCACCCAACAATACTTGGAATATTTGGAGGTAATCGAACTGCTTGATTTGGAAAAGGCTGGAGAATTTATTTTAATGGCTGCGACCTTACTGCGCATTAAAGCACAAATGCTGATTCCAAGGCCCGTGATGGAAGATGAAGAAGAGGAAGATCCACGGGAAGCATTGATTCAGAGATTATTAGAATACCAAAGATATAAAGAGGTGGCTGAGAATCTTGCCGATTTTGAAAAGAAACAGAGGGACTTTTTTGCAAGGAGATATTTTGATTTTGATTTGGAAGAAAACAAAAATGGTGAAGATAAAAATACCAAACGTGAAGTGACTCTTTATGATTTAATGGCTGTGTTTGTCGAAGTAATAAAAAAAGTACCTCCAATTTCCCATCATACTATTGAAAGGATACCCGTTACCATTGACGATCAGACTAAATTTATTTTAGATTATTTAGAAAATCATGAACAGGCCCTCATTTCAGAACTGTTTACTCCGATAAATGAACGAATTATAATGATAGTAACTTTTGTAGCGCTTCTTGAGCTCGTTAAAAGTAAACGGGTGAAACTTAATCAGAGTAACCCTTTTGCAGAGATTTGGATCCGTAAAATTTAATGGATTTTGAATATCAAAAACGGATCGTTGAAGCACTTATCTTTGCCAGTGATATTCCGATTGCTGAAAGCAAAATTGCAAATTACATTGAGGGATTAAGCACAAAACAAGTCATTAAGATCGTAGAGGAGCTAAATCAAGAATATTTGAAAAATCATAGAGCATTTTACATAACAAAAGTCGCTGGCGGGTTCCAGTTTAATTCTCGAAAAGACTTTGCCCCTTGGATTAAAAAGCTATTTAAAGGACGGGCTAAACCAAAATTGAGTCAGGCTGCTTTGGAATCACTGGCGATTATTGCTTTTAAACAGCCCATCAGTCGAGTAGAAGTGGATAGCATTCGAGGGGTTCATTCTGTTGGGGTGATTAAAAATTTGTTAGAAAGAAATCTCATTTCCATTGCTGGAAGAGCCGATACCGTTGGTAAACCGCTCCTTTATAGCACTACCGGTGAATTTCTGCGTTATTTTGGTATAAATGATATTTCTGAATTACCTAAACCAAAAGAGATAGAAGAAATTATGGGAAAGTTAGACGGAACCGGAGAAGCTTCAGAAAAAATTATTGAAGCCTTGGCGAATCAAAATTCTCTCTAAGGGGGTGTGAAGAAATAACTTGGAACTTTATTTAGACTCAAGTCTAATAAAAACAAATTAAGAATAACTCTGAGATTACCAACTTAATTTTTCACACCCCCTAAGAGGACAATAATAATGATTCGGCTAAATAAATATATGGCAGAATGTGGTTTAGGATCGCGGCGAAAATGTGATCAAATGATCTTGGATGGATTGGTTTCTATTAATGATGTGGTTGAAAAGAAGCTTGGGATTAGAATTAACGAAAGAAATGATAAAGTAAAAATCAATGGAAGGATTATTAAACGACCAAGTAAATTAAAATATATTATTTTAAATAAGCCAAAAGGTTATGTTACCACCGTCTCGGACGAGAAGAAGAGGAAAACTGTATTAGATTTGATTAAATCTAAATCGAGGATTTTTCCAGTTGGTAGACTGGATATTGATACAACGGGTCTTCTTCTTTTAACAAATGATGGAGAATTAGCTTATAGACTCACACACCCAAAGTACCAGGTGGATAAAATTTATGAGGCTATTTTAGACAGAAATTTAACAGAAGCCGACCGAAAAAAGCTGGAGTCCGGAATCATTTTGCAGGAAGGTAAAACTTCACGATGCAGCATTGAAATTCCAAATATTAAAAATAAAAAGCTTGTAAAAATAACCTTACACCAAGGATGGAGACGCCAGATTCGAAGAATGTTTGCTGTTTTGAATTATCAAATCGTGGAGTTAAGAAGAGTAGAATTTGGTTCTCTTAAGCTTAAAGGCTTGCCTTTAGGAGCGTTTCGAGCTTTGTCAGAGCAAGAAGTAAATCAATTAAAAAATAAAGTTTAGGATTAAAAGAGATTTTTTTGTAAGAAAAGAACAAATTTATTTTTGAAAAAGAGATTTGTTATCGCTATCGATGGGCCAGCCGGTTCGGGAAAGAGCACAACCGCAAGATTAGTTGCAAAAAGGCTGGGTTTTTTGTATATTGATTCAGGTGCGATGTATCGGGCATTTACCCTGGAAGCCTTGAAGAAAGGTATCTCTTTAAATGATGAAAAAGCACTAGTTACACTGTTACACTTTACCAAATTTGATATTGCAAATTCGGAATATGAATGTTTAATTTTTTTGAACGGAGAAAATGTAACTCATGAAATTCGATCGCCGAAAGTGACGGCCAATGTTTCAGTTGTGTCCGAATATCCAAAGGTGCGCGAAGTTATAACACAAAAACAAAGGGAGGTAGCTGACGATCATTCTGTTGTTTTGGAGGGCAGAGATATAGGAACCGTTGTATTTCCTGATGCTGATTTAAAAATATTTATGAAAGCTTCTTTAAAGGAGCGGGCGAAACGTAGATTTAATGAATTACAAATAAATGGAATTAAAACTGAACAAAAAGACGTTGAAAGAGAAATTGCAAGAAGAGATAAGTATGATACAAAAAGACAAATTTCGCCTCTCCGTAAAGCTTCCGATGCAATTATTTTAGATACAACAAATATGAGCATCAATCAGCAAGTAGATTTTATCGTGCAGAAAGTATTGAAATAGCTTAGCGAACAGAAAAAATAATTTTAGACTTCTACAAAATAGGGTGTACAACCTTTAGGTTGAGATTGTCATAGGCAGGCTGAAGCCTGTACACCCATTTTGAGTATGCTTTAAATTAATTTTGCAGAAGTCTGAAAAAATAATTTAATTAAGGAGGTTTACTTTTATGTCAGATGTTATAGATCAAAGCACAAAAAATGAGAATGGAGCTAATTCGAAGAATGGAGGTGATGCCGCGCTAACCGAAGATATTAAGAACCAACAGGTTTCACCCAGTACTAAAACTTCTAACAACTCCTCTGAGGAAGTCGTTTACGCACTTGAAGAACTGGAAGAGGAAAAAAGATATTCAGAGGAAGAATTTAAACAAATGATGAATTTATATGATCAATCCATAGCCGATTTTGTTGAGGGTGAGCTGGTCGTTGGAAAAATTTTATCCGTCAACGAGAAAGAGGTCTCCGTTGATATTGGTTTCAAATCAGAAGGTGTAATTCCAATTGAGGAATTTAGCGATCCAAAGTCTATCGAAGTGGGCGATGATATTGAGGTATATCTTGATAATGTTGAAAACCAGGACGGTCAATTAGTGCTCTCAAAGAAAAAGGCTGATTTTCTTCGAATGTGGGAAAAAGTCCTCGAAGCCTATGAAAATGATGAAATTCTTAGAGGGACTTGTATGAGGCGGATTAAGGGAGGTATCGTGGTGGATTTAATGGGAGTGGACGCATTTTTGCCAGGCTCACAAATCGATGTTAAGCCAATACGGGATTTTGACGCTTTGATTGGCCAGACTATTGATTTTAAAGTAGTTAAGGTAAATGAACCTCGAAAGAACATCGTGGTTTCTCATCGCGTACTTATTGAAGAAGGTTTGAAGGAACAGCGTGGTAGAATTTTGGAAAACCTTTCAAAAGGACAGGTGCTGGAAGGTACTGTAAAAAATATTACGGATTTTGGTGTATTTATAGATTTGGGCGGTGTGGATGGACTTTTGCACATTAATGACCTGTCCTGGGGGCGAGTGAATCATCCTTCAGAAATTGTTGCTTTCGACGAAAAGATTAAAGTTCAAATATTAGATTTTAATGAAGATAAAGATCGAATTTCTTTGGGGCTAAAACAACTTCAGCCCCATCCATGGGATAATGTAAAAGACAAGTACAAAGAAGGTGATATTGTCAAAGGCAAAGTAGTTAACATTTCTGATTACGGGACTTTTATAGAATTAGAAAAAGGCGTTGAAGGATTAATTCATATTTCAGAAATGTCCTGGTCTCAACATATAAAACATCCCTCTAAAATTCTGTCCCTTGGTGAAACATTAGAGGCTAAAATTCTTAGTATCGATTACGATGAACGTAAAATCTCTTTGGGGTTAAAACAACTGGAACCGGATCCCTGGACAGATATTGAAGCAAAATATCCTGTGGGTTCAAAGCAAAAGGGCACTGTTCGAAATTTGACTAACTTTGGTGCATTTGTTGAACTAGAAGATGGAATTGATGGGCTTATCCATATTTCCGACCTTTCATGGACTAAGAAAATCCGGCATCCCAGCGAAGTGGTAAAAAAAGGGGAAGAAATAGAAGTGGTAGTCTTAAATATTGATAAAGATAGCCGCCGAATCTCGTTGGGTTACAAACAAACCGTGGAGAATCCTTGGGACAAATTCGAGGAATCCTATCAACCAAAAACTAGAACAAAGGGCAAAATCGTTCGGATGATTGAAAAAGGGGTAATTGTAGAACTGCCTTTAATGGTAGATGGATTTGTACCCTTGTCACAATTAAACAAAGCAAATATTCGTAAGCCAGCCGACGCCTATAAAGTTGGAGATGGACTTGAACTCGCGGTCATTGAGTTCAATAAAGAAAACAAAAAAATCATCCTTTCTGAGAAACTCGCTCATAGTGAAGCTATAAGTGAGGTAAAACCTGAAATAGCTAAAGATGATGTTGAAGCAATAGCAGAATTTGAGAAAGAAGTATCTGTTATCAAACCTGCGATAATAGACGAATCAACTACTTCTGAATCAGAAAGTAGTACTTCCGAGACCGCTACTCCTGAAAGTGATAAGAAACCTATTGACGATGAAATAAAAGCAGATGATTCAAAGTTGGAAGAGGCCGAAAATTTAGAAACTAAGGCTACATCTGATCCAGAGTTGTCCAAGTCTAAAAATACTGAAATGGGTGATAGTGACTCTGAAGATAAGCATGAAAAATAGTAATAATACATTAAAAATATTTATTGAATTAAAATTTAAATTTTTTTATGACCCAATATTTTATAGAAAAAAAATATCAAACCGATTTTATCAGTCGTAATAGGATTTTGGAATTTTGAAAAAAGGGAGAGACTATGTGGGTCGTTAAATGGTTTTTAGCGGTGATAGTAATTTTAGTCGTTTTGGGATTTGCCTTACAAAACAGCGGCGAACAAGTAACAGTTGTTTTCATGACCCAGGTGTGGCAATATGAAAATGTGCAGCTCTGGATGGTAATCTATGCCTCCTTTGCTCTTGGCGTTTTATTTTGGCTAATTGTTTCGGTTTTTCAAGTGCTGCAACTTAAAGGAGAAATTCGAAGACTAAAGAAGGTAAATTTTGAAATACAAAATGAACTGGATAGTCTTAGAAATCTTCCCATTGGAGAAGAAGACACCGGGTTTGATATAAGAGAAGAAACTTAGAGCAAGAAGAATTCATTTTTCAGGGAATCCCGTATAAAACTATAAAAGGGGAATAAATTATATTAATGTAGTTTTTAAAATATGGATTTTACCTCTGTAATTATATTTATCCTTTTAAGCGTAATAGTGGCATTGGGTCTAATTTATCTTTTTCAAAAGAGACCCGCCTCAAGATTAGATGAAGCCGCGATAGATTATACCGAAGGTTTAAACTTGCTGCTATTAGGAAAACAGAAAAGCGCGTTAAAGAAATTTAAAAATGCAGTCACAAAAAATAGTAATAATATTGAGGCCTATTTGAAAATTGGGGATATTTTGCGAGATATGGAGCAGGTGGAAAGAGCCATAAACGTTCACAAATATTTAACCGTTCGAAGCGGTTTAACCTTACATCAGCATCAAGAAATTTTAAAGAGTTTAGCAAAAGATTATCAAGCTGCAAAAGAATTTGATAAAGCTCTTGGAGTGATAAACAAAATCATTGAAGAGGACAAAAAGAACTTATGGGCTCACGAAATGAAACTCCAACTTTATGAAAAAAAAGAAGAATGGGACAAAGCTTTTCTGGCATACAAAGAATTGAAGAAATTAAAAGCTGAGTTTAAAAATGGGAGGTTAGCCCTCTATAAAGTTCAGGAAGGATTGCAATTAATTGATCATGGAAAGGATAAAGAAGCTCAAAATCGATTTCGTGATGCTATGAAAATTGATCCCAAGAGCCCCCCAGCTTACATCTATTTAGCAGATTCTTATAAAAGAGAGAATAGAAAAAGTGATGCCTTAAAAATTCTAAAACATTTTATTGAAAAAGTGCCTGAGCATTCCTATTTAGCATTTGAACGCATCAAGGAGTTGCTTTATGAGGGAGGCGTCTATGGCGAGATTGAAAATATATATATGGAGATAATAGATAGTCAGCCTGATAATATTACAGCACGTTTGGCGTTGTCAGAAATTTATGAAAAAAAGGGTGAATTAGAAAAAGCGATTAATACATGTTTAGAAGTTTTGGAAAAAGACCCACTTAATAAAACCGCAAAACAATATTTGGTAAAATTATATCACGAATCTGGCAATGATGTCGAGGCGGTAAAGCAAGCTTTAGCTCTGATAGAAGAATCTTTGAATAAAAAAGAAAAGTTTCGTTGTGAATTGTGCGGCTATAAATCTGAAGAACCCTTCTGGAGGTGCCCCGTTTGTTTTGAGTGGGAAACATTTGTAAAAAACTAAGAGTTTCAAATTTATGAAAATTCTCCTAAAAGTCAAATTGCATTTCTCACCAGAATGTTGAGATGTGTAGCTTGACTTTTATTTTTAAAATGAGAAAGTTAATATTTATAATATTATTTTTTCTATTAAGTGTGTTTATAATTTATTCTCAGGAACCTAATTTTGAATTGAATCGATTTCTGAGTGCTTACACTTTTAATGATGTTAAATTAAAGGTGAAATCTTTTGTCGAAAAACACAAGGGGACCGCCATTGCTCTATATTTAGAGGCCGTTATTGAACCCGATGCTAGTAAAGCTGTTGAGAATTATAAGCAGTTACTAAACCAGTTCCCAAATTCGGAACAAGCTGAGAATGCTTTATTTAGAACCGCCCAATATTATTTCTCGCGGGGACTATATATGTCGGCTCGAAAACATTTTCTTGACTTCCGCGAAAGATTTCCGAAATCCACATTTGCTGATGATGCACACTATTTGGCCGCTGCTTGTTTATTTGCTTCTGAGAAATTTGAAAATTGCCGCTCTGAACTAAAAAATTTAATGCATAACTATCCACGTTCCCCTTTTACCAAGCTGGCAAGAGAGGATTTAAAAGAAATTAAATGGCTTCAAAAGGAAGGAACCTCCTATTCAATAGATCAAATTGAAAAATCTAAAGGTAAATACACCTTACAAACTGGTGCATTTACCCAAATTAATAATGCCTTGAATCAGAGGCGTTATTTTTCAAGATTAGGATTGCCTGTTGAAATCCGTGAAAAAAATGAAAATGGTATGACTTTTTATTTGGTTTGGATTGGTGCCTTTAAAACCAAATCTGATGCCGCGGCCTATGGAGAGAAATTCAAAAGTAAGTATGGAAAGCTTTATCGAATTATAGAGCGATTTTAAGTATGATTGATTCTTATAGTTTTGGTAAAATTGTAATAGACGGAAAAGAATATAATCGGGACGTTATCGTTTATCCTGATTATGTGGAACCCAATTGGTGGCGGAAACAGGGACATCAACTTTGTGTAGAGGATATTAAATCAAGAATCGAAAAAGAGTCGCCAGAAATATTAATTGTAGGGACAGGCGCTTATGGCCAAGTAGTTATTTTGGATTCTACCAAGGAGTTTCTAGAACGTAGAGGCATAAAACTCATAGCCGAAGAGACGGGTAAAGCATGCACCACCTATAATCATCAGATAAAGTCCAACAAAAAAGTTTTGGGTGCCTTTCATCTAACCTGTTGAGAACTTTCAATGATTACGGTTCAAGAAGCCATAGACATGACCCTTAAAGAAACTTCTGTTTTAGACATAGAAGTGGTTTCGCTTTTAGATGCTTCTGGCTATGTACTATCTGAGGATGTATATTCCGATATTGACATACCGCCTTTTGATAAATCCGCCATGGATGGCTATGCTGTTAAGTACGAAAATACAAAACATTATCCAGCGGTTTTTGGTGTGGTAGGTTTCATTCCAGCGGGCGTTTATTCAGATATTATCATTGAATCTGGGCAAACGGCCAAAATCATGACCGGCGCCCCATTACCTAAAGGCGCTGATTGTGTACAGATGGTTGAAAAAACCGAGCCCTTGGGTAATGGAAAAGTAAAAATATTGGAATCGGTTTCATTCGGTCTTCATGTGTCCAAAAAGGGTGAAATTATCCAGGCAAAATCAAAAGTGTTTTCAAAAGGAACTCACATCACTCCAGCAGTTATTAGCGTATTGGCTGCAGTAGGAAAGGAAGAAGTTCAAATTTACCAAAGGCCGAAAGTCGGAATTCTTGTTACTGGTGATGAGTTGGTAGAAGTGCATCAAAAGCCCAATCCCGGCCAAATTCGAAATAGCAACGGATATACCCTTTATCACCAAGTTTGTGAAACTGGAGCAAACCCTGAACTTTTTGGCATAGCCCCGGACAACTTAGAGGAGTTGCGCAGGAAAATTGAATACGGACTTAAAAAAGATGTTTTGCTTATTTCAGGCGGTGTATCCATGGGAGATTTAGACCTGGTAGAAGAGGTTTTTGAAAAGTTAGGAATACATATTTTTTACAATAAAGTAAGTATTAAGCCGGGTAAACCATCAGTCTTTGGACGTAAAGATAATACCCTTGTTTTCGGTTTACCTGGGAATCCAGTATCTGCCAGTACGGTTTTTGAAATTATTGTAAAACCCGCAATGCGCAAAATGATGGGCTTCAACCGAGTTCATAATTTAAAGATAAAGGCGATGTTAGTAGAAGGTTTCAAAAACAGATCCAACCGTGAATATTTTTATCCAGCCCGAACTTATTATATAAATGATCAATGGCATGTTTTACCCATACCATCTAAGGGAGCTGCTGATGTGTTAGCCTTATCTAAAAGCAATTCATTTTTAGTCGTGCCCAAAGAAGTGAAAGAAATGAAAAAGGGTGAATGGGCTGATGTGATGTTGTGTAATGATTTTTTGAATACCTGATAGAATCAACCAGAATTTAATGTCACGATTCAATAAAGAAGAAAAGGATTGTTCTATTGTTCCATAGTAACAATTCAACAATAGAACAATGAAACAATGACCGTATTTATTATTCCGGGCTACATAAAATTTCTTTGTAAAAAAACAAGGATTTGATTGGTAATATTATAATGATTGGATTTAGTAGGTTATTTATAGAGGGCGTCAAATATTCTAAAGGTTTTCTTCAGGTAATTTATCATTTACCTAAATTTGTAACATTGTATGGACGATTGTTCAAAGATCCTAGAGTACCGCTTTACCTAAAGGTCTTATTAATATTAGCAATTATTTATTTGGTTTCTCCTGTCGATCTACTACCAGATTTTTTTATTCCAATTTTAGGTCAGATAGATGACTTATTTATATTGTTGATTGCATTAAGATTCTTTTTAAAAAAGTGTCCAAGAGATGTGTTAATGGAACATGTCCGTCAGATTGAAGCTGAAGGTTGAGATAGGTTAAATGAGAATATATATGATACTTTACTAGATTTAAGACTAGAAAATATGATAAAAAAGATGACTTCAGAAGAAGTAAAGAAGGCAATACAAGACATTTTGAAGAAACTTATTACTAGCTATGCTCCCCAAAAGGGAATCCTTTTTGGTTCTTATGCCAATGGAAATCCTCGACCATACAGTGACATTGATCTACTAATTATCAAGGAGACGCCAGAACGATTGATTGACAGATTATTTTCCGTGCGCCAGATTCTGTCTGATCCTAAGCGTAGGTTTCCTTTTGGTATTCTAGTACTCACACCTCAAGAACTGTCGAAGCGACTCGAGATTGGAGATCAGTTCGTGGCTGAAATATTAGAAAAAGGAAAGATCCTATATGGAGCGTAAAGAGTCACTATATCATGCAGAACGGAAATCACTGGTAAATGACAAAGCTGAAATTACTAAATATTCTATTTTGTAACTTAATTTTTTCATCTAATATAGTTCTTTCTCAGCTTTCTTTAGAAGTCGTTTATCCAAGAGAGGACCTAACAATCACAGCAACGGATTCAACCTTTATTTTTGGATCGGTCAGTAATCCAAGGGCTCAATTGATTGTAAATAAATTTCCTATGAGAATTTACCCCAATGGGGCCTTTTTGGGCATTGTGCCAGTTACCCCAGGTGATTTTACTTTTAGATGTTTGGCAGTAATGGATTCGAATAGCGTAGAGGTTTTGCGAAAAGTGTACATCCCACCTTATTTAACCACAACCCCCCAGGATACCCTGGCGGTGGACACCAGTTACATTTTTCCAAGGGAAGATATAGAACTTCAACCCGGTGATTTTCTGCATGTTACCTTTAAAGGAACCCCTGGCCTGATGGGAACTTTTACTGTTGCGGGATTAGTAGAAAATGCTTCAATGTTCGAAAGTTCACCATGGAAAGAATTTTATTGGGGAGAAGCGGTCTTTGGAGAGGACAAGCCCCCTACGACTCCCGAAATTGCAGGGGTGTATCATGGCGTTTATAAAATTGAGCCAGGTATTGACATTCAAAATGCTGAAATTGTATTTAAATTGAGCAGAATGAACGGATCCAGTGTAATCACAACAGCGCCAGGAAAATTAACCGTTCGTAATGACTTGATTCCACAAATAGCTCAGCTCACTGAAGAATTGACTGTTGCCCGAACTGGACCAGGTTTGGGCTACCAACTGTTTTTGCCCAAAGGGGTTAAGTTATGGATTACTGGTAAGCATGGTAGGTACTATCGCGCACGCTTGAGCAGTTCACAAGATGTTTGGTTGCCCGAAGATAATCTAACATTTTTACCTCAAGGAGCCTCAATTCCGACTAGTACAGTCTCTGTGGTTAGAACTGAAAATCTTCCCAACAAAAGCCAGGTTAAGATATTTTTACAGGAGCGTCTTCCTTTCAGCATTGAGCAGGTTAGTAACCCTGCTTATTTAATTCTATCAATCTTCGGGGCAATTTCTGATACAGATTGGATTCGGTATGATTTTAGTGATCCTACGATACGTGAAATTAAGTGGTCTCAACCGGCTAATTTAGTGTACAAATTAAATATTAGATTAAATCAGAAACAACAATGGGGGTATAATCCATATTATGAGGACAACAACTTAATTCTCGAAATAAAAAAGCCACCCAAACGGTTTTCTTTAAAAAATTTACTTATAGGCATTGACCCCGGTCACGAGCCAGATTTTGGGGCTGTTGGTCCAACGGGATTGAAAGAGAAAGATGCAAACCTAAATTTGTCTTTAGTATTGAAAGAAATGTTAGAAAAAAAGGGTGCAAAAGTTTTTCTTACCCGGCAGGGCCAGCACGGAGCAAACTTATCTGTGAGACCTAAATTGGCAGCATTGATGGGTGCAGATATATTGTTAAGTATTCATCATAATGCGATACCTGATGGGGTGAATCCTTTTACCAGTCGTGGCAGCAGTACGTATTACTATCATCCTCAGAGTCGCCCTTTGGCAGCGGCTATTCTGAAGCGTTTACAAGAAAAGTTGAAGCTGCCTAACTTTGGATTATATTACGATAACTTGGCTTTGTGCCGGCCACCACAAATGCCTGCCGTTCTCATAGAACCGGCTTTTATTATGCATCCTGAAGAGGAGATGATGATTAATTCTCATAAATATCAAAAGAAAACGGCCAAAGCAATCATCAAGGGGATTGAAGACTTTTTAAAGCAAGCAAAGAATTAAAGATATGCCCCTTTGAAATATGCTTCAATGTGATTACAAATTCTGCCCATGTTGTGCAAGTCTTTTTACTTCGAAGCGCTTGGAGGGTGTCGAACGATTAGTTTGCAGCAAGTGCGGTTTTATTTTTTATCAAAATCCAACGCCGGCCGTTGCAGTTATATTATTCGATTCTGAAAGAGTTCTATTAGTCAAAAGGAAGTTTCCCCCGCGCGCAGGGCACTGGAGTTTACCCGCCGGATTTATCGAATATCATGAAAGAGTTGAGGAAACCGCATTACGAGAAATTAAAGAAGAAACAAATTTAGACATCAAGCTAAATGAGATATACGGAATCTATTCTGCCTATGATGATCCAGACCATCATATTTTACTCATTGTTTATTGGGGTGAGATTCTCAAAGGTAAGTTAATACCCGGAGATGACGCATTGGACGCACAATTTTTCCCATTGGAAAAGTTGCCCGAAGACATTGCTTTTTCTACACATCGTTTTATTCTAAATGACTTAAAGGCTCGAAAACAAAAAGGATAATTTTCGGTTGTGTCTTATGACGAATGATTGGATTGGTCACAAAGGGTAAGAAAAAATTTTCTAAATAAATAATTTTAAAACTTCTCTGTACTACAAATCTGCAACACGTTGTTTTTTTAGCAAAGTTTTTTTAT
>JBHIAC010000095.1:0-12724 GCA_046758365.1 bacterium
AGGCATTAGTTATTGCTATCTTATTCTAACCTAAATTGAGCGATTCTGCCTAAAATTGTTTCATAAACGGATTTAGGCGTAGAGAACGTTGGGTGTTCACGCTTTAGCGTGGTATTTACGCCTACCACTGCAAGCTAAAGCTTGAACACCGGATCTCCCCCTAATTCCCACAGCAAATAGGCCGAGTTGACGGAAAATCCAACCGCCAATCACCGCACCAACTAGTCCCACGATAATATCCCCAACTACGCCAAATCCCTTACCCCGCATAACTTTCCCTGCAAGCCAACCTGCAATCAACCCAACAATCAACCAAATTAAAATGTTCATGTTCCTCTCCTTCTAAATTTTTATTAAAACAGTATTAGTTTTTAGGAGTGAATTTAGCGGCATCAAGAATTGACCATAAATGAATTATCCACCCCAAGAGGAAAAACCAAAGCACAGCAGCGAAAACGAAGTGAAGGATAGCCATTCCAAGCCTTGCCTGTAACAGTTGACCTAATCCTGGAATGAATAAACTGGCTAACGCTGCTAAGACATTACCAGCAGATCCTTGACCTGACATCTTATCCTCCCTAAACTTACTGAAGCCTTTCGGCTAAAATTGACTTATTGTTTAATACAGGCTTAAATTAAGTTTTGTAATTTTTGTTATATTCAAATTCTGCAAATTTAAGCTAAAAAAATAAAGCTACACTTTTACTAAACTTTGGAAGTTTAGTAAAGGTCGGTCATTTCTAAAAACGTTTTTATTGATTTTGTAAGTAGGGAGTATTGAAAACTGTAAGTAAGAATAGCATGCACTCATCCATTACTCCAATACTCCATTTCGCCTTTTTCTAATATTCACTTTTTCCCCCGTCGAAATTTTATTTGCGTGCTTCAGGAATAACCGTCAAAGTCACCCGCTTGCCCTCTCTGAGCACGATTACTTCAACGGGTTCACCAATTTTTACTGCTTCCAAGGCATAGGTATAATCGTATATGTTGGTGATTTTTTGACCAGCAAATTCTATGATGATATCGTCGCCTTTTAATCCACCTTTATCCGCTGGGCCGCCCGCTCTCACACCCGACAATCGAACTCCTTCAATGTCTTCAGCAACATAGTCCGGAATCGTACCCAAATAGGCGCGCAGTGCTTCTCGATCTCCACTTTGCTCTTTAGTCCTTTCGACTTTCACATATTCTGGTCGTTCTGGATTTTTAACTAAATCCATAATCAAGGCTTGAGCAAATTTGGTGATACGTTCCATGCCTTCGTAATTGAGGGTTTCAGCATCATCGGTGGGACGGTTGTAGTCTTCATGGCTTCCGGTAAAAAAACTAAGCACTGGAATTTCTTTAGGATAGAAGGCAGTTATGTCCGTTGGCTGGTATGGATCATCTTGAAGCACCAGATTAAATCCAGCAGCCACATTTCGTTTTTCAATCAATTTGGGCCAAAGGGAGGAGGAGCCTAATCCCTGAAGAATGAGTTTGTTTTCCTTAAGCCTTCCCACCATATCAAAATTGATGTAAGCTGCTACTTTTTTCAGAGAAATCGGAGGATGTTCAACAAAGTGGGATGAACCGATTAGGCCGAGCTCCTCTCCCGACCAAAGGGTGAAAACTATTGCTCTACCAAACTCTGTTGGTTTATTCTGTAGGGCATCGGCGATGGAAGCAGCCAGTTCCAACACCGTAGCCGTTCCAGAAGCGTTGTCATCGGCGCCGTTATGAATCTGCCCTTCTTCGCCTTTGCGGGCCAATGAACCTATCTGCCCGTAACCAATATGATCGTAATGGGCGCCTACAATAATATATTCAGTATCAATAGCCTCCACAGAACGCGATAGCAGCCCCACTACGTTTCGGTCCGGTTTTTTAATGCGTTCAACTCCTGTAGAAATTTTTACTTTGACCTTGGGTATGAGAAAACCACCCTCTGCGTGGGGGTTTTCTACATCCAGCTCCGATTGCATGGTTTTGAGGTCTTTCCCAGACCCTGCCAATAAGGCATCAACGACTTTACCACTTATAGAAGCTGCGATGATTCCGGATCCAGAGAGACTGTTATCAAAAGAAAGCGGCACCAACTCACCTGCCTTTGGCGAATTGGGTCCGCTGACTACCAATAAAGCTTTGGCTCCGTGTTCCCGTGCTATCATGGCCTTATAGCGCAACCCAGCGTATACATTGAGCTCTTGACGCCGCTTCATTTCAACCTCTTCCGGTACATAGCGGAGCACAAGCACAATCTTATCTTTTACATCCAGACCCGCATAAGAATCATATCCGACTCCTATTTTCCCTGGAACAGACAAACCGTAGCCAGCAAATACCACCTCGCCTTCCAATGCGCCATTGGCTGTGAAGGCCAGAGGACGATAATCTTTATCCACCTCAAATTGAATGGATTCTTTTGAGTTATCACCTTTTAGGACCTCGAGGCGGTTTTGATTTGTAATGAGCTTCATCCCTGAGGTAAATTGAAATTCCTGAAAATAGGTACCGTTGTTACTTATAGGCTGCAAACCGAAATCCATAAATAGTTCAGCAATGTAATCTGCAGCCAATTTTGCGCCTTCGGTACCAGTCATCCGACCTTCGAGTTCATCTGAGGCCAGATAACCAACTTCTGACCTGAGATCCGCGGTTGAAATTTGCGCGCTTAACTGGTTTTTGTCATTCTTTCCATCTTCATTATTGTTTTGTGTAGGAGTTGTTAAAGATGTTTCCTTTTGGACTACTGGGGTCTGGGTTTTATTTTGCATTGGCGCCGACAGAATGGCTGATAATGCGGCCTCATGATCCCATTCTGCAAAAAAGAGCTGGGACTGACCCTGGGCCGTGCGATTTGAAGTCCAGGACAAAATTTTACCATCGTGCGAAAATACAGGTAGTCCGTCGAATCCATCTGTGTAAGTTACCCGTACTGGCTCATGCTCGCCCTTGGCATCCACCATGAACAATTCAAAATTTGAAAATCCTAATTTGTTCGAGGCAAAGATTAGGTATTTTCCTGATGGATGATAAAATGGTGCCCAGGACATAGCACTAAAGTCCGTTAAACGTCGTACGTCCGAGCCATCCAAACGCATGGTGTAAATGTCTGAGCGCATACCGTTTTCTTCAAAGTGTCGCCATACAATTCTTTTGCCATCAGGTGTGAAAAAAGGCCCACCATCGTAACCCGACCAATGGGTCAATCGCCTTGATTCAGAGCCATCAGCGTTCATGATATAGATCTCGCCAAAATAGGCCGGGTCCATTTCCAAACGTTTTTGCTCTTCGGATGAGAGTTTTTCAGCGGGGTAGGCATCACGCAAAGAACAAAATACAATTTTACTGCCATCGGGAGAGTAGGAACCTTCAGCATCATATCCCAGTACCTCGGTCAAGCGCTTTAGATTAGAGCCGTCTCGTTGGGCTGAGAAAATATCCATGTGTTCGTCGTAATCCCAGGCATAACGGCGTTTTTTCCCAGCAGCCCGAAACTCAATTTCTTCTTTTTGTTTGGCTTCGGCCTCAGGATCGAGATGCGTTGAAGCAAAGAGCACTTCATTGGTACCTGGCCGAAAATAGGCACAGGTAGTTTTACCAAGCCCCGGAGAGACCCGATGACTGTCACCGGTTTCAAAGTCCAGAATATAAATTTGGAAGAAAGGATTGCCTGGTTCCCGTTCACTTTCAAAAATCAAAGCCTTGTCATCTTCAGAAAAATAACCTTCACCGGCTCGTTTTCCTTCATAAGTTAATTGTCGAATATTATTTAAAAATTGAGTTTCACTTTCCGAATCTCCGCCAAATCCTAATAAAGCTGAGGTGTAAAATAAATTTACTAAAAAAGCAGTTGATATGTAAATCCATTTCATTAAATTCATTTGAACCTTCTCCTTATTTTAAATTATTTAAATTCATAAGTCAAAATTTAAATTATATTAACAAAATCTAAATTTATAATCAAGAATTTTCAATATGGTTATAAAGCAACGAGAAATTCATTTTGGCAGATGATTGAAAGAATTTTAAACCGCAATTAATAAATAGTATGTTTAACATTTATTCCTGAGGTAGGTAGATGATAAAGGTTGTACCAGAGCCTACTTTGCTTTTCACGACGATTTTACCTTGGTGCTCTTCAATAATTTGTTGAACAATGGCTAATCCCAAACCCGAGCCATCTTTATTACTTGAATAATAAAAATCAAAAATTTTATTCAAGTCCTCTTTTTTAATTCCATGACCTGTATCGATAAATGATATTTTTACTGCTTTTTCTTTGCCCTTTTGCTTAGACTTTAAGATACTATCACATTCTCTTAACCCTATTTTTAATTTTCCTCCACCTGGCATGGCTTGTACAGCATTGATAATAAGATTTAAAAAAACCTGTCTTATTTTCGCCAAGTCAACATTAGCATAAATAGATTTTTCATCATATTCTCGTTCAATTCGAATACCTTCCTTTAACGCCTTGGCGACGTGCATCATCACAACCTCATCCAGGACTTCATTGAGTGCAACGTTAGTTCTCTTTAATTTAGGAGGACGAGCAATTAGCAGAAAATCTGTAACCAATTGGTCTACCCGTTTAATTTCCGTAGCCAGGATTTCGTAGAATCTATCTACCTTATTTTTATCCACAATATCTTTTGATAATTCTCGCTTTAAGATTTGCATATTAATGACCATTGAGTTCAGAGGATTTCTGATTTCGTGGGAAAGAACCGAGGCCAATTTACCCAAAGTTTCAAATCGTTCCGTTCGCTTTAGAGTATTTTGGAATTCAACTAATCGGTCGGCCATTTCATTGAAATTCTCGGATAAAGTACCGATTTCATCACTCCCCACCTTTTCAATCCGATAATTGAAATCTCCAGTAGAAAAGTGTGCCATGCCTGAAACAAGGTGGTCAACGGGTTTTACGATCCATTTTGTGTAAAAGTAAGCTAACAGGGAAGCCAGAAGTACACTTCCAACGATAGATTGGAATACTCGTACACGCATTCTCCAGGCGGGTTCGAATGCCTCGTAGGTTGGCTGTTGAATCATAAATCCCCATCCAAAATTTCCAATGGGGGCAAAAGCAGCTACCATTTCTACATTTTGATCTGTTTTATAAATGGTTTCGCCATGTTCTCCACGTTTAATTTTATCTATAATTTCCTGGTAATGAAATAAATTTTTAGAATAGATATTTTTCCGATAAGAGTGTGCAATGTAAACTCCATCTTTATTAAAAATGAAAGCCTCGCCATTTTCACCCACAACATTTTCATCTACAATATCCCACATAGCTTTTAAATCTACCACAGCATAAAGAATTCCAACAATATCGTTATGCCATCTTATGGGTTCGCCAATATCTAACATAGGTAAATGCTCTTCTGAAACATAAACATCCGACTGATAACTTTGTCCGTTTAGAATAGTCGATTGAATAGTCGAACTCATGCTGTTGTTGCTAAATATTCCCGAAACCTCCTCTTCAAACGAGGTTGTAGTAATTAAATTGCCTAACGTATCCAAAATGGACAACTTATTAAATAGGTCAAATTCACTTACAATGGTATTAATAGCTAATTCTTGTGTGCTTTTGTTCATTTCATAGATAGATTGATTTTTTGCCTGATTTTTGATAATATCCCAGGCGGTATCGAGTTTTAATTTTATTAATCGAGTTGAACGGCGGGCAAATTCTAAATTTCTTTCCAATATGGACTTCTCAATTGAATCTTGGGCGGTGTCTACCAGGACCATCCCTGTTAAAAATAGCGGAAGCGCTACTATAAATATGTGTGATAAGAGAAGGCGGGTCAATAAACGGTGTCTAAACTTGATATTTTTTCGACTTCTTACCATGATTATTTTACAAGCTTAGTTTTTATTATCCATTCCTCATAAGGACGTATATTTCCTCTTTTATCACGATAGTTATCGAACTTATTTATATTTATCATATAATGAGTATTCCATTTGAAATATAGGAAATTCACAGGCTGATCATTGTTAATCACGACTTGCATACTTTTTAATAGATTTTTTCTTATTTTCGTATTCATGGTCTCTTTATAATCTTTTACATAATTTTCAAAAGTTCGGTTTCGATAACCCATATAATTCATAGATCCATGGGAAGAAAAAAAGTTTTCCATTTTTTGAAAATTATTTTCAAATGTATAATCCATTAAAACTGCATCAAATTCCTTGGAATCAAGATGTTTGTTAAGTTCACTTTTAGTTAAAGGTTTTGGATTGATATCAACGCCAATTTTAAGTAGATTGATTTTTATTAATCGAGATATTGCTTCATCTAAAATAACCCCTTTTTGATAATAAAGGTTAAATCGCAAAGGCTTTCCAGAAATGTCTCTAATTCCATCACCATCTGAATCTACTACACCGGCTTCAAAGAGAAGCTGTATGGCTTTTTTAGGGTGGTAATAATAGGAATACAGACCAGATTTAAATAAAGGTGAATCTGAGTCAAATGGTCCTTTAGCTGCATTGGCTTTTCCCCCAATTAGACGTTTAATTATTTGAGCACGATCAATGGCATAAGATAAAGCTAAACGCACTTTTCGTATTTTAAGAAAATCTTTTCGGTTATTATAACAAATCATCTTCACTGTATTAGGTGCCATCTGTCTTGGTAGAGGTAAAAAATGAGCGTTCGATTTTTTAACTTCTAATGCAGAAGCTTCGTTCTCTAAGATTGCGAAATCCACTTCATCCAAAATAAGAGCCGAAATCAAAGCCCGCTCTGTTTCATAAAATTTATAAACAATCTGGATAGGATTATTAAATTTAAATCCATCAGTGAGATGATATTGCAATACCAGTTGTTTTGGAGTGCTTTTTATAAGCTCAAATGGCTTTTGATTACCATTGTCAAAAATAGATACATGACCTTGTTTTGTAAGAATTTTCGTATCACGAATATCGGTTCTACCCACGAGGTCCCCTATGATTAGCTGTCTATTATTTCTATGATTGTGTTCTTGAGCTAAAATGCTTTTCGAATAGAAAAAGTAGAGCAAAAACGCAAGAAAAAATAATCTTAGTATAGCTGTTAAATCTTTTGGAGAATTAATAAACATGATGGGAGACTATTTTGTCCAAAAATCACGATTAAAAATCACAAGTACCGTATATATTTCCAAACGACCGATCAACATAAGTAAGCTGAGGATCCATTTACCGAGGCTGGAAATGTGGGCGTAATTTTCAGTTGGGCCAATGGTTCCAACGCCAGGTCCGATATTCCCCAAAGTGGAGATGACCGAACTCACAGAGGTAATAAGGTCTAAACCTAAAAGACTCATAACTAAGGAAGCAAGAATAAAAATAATCACATAAAGCAGCAAAAAGCCTAAAATATCGGTTATGGCTTCTTGGGGGATTGTCCTATTTCCCAAACGTATTGGAATTACAGCATGGGGATGTATGAGCCGTTTTAATTGCATAAATCCATATTTTATAGTCAATAAAATTCGTATAACCTTTATGGCTCCACCGGTTGAACCAGCACAGCCGCCGATAAACATTAAAACAAGTAAAATGAGTTGTGACGAAACAGACCAGCTTTCATAATCAGCAGTATGAAAGCCTGTGGTTGTCAACAAGGAAGTCACCTGAAAAATAGATTTCCGAATCGATTCAGAAGAACTGGAATACAGGTTGAGTCGTAGATCAAAAAAAATAATAGACGTTACGATTAAAATGATCCCTAAATAAAACCGATATTCGCTGTTATTAACATAACTTTTCACTTGTCCTGTAAGAGCTCTATAATGAAGTGCAAAATTGGTTCCAGCCAAGATCATAAAAAAAGTGATGACGTATTCAATATAGGCGCTATTGAAATAGGCGATGCCATCATTTTTGGTTGAGAATCCACCTGTTGCCATAGTTCCAAAAGTTTGACATAGAGCATCAAATAGGCTCATACCGCCAAATTTTAAAAGAACAGCTTCTAATAATGTAAATAAAGCATATACTCCCCACAGAATTTTTGCTGTATCTTGTATTCGGGGTTGCAGTTTATCCACCTCTGGCCCCGGAGCTTCTGCTTTGAATAACTGCATGCCACCGACTCCCAATATGGGTAAAATTGCCAAGGACAAAACTATGATTCCCATACCGCCGAGCCAGTGGGTCAAGCTACGCCAAAAAAGAACCCCATGAGGGAGTACTTCAATGTCTGTTAAGATCGTGGCACCAGTGGTTGTAAAACCAGACATGGTTTCAAAGAACGCTTCCGTAAAAGAAATCTCAACATTCGAGAGCAAAAACGGTAATGTTCCAAAGCCTGCTAAAAAGATCCAACTAAAAGTAACTACAGCAAAACCTTCACGCATTCTGAGTTCTCTATTAGCAGGAGTTAATTTCCATAACAGAAATCCTATGGTAATAATAATCAGTAATGAAAATAGCAATGCAAAAAAATCACCATCCTTGTAATACAGAGAAAATACAATGGGTAACAAAAGCGAGAAGCCTAAAAATACCAGCAATACTCCAAGAATGTGAAGGACAGCCTTGATATCCATTATCCAAATATTTTTTCAACGTTGGATACTGCTTTGGGTAAGGCAAATACAACGACTTTGTCATGTGGTTGAATCAAAGAACTTCCCACCGGGACAAAAACCTTGCCGTTTCGGGTTACGGCACCGATGATAGCACCTTCCGGAAATTTTATATCTTTTAAAGGTTTTTTAACAATCTTTGAACCTTCCTGAGCAATCAATTCAATAGCCTCAGCATCGATTCCTTTTAAAGTTGCCACTGAAACGACCTCGGCTCTATGAATAAAGCGGGCGATGGCATTGGCGGTAATCATGCGCTTGTCTACCGCAACATCTAGACCGATAGAAGTCATTAGGGGCATATAATTGGCCTGGGTTACCATCGTAATACTTCGGCGCACCCCTAAATGTTTAGCTAATAAAGAAGTAATTATATTTGTTTCTTCATCGTCGGTCACTGCAACAAAAGCGTCCATATCAATGATGCCTTCAGAAGCGAGAAGGTCCACATCGGTTCCATCGCCTCGGATGACTAGAGTTCGCCTAAGCTGGTCAGCCACAAATTGGGATTTCCAGCGGTTCGACTCTATTAATCGGATGTCTAATTTTTTGTCCTCTTCTAATTCTTGTGCAACCATGCGACCGACCTTGCCCCCGCCTAATATCATTATTTTCTCTATTCGCTCTTCAGATTTACCACAGAGCTCTAAAAGCTCTGGCACGGATTCGGTTTTAGAAACAACAAAAATCTGATCTCCATTGAAAAAATAGTCTTCTCCAGTCGGAATGATAGTTTTTCCGTTACGAAAAATGGCTACCGTTCTAAAGGTTAGGTTTGGTATACTTAAACTTACCTGCCGAAGTTTATTTGACAAGATTTTTGCCTTGGTATCCAGCCTCAAACCAACTAATTGAATTGCGCCTTCCGCAAATTCAATTACATCTGTTGCCGCAGAACGCCGAATAAGCCAAACAATTTCATGGGCTGTTTCCAACTCAGGGTTAATCATAAGGTCGATACCTAACTGTTCTGGTGCTAATACAGCATTTTGAGCTGTATACTCCGGGTTTCTCACTCGAGCAATTTTTTTAGGGACTCCAAATTTGTCAGCCAACATACAGGCTATGATATTCACTTCATCGATGGCAGAAACAGCTATCAATAGTTCGGCTTCCTTGATGCCTGCCTCCACAAGAGTATGAACGCTCGCCCCGCTTCCTGCAATGGCCATAATATCCAATGATTCATCTGCCATTTTTAATTTTTCTGTATCGGGCTCAATCATCACCACCTGATGATTTTCTTTTGAGAAAATCTTTGCTAAATGATGACCAACTTCGCCGCCACCAATAATGATGATTCTCAAAATTTTTATCTCCTAATTTAATATTTCCTTGAACATCATTAAAACTTTATCAATATCTTGATGAGTGACCTCTACATGACGTTTCAAATTTCGTAGCTTCGCTAATTCGTATAATCGAGCCAATTGCGCCAGTGGGAAAATGGTACCTCCGGCGCTATTGTGGGTACTCTCTACGACGATTTCAGCCGATTGCAGATAATAATACTGCGGTGGATTAATAACCACTGCCACCTGATCAACGGTAATGATACCTTTTCCCCCGCAATAGGCCGCCTCTGCACACCTGAAAGAAAAGATGTAACAATTTTGCTGTATAGTTTAATATATTCTAATTTAATTTGCAAGCGAAAAAATGCTCTTAAAGTAATATGAAAATTTTCTTGACTAAATGAAATATAATATTTAAATTAATCAATAAATAACGTAGGTGCAATAAGGTAAGAAGCTAAATATTTTAATTTAAACATATTGAATGTACAATTGCTAATAGTTGAGATTATCCTGTTTTTGCACCAACGTCATAAATTATTTGGATAAGTGTAGAATCAGTACCTTAAGCTTTATATCGGAATGATACGAATTATTTTAAAATAAAGAGTAGAATCGATAGCTCGAATTAATATTAAAATGAGAATAGAGAAAAAAAATTTAATAAAAAAGATTAGGCGAGGCCCTGCGAGAGGAAATTTATCGACCAAGGTACACGAAAATCTAAAGCACTATAAGCGCTCAAGAAAAAAACAATTGGATTTAAAGGAAATCAAAGAATGTACACACAAGTATTAGTATTAAATGCCAGCTACGAACCCATTCATATTTGCGGAGTACATCGTGCTATTATATTAATTATAAAAGGTTTAGCTCGGAGTGAGCAAGATACGCATTACCTTATGAGATCGCCTTCGACGGCGATTCCTGTTCCCGCAGTCATTCGCCTTGTTCATTATGTACAAATTCCGTATCGGAAAAAAGTATACTCTAAAAAGCATATTTTTTTAAGGGATAATAACACCTGCCAATACTGTGGCAAAATGGGTATGCCCAACGAATTGACCTTAGATCATATTTTACCTCAATCGCGGGGGGGTAAAAGCGTTTGGGAAAATTTGGTGACCTGTTGCAAAAAGTGTAATATCAAAAAAGGTGATCAAACTCCAAAAGAAGCCGGATTAAGGGTATTGAAAAAACCCAAACCTCTCAGCAGCTATTTTTATTTGCATTTAGTTCGATCCAGAGCACGAGACAACGAATATTGGAGAAAATATTTGTATTATTAGTACCTAAATTGAGCGATTTTTCCTGCTGGGGGAGGTTCGGTGTTCAAGCTTTAGCTTGTAGTGGCAGGCGTAAATACCACGCTAAAGCGTGAACACCCAACGTTCTCTACGCCTAAACCCGTTTATGAAACAATTTTAGGCAGAATCGCTCAATTAGTAATTAAAACGGGTGGATGGGGCATATAGAAGCCTGGTGGAATGATTTCCATCAGGCTTTTTTTGTCAACTTGCTTCGTACTTCCCAGAGGACCGGTCGGAAAGTGCTCCTTTGACAAATTATACCACCAAGCATCCATTTTCGATGCCGATATGCAGTACCTTGATAAAGTAGGTCGTGACAGCTTTTTGGTTTCCTTGCAGTTAATCGTCATCGTATTTTCCATGACGAGGATTTTGCCGAACTTTATTGTCTTTGACAATGACCGTGAGGGTGTTCCGCCTTCGATTGTGGCCATTTCCTTGCTTTTACAGACCTATAACCCGTTAGCGATGAGAAGTGGTTCAGCGCCCACTTTTGATGTCCTCTGGTGTGTTGCCCAAGCCGTAACTATTTTCCTGTTAATGATTAGTAAATCCCTTAACTTCATTTCATATAAATGGATTTTTTAACCGCCGATACTTGACCGTTTATCATGATTTTGTAGAAGTACAACCCCGAGCTTATTCCACTCGCATTCCAGATCACCGAATGAAACCCGGCCGTTTTACGCTCATTAACCAGAGTTTCAACCAACTGACCGGTAATGTTAAAAATAGAAATATTTACGTCGGCCGATTGTGGAAGATAATAAGAAATTGTAGTTGTGGGATTAAACGGATTCGGGTAGTTTTGCGCAAGCTCGAAGGTACGGGGCGTTTGACTAAGCCGACTTAGTGGACTCCCCACCGGGGCATGCAGGATCGGGAGGTATTGCACTTTTCCCTGGCGATTATCATCCTCATAATCCTCGATCAAGACATCGATGGAGTCGGTATCGGTGGTTCCCCACCAGTTGTAGCTCGCATCTACCGAAGCGGCAGACTGCCAGATCGACACTGCAATATCATTATCATACATGTTGTTGTTGTGAATCCCGGCTTCAGAATTGTAATAGATCAATATTCCTTGCCGCTGACAATCTGTAATGGTGTTGTCGGTGATCAATATATTAAAAGAGAGATAGGCGATATCGATGGCGGTAATCGAGGGACCATCAAAAGTATTGCCCTGAATTTCAATGTTTCTGGCAAAATTCATCCCTACCCCGGTGACGCAATTGTGAAAAGCATTGTTCTTGACTTTAACCCCTTCGGAGTTCAATATGCCCACATGGGAATTATCAAAGGTATTGTTGACAATCTCAAAATTCTGGCGTTGAATAAAATCCGAATTAATCACTACTCCTGAATAGACAAACTGATTGCCGTCGATGACGATGCGTGTATTCTCTTCGTACTTGTCGTGGCCAATCCGGATACCCCCTTCCGCAAAGTAAAACAAATTGTTTTTAATCACCAGAAGAGTGTCCGGTGCTGGCCTGCCAAAAATTCCTGGCATATACCGAAATAGGTTGTGACTTAT
>JBHIAC010000096.1:0-12514 GCA_046758365.1 bacterium
CGATGAATTAAATAAAGGCCTTCCGGCTCAGTCAAATCCGAAAGGGAAATAAATATTATTTTTGAATTAAGAGATTTAATTTAAGGATTAGAGTTTGGAAAAAATTTCACGGAAGGTCCGTGAAAAACAATTCGCCGAGCTTTTTGATGGTGACATAGAAGGGGCCCCCTCCATAGTCATTATTGGGGCATCATCTTTGGATTTCTCAGCAGAAAAAGATTTATCATTTTTAGTGCATCGAAAATATTTCAGGTACCTCTATTCCACCAAAGCGTCAACCCTTCTTGTTTATCCAGACTACCCTGTGTGTTTGAAAAAATTTCCTGTTGAAAATCCTTAATTATCTTTTAATCAAGCGCTAAAAGGATTTTTTGCTTTCAAATAGATTATAATGCCAGGAGTTCATCCCAATGCTGTGATTGGAGCAAAAGTGATGGGGGGTGATGGAATAATTTAAAACTTCAGAGCAATCTGTGATTTATGCTGAATTCTAAATAAACATTTCTTTTTTATAGACTTCTGCAAAATAGGGTGTACAACCTTTAGGTTGAAATTGTCATAGGCAGGGTGAAGCCTGTACACCCATTTTGAGCATGCTTTAAATTAATTTTGCAGAAGTCTGATTTCTTTTTCAATAAATGGAGGGAAGATGATACAAAAAGAATATGAAAAAAATCAAATTAAATCCAAATACCAATCCACTAAAGGCGAAGGATTAGTATTAGACGCAACGGCCATTCAGAAAATTTTACCTCACCGTTATCCGTTTTTATTGGTGGACAAAATTATTGACTTAGTGCCCATGGAGCGCGTAGTAGGAATAAAAAATGTTACTCAAAACGAGCCATTCTTTATCGGCCATTTCCCAGGTTATCCCATTATGCCGGGCGTGTTAATATTAGAAGCCATGGCCCAAACCGGTGGGATAATGCTATTAAATACACAACAAAAACCTGAAGAGAAATTAGCCTATTTTACAGGCATCGATAAAGCGAAATTCAGAAAACCGGTGCGTCCAGGAGATCAGCTCAGGTTTGAACTGGAAATGTTGAAATTTCGCCAGTCCCTCTGTAAAATGATGGGAAAAGCGTATGTAGACGGCTCTCTAGTCTGCGAAGCAGAATTGTCTGCCGCCGTGGTTAATAGAGATTAGCTGGCAATATGCGATAGCCTTTTAAAGAGTATATTAATGCTGCAAAAAGCTGATCTTCTCTTAATTTTTATCAAAATATTGGTTTTCATAACTGTATTGAACTATTAAATAACCAACGCTCTTTTCATCAATTAAGAAGGTCAGCTTTTGGATCAATCACCTTTTTGCAGTTCACTCAAATTTTGTATTTAAGAAAAATATAATAAAATTTGTTTAAAGCAGCCAGCGAGGCGTTATTCGATGAAGTACCAAAAAGAGAAATTCTGGCGTTATATAGATTCAGGTACCGCAGATAGTGTATTCAACATGGCGACAGATGAAGCGTTAGCACGATATGCTAGTTCCTGCATTCCAGTTTTAAGAGTATATCGTTGGCAGCCTTTCACCATTTCCATTGGTTATCACCAGAAATGGCAAGAGATAAATTTGGAGAAGTGCCAAAAGGATGGTGTAGATGTTGTTCGTCGACCTACAGGAGGTCGGGCTATCTTTCACTCACATGAAATAACCTATAGTGTAATATTACCCAGAGAGAGTGCTTGGTTCCAAAAAAATACTTTAGAAGTATATAATCAAATCAGTTCAGCACTAGTACAGGGATTGTACCAATTGGGATTGCCTGTGGTTTTGGAAAGAGTGGAAACCATTTCTCCAGAATTTACTCAATACCGAGGAAGCTTCGCCTGTTTTGCTAGCTCTGCAAAATATGAAATACACTTTAAAGGGAAAAAGCTCGTTGGCAGCGCTCAGCGTCGTTTCAAAAACGCTATACTTCAGCATGGTTCTATTATTTTGGACAATGAACATTTGAAATTACTAAATTATTTATCTCCAAATGGAAATGGTTCAACAAGCAAAGCTCGGGAACATTTACAGCAGAGAACCGTTTGTATTGAAAGTATTTTGAAGCGAAAAGTAAATTATAAAGACGTGGCAGCCAGCCTAAAGTCGGGATTTGAAAAATATTTTAATGTCATCTTGCAGTCCGATCAGTTAACCCCGCAGGAGTTGCAGCGGATAAATGAACTTAAACCGAAATATACTCAATTTAGTAGGAGGGTGCTATGAGACGTTATTTCTTGTTTGGATTACTATTTACTATTTTTGTCTGCCTTAATGTTCAAATTGCCCAGGCTCAGTATTTTAAATTTGATACAGCGCCAGATGAGGAGACAATCAGATCAGAGGTTAACGCCATACTTAAGTTTTTTGGTTCTATCGTTGGGGGCGGACTTTTCCACACCGCAGACCTACACAGCGTTGGCGGAATTGATGTAGGGCTCCGGGGTGTAGTTGCCAATGTCCCTGAAAACTTCAAAGATCTGCCTGTTTTTTCAAAAGAAAATATGGTTGGCTTAGCTTTTTTACATGGGAGTTTTGGGTTACCAGGGAATTTTGAACTCTTGGGTAGATTTTTTTATTTCCCACTTGGAAGCAGCGTAGACATGAATGCCAGTCCTCCAAGAGCCACGGATAGCCGAGGCGGCGTAACTTTGATTGGTGGCGGAATTAAATATGGTCTTCTACAATTACCAGCATTACCAAAAATTATGGTCATGGGTACCTATCATGCTCTGTTTGTACCTGAAGAGTTTGATTTCGGTACGGTTAGTACCATCAGTTTTAACGGGGTTGCGAGTTATTCTTTACCGATAATTACAGTTTATGCCGGTGGTGGGATTGATATTACAACATTGAAGCTTAATGAGGATTTCTTAAATGGAGGCCGATTTAATGAAAGGATGCCACATTTAACTTTAGGCGCTCAAATACAACCTCTCCCGTTAATACATGTAAACGGCTCCTATAACTTTAGTGAATTTGCTAGTTTTGATCTTGGGATAGGAATCAGTTTCAGATAGTTATTTAATGAGTCAAAAGCAAACCTTTTTGTAAAATAATAAAAAGGTTTGCTTTTAAGTTAATTTTGCATTGATAGTATGAAAAGAATTAGTGTTCTGGGTTCTACAGGCTCGATTGGTACCAATTGCCTGAACGTGATTGCAGCCCAGCAGAATAAATTCGAAATAAAGTATTTAACAACATTTCAAAATGTTGAACTCTTATTCGAACAGGCAAAGAAACTTAACCCTAAAGCGGTGGCAGTTCAAAAGAAAGAAGCAGCAGTTGAATATATACCCAAGTTTAAAGAATTAGGGATAGAGGTATTTGTAGGTTTTAAGGGTGTGCTTGAAATCAGTCAAAGAACAGATGTTGATATTGTGGTCAATGCTTTAGTTGGGGCAATTGGACTCCAGCCCACCTTGAATGCAATTAGGAAAAATTGTCGCATTGCGCTGGCCAATAAAGAATCGCTGGTTATTGGCGGTCAGTTTGTTATGGAAAAAGCTCGTGAATTAGGGGCTGAAATTATTCCTATTGATAGTGAGCATAGCGCTCTTCTACAGTGTATTGCTGGCGAAGAACAGACAAAGATTCGTTGCGTAATATTAACGGCTTCTGGCGGACCTTTTCGAGAAATTCCTTTTAACAATTTTCCAAATTTGACTGTTGAACAAGCCTTAAATCACCCCAACTGGACAATGGGACAAAAAATCACGGTTGATTCCGCCACTTTGATGAATAAGGGCTTGGAGGTCATCGAAGCTCATTGGCTCTTTAATTTAGCCCCATCCAAAATTCAGGTTGTGATTCATCCTCAATCCATTATTCATGGTATGGTCGAGTTTGAAGATGGTTCTGTGAAAGCCCAAATGGGAGTTCCTGATATGCGAATTCCTATTCAATATGCTTTGACATATCCAAAGCGAATGGCTTCTAACTTTCCTAGACTCAATTTCTGTCGTCTCAAAGAACTCACTTTTGAACCACCAGATTTAGACAAATTTCGTTGTTTAAAGTTGGCCTACGAAGCATTAGAATATGGTGGCTCAGCCCCAGCTATTTTAAATGCGGCGAACGAAGAAGCCGTTAAATTATTTTTAAATCGGCGAATTAGATTTGACCAAATTCCTCAAATCGTAGAGGAAACCCTCACTAAGTGTGATAAAAATAGCTTTCATAGAGTAGATGAAATATTAAAATATGATTACTTAGCACGGGAATTTGTTAAACAAAGATATAGTTAGAAGTATTATAAAATTTATATGAGGTTCTGAATGTTTACTACATTATTATCCTTTGCATTTGTTTTAGGTTTATTAATATTTGTTCATGAATTAGGGCATTTCGTTACAGCTAAAATGGTGGGCATCCGTGTTGATAGATTCTCTCTGGGTTATCCACCTAGAATGATTGGAAAGAAAATTGGCGAAACAGATTATTGCATATCCTGGTTACCTTTGGGTGGCTATGTCAAAATGGCTGGTATGATTGATGAAAGCCTCGACGATACAATTAAAGGCGAACCATGGGAATTTCAATCGAAGCCTGTATGGCAGAGAGCCATTGTAATTTCTGCAGGTTCATTTATGAATATATTTACTGCCGTTGTTATTTATGCAATGATTGTTTATTCTACGGGAATTGGCGAACCCGTTGGAACCACCGTGGGTGAATTGGTGCCAGGGATGCCTGCCGAGTCTATAGGTTTGCAACCAGGTGACATTATTACCGCTGTTAACCAGCAATCTATCAAAACTTGGGAGGAACTAACCAACATCATTCACAATCGTCCCGGTGTTGAGTTAGATATTCAATGGGTAAGAGAAGGGGAGACTTTTACCTCAAAAGTTACACCTGAATTTCAGCAAGAAAGCAAAATTGGCCTTATTGGTATTGGCCCAAAAATTCAATATCGAGACACAGGACTCCTTGCAGCTTTTGGCCATGGTGCCAAAATCTCATTTACCATTGTAAAACTTATTGGTTCTGCAATAAAAATGCTTATTACAGGGGAGGAGTCTTTAAAATCTCTTGGCGGTCCCATAATCATTGCAAAGATAGCTGGAGAAAGTGCGAAAGCAGGACTGCAAAGATTGTTTGAATTCACTGCTCTTATCAGTATAAATTTGGGTATATTAAATATTTTGCCAATCCCTGTTTTAGATGGAGGACATCTGATATTTTTGGCCATCGAAGCTATTAGACGTAAACCGCTTTCCATTAAAACAAGACTGGTTGTCCAGAAAATAGGTATGGCCCTTTTGTTAGCACTAATCGTTTTTATAATTTTTAATGATATTAATAAATTAAGACAAGGATGGTAGTTAAGAACATTAGTATGGCCATTTTGTTAACCCTTATGGTTATTATAACCTAAATTGAGCGATTTTATAAGGAAATAATGTAAAAATTAGAGATTAATCAGATAGAACTATGATAAATAAAACCAGCGATTAGTAGGGCGCTGGTTTTTTATTTGTACTCTTGACTCTTGTCAATATTTTTACTATCTTTTTTTAGTACTAATTATCATATTTCAAATCTTTCTTTAATAATCATATAACGCTTATTGAAATCTATCAGTTAAAAGTCTGATTATTTAATCACGGACTTTCGTTATGGAAATTTTACGATTATCGATTTAAGGAGCATTAGAAATGAAATTCGCTAATAGAATGAATCTTTTAGGGACCGAAACCGCTTTTGAAGTTATGGCCCGTGCAAAGGCGTTAGAAGCTCAAGGAAAAGACGTAATCCATTTGCAAATAGGCGAACCGGACTTTACTACCCCCAAACATATAATTGAAGCTGGCGTGGCAGCGTTGCGGGAAGGTCAAACCCATTATTCGCCAGCCGCTGGAATTATGCCTTTAAGAGAAGCCATTGTTGAAGAAGTTTATGTTCGTCGTGGGTTACGGCCCAAGGTTGAACAGGTAATTGTAACGCCTGGCGCTAAACCCATTTTATTTTTTGTAATATTCGCCTGCATCGAAGAAGGAGATGAAGTAATCTATCCTAACCCTGGATTTCCAATTTATGAATCGGTCATTAACTTTGTCGGCGGTAAGCCCGTCCCGCTACCGTTATGGGAAGAAAATGATTTCCGTTTTGATCCCAACGAGTTCCGTTCCCTGGTTACTGACCGCACCCGTTTAATTATCATAAACTCTCCACAAAATCCAACAGGCGGTATATTAACCCAGGAAGATATAGAAGTAATAGCTGAAGTGGCTAAAGAGAAAAATATTTGGGTGCTTTCCGATGAGGTATACAAAAATATAATTTACGAAGGAAAGCATGCGAGCATATATTCATTACCAGACATGCAGGATAATACCATTCTCTTAGATGGCTTTTCAAAAACCTACGCGATGACTGGTTGGCGTTTGGGATTCGGGGTGTTGAGAGAAGATTTAGCTCAACATGTAGAACGTTTGATGATAAACAGTAATTCTTGCACAGCAACTTTTTCCCAGTATGCCGCCATTGAAGCGTTACAAGGCCCAACGCAAGAAGTAGATGCTATGGTGGAGGAATTCAGAAAACGCCGTGATGTAATCGTGGATGGCTTAAACAATATCCCTGGGATTAGTTGTAAAGTCCCTAAGGGAGCATTTTATGTTTTTCCTAACGTAAAAAAAGTTAACAGGCCTTCCCAATGGCTTGAAAATTATTTATTAAACGAAGCTGGAGTTGCTTTGCTCGCAGGAACTGCATTTGGGAAATATGGAAAGGGTTATTTAAGGCTTTCCTATGCTAACTCTATTGAAAATATAAAAAAAGGGTTAGCCCGAATAAAATCAGCGTTAAGTAAGCTATAATCAATAGAGAGGTTAATTTTGGAACCGAAAAAAACGGCCCTTTATGAAGCTCATAAAGAATTAGGCGCCAAAATTGTTGAATTTGGTGGATATTTAATGCCTGTTCAGTATAAAGGAATTATTGAAGAACACAAACGAGTACGGAACTCTGTTGGTATTTTTGACGTATCGCACATGGGTGAATTTATCATTAAAGGTGACAACGCTCAAGAATATTTACAACAAATGACTTTGAATGATGTAACAAAATTGGTCGAAAACCGGGCTCAATATAGTGGTATGTGTTATGATAACGGAGGGATGGTTGATGATTTGATCGTTTATCGTTTCCCTGAACATTATATGCTCATTGTCAATGCCGCTAATCGTGTAAAAGATTTTCAGTGGCTGAAAGAGCATCTAATCTCGGGCGTTGAGCTTACTGATATCAGCGATGAGTTCAGTCTTTTCGCAGTACAGGGTAGAAATGCTGAAGCAACCCTGCAAAAGTTAACCGACTTGAATTTATCTGAAATTAAATATTATTGGTTCCGAGAAGGAAAGATAGCCGGCGTCCATGCCGTCATCTCACGAACGGGTTATACAGGCGAGGATGGCTTTGAAGTAGGGTTTGATGCCAGTCAATCCATAAAAGTGTGGGGCGCAATTTTAGAAGCCGGTAAAAAGTTTGAAATTGATCCCATTGGACTGGGGGCACGTGATACACTCAGGTTAGAAATGAAATATTGTCTATATGGGAATGATATAGATGAAACCACCAATCCCATTGAAGCAGGTTTAGGTTGGATCACGAAAATAGAAAAAGGCGATTTCATTGGGCGTGACGCAATCATCAAGGCCAAAGAAGGAGGAGTTTCTAAAAAGTTAGTAGGATTTGAACTAAAAGAAAGAGCTTTTCCCAGGCATGGTTATAAAATTATGAAGGACGGCAAAGAAATTGGTCATGTTACTAGTGGAACTTTTTCACCGAGTCTTGACAAGGGCATTGGAATTGGATATATCAATGTTCCCTTTAATGAAGTAGGCACACCGGTTACGATTACCATCCGAGGACGTGAAATACCGGCTCAAGTAGTTAAAACACCATTTTATCAGAGACCTTATTAATTTATTGTTAGACAATGTGGTATCAACTTCAGTCGTAATTAGTATTAGCATTAAATGCAAACCATATCAGGAATTGACACAGCAAAAGAGAGAATCGCCTATTAAAAAATATGGCTTGGAATAATTATTTTGACCTTATAGTCTAAAAGAAATTAATTTTCTGATTATTTTTAAAAATTTGATCTTAATTTGAGGCCTCTAATTTGACCTTCGAATTAGATTTTCATAACATCGATTGGTCTTTATATGCGATTCTTGATAAAGAGTTTATCAAAGGCCGGTCTATCTCAACTTTAGCCGAAGATCTAATCAAAGGCGGAGCCGGCGTAATTCAACTTCGAAATAAAATCTCTGAAACAGAAGAATTTTATTTAGAGGCGTTAAAAGTAAAAGAAGTTACACAGAAACATGGCATCCCCCTCATAATCAACGATCGCTTGGATATTGCCATGGCGGTGAAAGCTGATGGGGTTCATTTGGGTCAAAAAGATTTGCCGCTTCAAGTTGCGCGTAGCATGATTGGAGAAAAAATGATTTTGGGCGTATCGGTACACAACTTGAATGAGTTCTACAAAGCCGTGGAGGGTGGTGCGGATTACTTGGGCGTAGGCACTATCTATCCCACAAATACAAAAGATGATCTGCAAATTATGGGCATTAAAATTGTTGAAACCCTACGTTCGAAAACGAACTTGCCTTTGATAGCCATTGGAGGAATAACCTTAGAAAATCTCGCGCCTATAATACAGGCGGGAGCTGATGGCGTTGCTGTGATATCAGCTCTTTTAAATGTGGAAAATGTGGGTAGTCGCGCTAAAGAATTTGTCCAACAGATTAGAAGTGTGAAACATTCTCTTATTAAAATTTTAGAATAAGTATTAAGTCAAATGTTTATATTTACAAGATGAACCGAAAACAGCGTATTAAAATATCCAGAAAAGAGGAAATTCTAGGTATTTTACTGATGACTCTTGGGATTTTAGTCTTAGTTAGCCTTTTGACGTACAATTCCCACGAGCAGCCTGGAAATATTACTATTGGTAAAATTGACAACCAATTAGGGGTCGCCGGAGTTTATATTTCTTATTTTCTAATTCAATATATAATCGGTTATCCTTCATTTGTATTTCCTGTGATAATTTTTTTATGGGGATGGAATCTTTTCCGAGGAAATAGATTTTCAATTACGTTTCGCTGGACCGCCTATCTTTTAATTTTTGCCATATATACCTCCATTATTTTAGCCATCCCTGAGGTAACCTCCAAAGGTGCGAGCAATCTCGGATACGCTCTCTCAGGTTTGATAGGTGGATTAATTGCACAAACCCTTTTTACTTATTTAGGTATAGCTGGTAGTATAGTTGTTTTGTTATTTCTCATTATGATTACTGTCATCGGGGCTACAAATTTTAGTTTTGCTGGAACTTTCGCTGCTTTAGGAGAAGCCTTATCTTCAACTATTGGTCATTCAAAAAATAAATTTGAAAAATGGCGTGATAAACGTAAAATCAAAACAGAATATAAAACTCAAACCCATAAAGAGGAAATCACCTGGCGAGAAATAGTTAAACCTCAAAGAAATATGGGAGAGAAACCTTCAGAAAAATCACAAATTCACCCTCCAGGCAAACAATTAGAGAAGGAGATAGTAGATGATGTAACCAATGATTCTTTTAATAAAAATTCTTATGGGAAATCTATCTCAGCACAAGCTTATGTGTTTCCTTCTTTAGAATTACTTACATTGCCTAAAACTCCTGAGGATGAAATCAGTAAAGATGAGCTTATTACCAACGCGCAGGTTTTAGAGAAACGTCTTTTAGAATTCGGAGTTCAAGGTAAAGTGGTTGAAATTAGTCCTGGCCCGGTTATTACTCGCTATGAAGTTGAACCTGCTTCTGGGGTTAAAGTAAGCCGAATCACGGCACTTGCTGACGATTTAGCTTTAGCTATGCGGGCAAAAAGTATTCGAATTGTAGCCCCAATTCCGGGTAAAGGCGCTGTGGGTATAGAGATTCCTAATAGAAAACATTCTTTGGTATTTTTAAGAGACATTATTGAGTCTGCTCCATTTCAAAATTCTGATTCCCCACTAACCATCGCCCTCGGTAAAACTATATCTGGTGAACCTTATGTTACCAAGTTAGATCAAATGCCACATCTACTTATCGCAGGGGCCACGGGTTCTGGAAAAAGCGTTTGTTTGAACACGATTATTGCAAGCATACTTTTTAAGGCTCATCCCACACAAGTTCAATTAGTAATGATTGATCCTAAAAGGTTGGAACTATCAATTTATAAATATTTGCGTCACCATCATCTAACTTATAGAGAAGATTTAAATGAAGAAGTAATAACGTCAGCGACCAATGCTATATCAGTTTTAAAAAGTTTGGAAGCGATCATGGAAAACCGTTATAAGAGTTTAGCCCGAGCAGGAGTTCGAAATATCGTAGATTTTAATAGAAAACTCAAAAGTGGACAGTTGCGAAATCTTAATGACAAGGAGCCTATAGAACCATTAGAATATCTTGTATTAATTATCGACGAACTGGCGGACCTAATGTTAATTGCAGCTAAAGAAGTTGAAGAGCCAATCGCCCGTCTAACCCAGATGTCACGGGCAGTTGGAATTCATCTCATTTTAGCTACCCAGCGTCCCTCGGTGGACGTAATTACTGGAGTAATAAAAGCCAATTTCCCAGCCCGAATTGCTTTTCAGGTGGCTTCGAAAACGGATTCTCGCACCATTCTTGATGCAAATGGCGCTGAAAAATTATTAGGGATGGGTGATATGTTGTTCATTGCTCCGGGCAGCGCAGAGCCGGTAAGAATTCATGGGACTTATATTTCTTCTGATGAAATAGAAGCCATAATATCTCATATTAGAAAACAGCCCAGATTTCCTAAACACACCTTGCCAATCGCAATAGAAGAATCTGTAGAATACATAGAAGAAAGAGGTATTGGAGGCAAGCGAGATGAATTGTTTAATGAAGCGTTAAAGCTAGTAGTGCGTCATCAGCAAGGTTCAATTTCATTATTACAAAGACGTTTAAAAGTTGGCTATGCTCGTGCAGCGCGTTTGATAGATGAATTAGAAGCGGCTGGTGTAGTTGGCGCCTTTGATGGCAGCAAAGCCCGGGAGGTTTTGATAGATGAACAACAGCTTGAGGAGATGGGATTATAATTTATTGTTGACAACCCATATTGGAGATTACGCCCAACATAGAGAGCAAATTGTAGAGTGGGCAAGGAGACTAACGGCCCCATAGCAGCACCTGTATGAGAGAGTTCTGCCCGCGATCATCAGCTGCTAACCAGTGGGGGCATTCGCTTGGTTTTTGCCTGGCGGCCTAACCACTCGCTGGAGCAGACGGCGCTGGCTCCTAAATCCGTACGCCGCCGTTCAGCTTGACTGTTAGATTTTTTGTACCAATGCAGAAATTTAAAGGGTTTGGAGGAAATATGACCTATTTTTTATTAATAGCAATTTTTATTGTAAATGCCTTCTCATTTTACTTTTTACCAGAGCTTATTGCTAGCTCAGTCCGTGCTAAGGATATCATTAAAAAGGTTAAACAAAAATATGAATCTTTAGAAAGCCTGAAAGCAGATTTTGAGCAAGTGTATTCTTGGGAACTGGCCGGTGAAACTCAAACTCTTAAAGGAACCATATTCTTGAAGTCTGGAAACAACTACAGAATTGAAACCGAAAGTCAGATTATTGTGACCGATGGAAAAACAGTCTGGACTTACTCAGAATCCAATCAACAAGTCATTATTGATCTTTTAACAAAGTCAGAAGAAAATCCACTGCCTAAAGACCTTCTTTTTAAATATTCCGAGGATTTTACGCCTCACCTTGTTGGGGAAGAAAAGATAGAAGGTAAAAAAACGTACCTATTAAATTTAGTACCCAAGGATGAAGAAGCGTTTATAAAATCTATGAAAATTTGGGTGGAGGCGTCCAGTTGGTTAACCATTAAAATTGAGCAGATTGACATTAATGATAATGTTAACACATATTATGTGAGAAACGTTAAACAAAATATCCAATTGGATGACTCGCTTTTTACATTTGAAATTCCGCCTGATACTGAGGTAGTGGACTTGAGATAGGATTTCTTAAAATGATTTTCTAATATAATCACATACCTTAATATTATTTAAAGATTGTCCGACAATAATATTAAACATTATATCAAATTATAAATTAACAAATAAGAGAGGAGTTTCATGGATCTAATAGAACCTCATGGAGGGGAGTTAATTAATCGGGTGTTGCGTGGGGATGCACGGGAATCAGCACTTGGGAAAACGAAACATTTAAAAAAGTTGTGCTTGAGCTCTACATCTATTTCCGATCTGGAGTTAATAGCCGTGGGCGCTTTTAGCCCATTGACAGGATTTATGAATCAGGCTGATTATGAGAGTGTGGTCGAGAATATGCGGCTTGCCAATGGATTGGTCTGGTCAATTCCCATTACCTTACCTGTTTCGAACGATTTTGCTTTGGCGGTGAAGCTCGGGGAGGAGATTGTGCTCACTACCGAAGATGATTTTCCTGTGGGTTTGTTGACCATAG
>JBHIAC010000097.1:0-12454 GCA_046758365.1 bacterium
CTCTACTATATTCGAACCGATGAAACCTGCACCGCCTGTTACCAAATATTTCATAAATCTATCTCTAAATTTTTTCTTGCAAACTATAAATAAATTTATTACATTAATTTTAAATTAACCACCGGAGCCTAAAAGTGAAAGGCCCAGTACTATTTCAGAAAGGTACTATAAGCGTTTCACTGTTTTAATCTCATATTACTTCTTTCCAAAATAGCATGCCATACCCGTTTTGGGAAAAAGTTAAATTGCTGGCTCTGGTGGTTTAAATATATTCTAAACCTAGTTAAAGTATTAAATATCTAAACTTATTTAGCTTTTTGGTTCCTCCTTGCTGTTTCATTTATTTAACAAATCTAACTCGTTAGAATTATCCCCAAAGGTCGCCTTTGCAGCATTTCTAATTCGTTTAGTTAAATCCCAAAGTTCACTCAAACATTTATTTCTATCTTGAATCGCTTTTGAGCGTTCTAATTTTAATTGTTCAGCAATTTCTACACTTTTTTTAGCATCATTAAGTTTATTTAAAAATTTATCCATGGTTAAATTGGGAACCATGAGTTTCTTTCCCACCTTATGCCATCCATTTTTTACGACATTAGCTTGTTCTAGCGTGTTCCTAGGATAACTATGAATGATATTAGAGTTCTTTGAACTTGAGCTTTTGACCATAATAAGATCAACTTTACTTTGTAAAGAAATTAACTTTAATAAGATGTACCATTATAACCCACCTATTCAATATTTTTACAGAATTAAATTCAATTTTCAGTTATAAATAATTTGTTTTTTGTATTGTTTTCTTATTTAACATTAAAGTTGAACAAAAGAAAAAAAAATAAATCCTTAAAGTCAAGACTTGTGATATTAATTTAATAGACAAGACTTTCTTTTAGCATACATTAAATTTGTGCAAGAAAAGAAAGGTGGATTTTTATACCGTAAAGGAGTTCAAAAAGAAAGTTTAAAAAATAAGTAATAAAAGTCGCAAGAATGAAGAAGAAGATAAGACATAATAAAAATTAAATTGAATAAATTTTTAAATAAATTGATGACATTGGTGCAAAAACAAGATAATTTCACTTTTAGGACGTCCTTTATAACTTAATATTTTTAACTACCTACATCTATGCACCTACGTCATTGACAGGTATTTTTTTTATAATCCTAATGATTTGGCTATATCAATTGACTTACAAATTGGTACGTCTCTTCCTTCTAATTCAATATCGTGAATTTTCAGGAAACGGAAGTTTGTTATGTCCTCATCATCAACATAAATAAAAGGGGCAATTTTACGTTTGCCTGCTTGGTAATGCATCCCTCCCACGTTGACTTTATCAATCTTTATGCCTAAATTTAATAGCTGTACAACTACGCCTGGCGAGTCAACAATAATAAAAATCTTTTTGTTTTTCAATTCTTTGCTTTGTAATAATTTTACCGTTTCGTCCACTGAACATATTGAGATTTGATAATCTGAGGCAGCCTCTTTATAGATTTCTCTTTCCCACTCGTTATTGGCAACTTCATCGTTACAAAGTACCAGATGATCAGGTTGGATATAAGGACACCAACCAATTACTACTTGGCCGTGAATTAAACGATCATCGATTCGAATCAATTCAATAGGCATTGATAAATTACCACCTCAATCTTTACTATTATATGTTAATCGCGAAATGCCTCGCTTACCATCTCGAACTAATACTTCACTAAGTTCTTCAAAACTATATTGCTTTCTTTTAGTAATAAAAGATAAAATAATTGAGAGATTTAATCCTGAAATAAGTTCGACCTTTTCCCTTTCTCTTACAATTTTTGCAACGGCGTTCCAACAACTACCACCTCTCAGGCTCACTAAAAGAAAAAGCCCATCTGTTAAATTTTTAGATTCAATAAGATGGGTTATTTTTTCATAAATTCCTTTGGGATTAAGTCCTTCACAGTTCAAGGCATATACATTGTTACATTCACCAATAATTTGTTTGCAAGCATCTAAAAGTGCTTGAGCGACTTGACCATGACTTAATACAATGCAACTTACCATGTATGTAAAATATCTCGGATTTTCTAAAAAATCGTTTTTTAGAGGTTTCTAGAATTATTCATCTATGCAATTGTACTTTACCAATTCCATCGAATATCGTTCCACCATTTAATTGAGAAGCTATTATCTAATCTCGCCCTATTCAAAATCTTTATCTAAATAATCTTCTAAATATTTTTCCGCAGTAATTTTCTCTTGCATTTTTTCAATGAGCCGTTCGTTAAAATCACGAGCTGGGTGATGACCATATATTTTCATTAGCTGGTGCAGAGCTATAACTTCTGCTATAACTGTAATATTTTTCCCAGGAAAAATTGGAAGCTTTACTACAGGGATTTCAACATCTAAAATTTTAGTAGTGGACTCATCTAATCCAATTCTTTCATATTCTTCATTTTCGTCCCATTCTTCTAATTGTACCTCTACCTCCACACGTTTTTGTAGTCGTATGGAACGAATTCCAAAGACACTTCTAACATCCACAATACCAAGACCTCGTATTTCCATGTGATGTTGGAGCATTTCACTGGCGGTGGCAATGAGTATTCCTTCTGCCTTTCTGCTGATATTTACGATGTCATCAGCCACTAATCGGTGTCCTCGTTCCACTAAATCTAAAGCGATTTCACTTTTTCCTATACCGCTACGCCCAGTAAAAAGCATTCCAATACCATAAACATCCACAAGTGAGCCATGCACCGTAATGTGAGGTGCAAACACCTCATCCAGGTAATCGCTTAAGAGATGCATGAGGCGAGTGGTTTTAAAAGGAGTTCTGAAAACACTTACATCTTTTTCGTTTGCAATTTTTATCAGTTCGGGAGTAGGCATGTTGTTCTCGGTAACAATGATGCAAGGAATTTCGAATGAAAGTACCGTTTGTATCGCTTTTTTCTTTTCGGGAATTGTTAATTTTTTTAAATAGGCATTTTCTGTATTTCCAATAATCTGGACCCTCTTATAAGTAAAAACATCCACGAAACCAGTAAGAGCTATTGCAGGACGATTTAAATCCCCCTCTTCAATAATTCGTTTGAAACTAGCCTTGTGGTTCACCAGTTCCAACTGAAGTTTCTTTTTATTATCGTGATAAAGTTTTTCTACTGTTAATTTACTCATAAAAAATTATTCCAAAAGCTGCATAAAAGAATTGGTCAAACTATGCAAACTCATGAATCAGGATCAGTACCTGTTTCATTGAATTAATTTTTAAATTTCTTCCTGATCAAAATTAGAGGATATAGCAAATGAGGATACTTTATAATTTCCATGATTACGAAGCTTCTCTTTAAATTTTTTCAATTGTCGTTCCAATTTATCCACCGCAAGGTCAATACTTTTAAATATATCCTCAGATTTTTCAATGGCGACCAATCTTTGACCATATACTTTGGCAGAAATTTCAGCCACCTGATTCAGTTTTTCATAATCCAGAATGATCTCACAGTCAATGATTCCGTCATAATATCTTTTTAGCCTTTGCACTTTCTTTTCTGCGTATTCTTTGAGTTTCTCTGGAGCTTTAAAATGCCTTGCCGTGAAGTTAATTCGCATTGCAACCTCCCATGTTGTTAAATTTTACAAAGAACAACAATTTCATAATTAGTGAATGATTCAAATCACAATATTAATAAATGTACCAATAAATTACTTTTAAAGTTTCCAGAAAATTTAGTAATTAAAATGAAAAGATTTCGAAACTCGAAAAAAAATTGTTTATGTCCAATGACTCGCGACTCCTGTCAGAGATTTCGTATTTTGAAATTCTAATTTTATGTTCGCTTGACAATTAAATTTTCTTGCCCCGTTACAGACGGGGCTTGCAAAAAAACAAAGATTTGATTGGTAATCATATAGAATAATACTTAAGGTTCTATTTTATTTATCCGCCCGCGGATGGGCTTGTTTATATATTTCCTTCAATCTTTCCGCGGTAAGATGGGTATAAACTTGTGTCGTAGAAAGACATGAGTGACCAAGCAATTCTTTAACGGCTAATAAATCCGCTCCTTCCTCTAACAAGTGAGTTGCAAATGAGTGTCTCAAGATATGAGGATACGCTTTATTTTTGTCTGAAGCTAACTGTAAATACTTTTTCACTATGCTCTGAACTTGTCGGGGAGAGATCCGATTCCCTTTAAGATTTATAAATAGAGCCTCTTGTGAACTGTCTAAAGAAATCAAAAACTTTTTACGTTTATCCATATACTCTTTAACAAACTTTGCGGTTACTTTTCCTAAAGGAATCAGACGTTGCTTTGAGCCCTTGCCCATAACTTTAACCAAACCATTTGAAAAATCAATATCATCAAGATTTAAACCCACTAATTCACGAAGCCGTATCCCCGTTCCATAAAAAAGTTCAAGAATGACCCTATCACGTAACCCATCGATGGTATTAATATCTGGGAATTCAAGCGCTGTCATAATAGTTTCATAGCTTAAAAATGACGGTAAATTCTTAGTTGTTTTTAAGAAACCTAGGTTTAGTGTGGGATTAGTATCTATAATTTCTTGCAGGCATACAAATTTAAAAAATGACCGTAGAGAGGCTAATTTTCGGTTGACTGTGGTAGCTTTCAAGCCCCCTTGAAATAGAAGAGCTAAAAATGAACGGAGCGATTTCTTGGTGATCTCCTGAATATTGGTATCATCAAGAAATTGCACAAATTGACATAGGTCAGTTTTGTAAGCCTTCAGCGTGAAGTCCGAAGCATTTTTTTCTAAGCGTAGATGCTGTATGAATTTATCAATGCACGGTTTTAATTTGTCAACCGTAAGCAATTGCACTATAAGAATCCTTGATATCTGGTTGGAACTTTGATTTGCATATTGGACAAAACAGATATTCACTTTTTGCTTGGGTAGACCGTATTTCTAAGTATGGATTTTTACATTTGGGACAGTCTTCTTTGACTGGTTTGTTCCAGGTAGCGAATTTGCATTCTGGATATCGGCTGCACCCGTAAAAAACTCGTCCACGTCGAGACCTCTTTTCAACAACAACACCAGAGCAGTTTTCATTGGGGCAGCTTACTCCAATGGAGAGGGGTTGTGTATTTTTACATCCAGGATATCCCGAACAAGCTAAAAACCTGCCAAATCGCCCATATTTTATAACCATTTTTTTACCGCATATTTTGCAGTACTCATCCACCTTTTCAACTTCCTCAAGAGGTCTCGTATACTTACATTCGGGATAACTAGTGCAAGCCACAAATTTTCCGTTTCGTCCCCAACGAATTTTTAATGCACTCCCACACTGGGGACATCGCTCCTCGGTTTCTTCTTGAAGCGAATCTTTAATTTCTTTTTTTCTGGAATTTACTTCTTGCAAGGCTTTATTAAAGGGAAGATAAAACCCCTGAGCAACTTCGATAAAATTCTTTTGTCCTGATTCTATTTTATCTAGATCTTCCTCCATATGAGCGGTAAACTTTACGTTAAATATACTTGGAAAATTCTGGATTAATATTCTATTTACGGTTAAGCCCAGATCGGTTGGAATCAACTGTCGCTGCACTTTCACAATATATTTCCGAGCTAAAATAGTACTGATGATTATAGCATAAGTGCTAGGCCGACCGATTCCCAAAGCATCCAATTCTTTTATTAAACTACTTTCAAAATAACGGGGTGGAGGTTTAGTAAAATGCTGTCGAGGAATGAGGTCGAGAAGCTGCAAAGTTTCTCCAACCAGTAAATTCGTTGGAACTTTCATATTTACACCATTTTCTTGCTCGCCGTTATCTACTTTGACTTCATCATATACTTGCAAAAACCCTCTAAAAAGAATTACACTACCCGTTGTCCGAAATAAATATTTGTTACTTGCAAAAATATCGATGGTAGTTTGTTCCAATTTTGCAGCCTCCATTTGTGAAGCTACAAATCTATTCCAAATAAGTTCATAAAGTTTAAACTGGTCGTTAGAAAGATATCTCTTAATAGTTCTCGGCTCTCGTTTCATAGAGGTAGGTCTAATAGCTTCATGGGCATCTTGGGCACCGGATTTGACCTTGAATTTTCGAGCTGAAAATGGCAGATATTCCTTGCCATAATTTACTAAAATATATTCGCGTACTGTTTGCAAAGCTTCATCAGCAATGCGGGTTGAATCAGTTCGCATATAAGTAATCAAACCAACACTGCCATCAGGCCCGAGTTCTACCCCTTCATAAAGCTGCTGAGCAATCACCATGATTTTTTTAGAAGTATAGCCGAGTCGTCTCGCTGCTGCCTGCTGCATAGTACTGGTTGTAAATGGAGGAGCTGGGTTTCGATTAACAATTTTCTTTTTAATATCTTTGACAATGTAAGTTTGGTGTCTTAAATCTTGAACAATTTCACGCGTTTTTTCTTCGTTAGGTAAATCAGGCGATTTATTTTCTATTTTAATTAATTTTGAAAAGAAAGGCTCTGTATTTTTACCTTGAAGCTCGGCAGTAATTGACCAGTACTCTTCAGGAACGAAGTTTTTAATTTCCTCTTCTCTTTCACAAATCAATCTTAAAGCCACTGATTGAACCCGACCAGCACTTAATCCCCTATAAACAGTCCGCCAAAGAATGGGACTCACCTGATAACCCACTAATCTATCCACGACCCGTCGTGCTTTTTGAGCAGCCACTTTGTGAGAGTTTATTTGAGCGGGCTTTTCTAACGCGTTTTTAACTGCTTTTTCAGTAATTTCATTAAACAGTACGCGATGAATCTTGTCTTTACTTGTTTTGATTTCTTCTGCAATATGATTAGCGATGGCTTCCCCTTCACGATCGGGATCGGTAGCAATGTAGACATTATTAACACTTGAGGCAACTTTTCGCAATTGATTTATTAGTTTTCCCTTGCCCCTGAGAATAATATACTCCGGCTCAAAATTCTCGTCTAAATTAACACCCAACCGCCGTTTTGGTAAATCTTTGATATGACCAACGGAGGAAAGCACCTGGTAATCTTTTCCTAAGAATTTACTTATGGTTTTCGTTTTTGCATTCGATTCAACAATCACCAAAGATTTTGCCATAAATCTTCCAATACCTATGATAAAATTTTAAAACCCAACTATTGAATTACAGGATGTTCTTCAAACAGGAAATAAGTTCCATCCTTAAAACTTTCGGGGTAAAACAACATAGAAGCAACGATAGATTTAATATCACCTACACTCACTTGAGAAGTTCCCAACATCATTGCTCTCTCTAAAATCTGTTCAACTTCCATTTCGTCAATTATATTTAGTTCCTTTAACTGAATAATATATCCATAGGCTTCAGTAGAAATTATTGAACGCTCGATTTCGTGTAGATGACGAAAAGAACATTTTAATGTGGGGCCTTGATTCGGAATGAGTTCTTCAGATTCGCTCTTCAAACGATCAAGGAGCCAGGAAAATGCAGAACTGATTTCATTTTCTGTGTATCCCCGTTGGACTAAATCTTTAGATAACAGCTCCAGTTTCTTACCACTTTTGCTATTTCTTTTGATCTCACTCATTATCAAAATCAAGATTTCTACAACCCGCTCATTCATGATTGTCTCCTCTAATTATTATCCTCATTTTACCTACAGATTATAAGTGATTAATGTAATAAAATATATTGTAAATGCAAGTATTTTTAAAGTAAATTTTAGTCACTTATTTTACCTTTTATAAAAATTTATATTCAAAGTGGTCATTACTTATTATTTATTTAATAGGATTTATAAGGCTCCGTGACATCTTTTATATTTTTTGCCGCTTCCACAGGGACATGGGTCATTCCGGCCAATCTTTTCTCCAACGACAACTGGCTGTCTCTTACCACGCTGGGGCTGGCCCCCATCACTGGGCATAGCGCCTTCTACTGGAGCTCCAGTAAATCCCATTCCCACTGCTGAGTCATGAACAGCCGTCATTTGCTGAGGAAACCTTCTTTTAGTAACCACAGGCTCGGGTTGCACTTGAGCCTTAAAAATGAGCTCTAGAACTTGACTATTAATCATATCAAGCATTTCAGTAAACATTAGAAATCCTTCGGATTTGTATTCAAGCAAAGGATTCTTTTGACCATACGCTCTGAGTCCGATACCTTCTTTAAGTTGATCCATTTCATAAAGATGTTCTCTCCACCGTTCATCAATGACTCGAAGCATTGCTAAACGTTCTATCTGACGCATTAATTTTTCACCAAATTCTTTTTCTCTTTGTTGATAATGTTTTTTTGCAGCAGTAAATAAGGTTTCAAATAGCTCAGACTGACTAATTCCAGTTATATTCGTTTCAACTATAGGAATATCTAATAGTATAGATTTGCGGAAATCACGCCGCAAACTGTCCCAATCCCATTCTTCGGAATATGTTTTTTCATCTGTATACTGACTAATTTTATTTTCAATAAAATCACCCATCATCTCGATAATTTCTTCTCTTAAATTTTCACCTTTCAAGGCATGAGAACGGCGGTCATAAATGACCTCCCTCTGTTGATTCATTACATCGTCATATTCGAGAAGATGTTTACGAATATCGAAATTATGACTTTCCACCCGCTTTTGGGCCCGTTCGATGGATTTTGTAACCATTCTATGTTGAATTACTTCGCCATCCTCTACCCCAAGGCGATCCATGACCCCAGCAATCCTATCCGAACCAAATAATCTCATCAAGTCATCTTCCAAAGAAAGGTAAAATCTTGAGGAGCCTGGGTCCCCTTGACGACCACTTCGACCACGTAACTGGCGATCTATTCGACGGGCCTCGTGCCTTCCGGTTCCAATTATGTGCAATCCACATGGGACATTCTCGAAACATTTAAATTCTTCTAAATATGGACAAATTTCCAGATCTTGACGAGGTTTAACTAAGGCGCAATTAAAATGTTTGACAATGTCAGGTCCCAATTTAATATCTGTTCCTCTCCCTGCCATATTTGTGGCGATGGTCACAGCTCCGGGCTGACCTGCACGAGCAATAATCTCCGCTTCCTTTTGATGATGTTTGGCGTTTAGCACGGAGTGACGAACACCTCGGCGCTTAAGCATCCGACTTAAAGTTTCTGATATGTCAACCGAAATGGTTCCCACCAAAACTGGACGCTTTTTTTCGTGCATTTCTACAATTTCATTTATTACCGCATTATATTTTTCCCGCTTGGTACGATAAATCTGATCCTCATAATCTAAGCGACGAACTGGTTCATTGGTTGGAATTACGACAACATCCAGTTTATAGATTTCCCAAAATTCTGCGGCTTCGGTTTCCGCAGTGCCAGTCATACCGGCTAATTTGTGATAGAGACGAAAATAGTTTTGCAATGTAATCGTGGCTAAGGTTTGAGTTTCTCGCTCAATCTTGACCCCTTCCTTAGCTTCCAATGCTTGATGGAGTCCATCGCTATACCTTCGTCCTGGCATGAGACGACCTGTAAATTCATCCACAATTAATACTTTGGCATCACTTACTACATATTCCACATCTTTCTCAAATAGTGAATAGGCGCGTAAAAGTTGAGAAATATTATGCAGTCGTTCGCTTTTTTCAATATATTCTTCCTGGATTTTCGCCTTTTCTACTAATTTTTCTTCAGCAGATAGGAATTCATTTGTTTCTATTTCATTTAATTTTTCAGAAAGATCAGGTAAGACAAACATATTTGGATCATTGGGAGAAAGGGCGTCTCTGCCCATCTCTGTCAAATCAATAGTGTGTGCCTTTTCGTCTATCGCGTAATACAATTCTTCGTCAATTTCATGCATTCGTTTGTCACGAAGATAATCATTCTCAATCCGTCGAATGAGTTTTTTAACTCCTACTTCTTGAAGTATTTTACTTAATTTTTTGTTTTTTGGAGCGCCTCTTGAAGCTTGCAGCAATTTAATGCCCGCTTCATATTCATTCCCATCAGCTATTAATTTTTCACCTTCAGCTAAAATGTGATTCACCAACATCGTTTGCTTTTTGACTAACTGCTCCACCCGGGGTTTCATCTCATCATATCGTTGATTAGAGTGCTCAACGGGTCCTGAGATGATCAGCGGCGTTCTAGCTTCATCGATCAGTACAGAGTCAACTTCATCAACAATAGCAAAATAATGTCCTCTTTGAACTTGGTCTTCTTTTCGGATAGCCATATTATCACGAAGATAATCAAAACCAAATTCGTTATTAGTGCCGTAGGTAATATCCGCTGAATAAGCCTGCTTCCGCTGCTCAGAATTCATATCATTTTGAATATAAGCCATCGTAAGTCCTAAGAGTTTGTAAATTTCACCCATCCATTCACAATCACGCCTCGCTAAATAATCATTGACTGTTATTAAATGGACGCCTTTACCAGCCAGAGCGTTGAGATATAAGGGCATAGTAGCCACTAAGGTTTTGCCTTCACCAGTGGCCATTTCAGCTATTTTGCCTTCGTGAAGTACAATGGCTCCGATAAGTTGAACATCGAAGGGTATCATATCCCACTCGATTTCCAAATCACAAACCTTCCATTTCTTACCAACCAAGCGTTTACAGGCTTGTTTTACAACTGCATAGGCTTCAGGTAGGATTTCATCAAGTACTCTTTTTATAATATCATGTTCTTCTTGTTCTAAATTTTTAATTTCTTCCCTTAAATTGTCTGTATCCAACCTACCATCAGACTCACTTTGGTCTGATGGTTCATCTGCGCCATTACTGGAACTTATATCTGAATGTAGGCGCTCTTGCAATTTTTCTAATTCATCCCTAATTTCTTGTGTTGCTTGTGCGATTTTATCCTTAAAATATTGTGTTTTATTTCTTAAATCTTCATCGGTAAGATTGTGGAATTGCTCATAATATCGATTTATTTCATCTACACTGGGTTGAATGCGATTTATATCCCTTTCGTGTTTACTTCCAAAAACCTTTGTAACAATATTTCCAATCATCCTATTTCCCCGATAAGTTAACCTCAATAATAGTTAAACCAAAATTCAGAATTTAGCCTCAAAATTTAAAACTCTTAGATTCGGAAATTAATTGGGTGTGCCAGCGAATTACAAGTTAAAGCTTGAACATCGAAATAAATAGCCAGCGAATTGCAAGCTAAAGCTTGAACACCGAAATAATTTGTCCAAATCTGGGATCCATGAAATTACTTTTCCGAATCTGAGTTAAAAATAAAGGATTGGCTCATAAATATTCCTATACTTATTTCTCAAATAATTATACCCAAAGTTATAAATAGAGTTCACTTAATTCAACCTTCGTCCAAACCGCGCCCACTCTTATTCAAAAGACCTTTAGTTTTTAAATCCATCAAAATCCCGTCCAAAATCCCATTGATGAATTTGCCGCTATTTTCTGTACTATATTTTTTGGCAATTTCAATGGCTTCATCAATTGAGACTTTTGGAGGGATATCCTCAAAATATAAAAATTCACAAATGGCTATTCGCATAATTAGTTTATCTAAAATAGCAATTCTTTCAAATTCCCAATTAAACGCTTTATCACTAATAATGTCATCAAAGTATCGTTTATGCTCAACGCTTTTTTTAAGTAATTCTATTGCAAACTGCTTGACTTTTTCTTCTTCAGGCCTAAAGAGGAGCATTTCTTCAATTATCTTGTCCACTGGATTGCCAGACATCTCTAGTGCATAAGAAGCCCTGAGGGCCAATTCCCGCGCTTTTCTCCTCTTGCTCATGTTTCAACCAATTAAATTTAATAAATGATATTTTTGCATAATGGTAGGCGGCTAAAAATATTAAATCCTAGAGACGTGGCCGAAAACCCTGTTTTTTCGAAATTTGCAGCATGTAAGTCATTGTTTTTCAGTTCGATTATTTCTAAAGGACGTAGGACGGACGTCCAACGTCCTAAAGATCGATTTTTAGGCTATGCCTCTAGAGACGTGGACGGTAAGTATATTTTTAGAAAAAACTCGATCAAAAAAACAATAACTTAGATGTTGTTAATTCTGCAAATTTGGGGTTTTCGTCCATGTCTCTAGTTTGGCGAAGCCACAATTCAATTAAAGCAATAGTCAGGAATTCTAACTAAAGCCAACAGATAGAAACAACCAATCGGATGGAAAAGCTAAAAAAATATCCGTTGGGTTTATTAATCCGTTGGAAGTATATTTTGGTAATAATTCTTTTCACAAAAAACAAAGATTTGTTCGATAATACTATAAAGGACAATGGTACGTCCCGTAGGATATTTATCCAACGGAGTAAAAATCCTAAGTCGTAAAAGTTGAAATTATTCTGTTTTTTGCATCAACATTATAAATTAGTTTATAAAGGTTAGCCAATCATATTTATCTTCAATTTCTCCAGCAAGGATACCAAAAAAGTGCTTTTGTGTTTTTTCAGTTATTGGTCCACGTCGCCCTTGTCCGATTGGTATCCGATCAATAGATTTAATGGGACTGACTTCAGCAGCACTTCCCG
>JBHIAC010000098.1:0-12169 GCA_046758365.1 bacterium
ACTATAAGGGGTATCTACGGTCGCGAGATGTATGAGACCTGGTACTTAATGCAGTCAATGATTCAGACAGGTCTTGACATAACCCCGGTTATCACACATAAGTTTCATTTTACAGAATTCGAGAAGGCTTTTCATGTGATGCGTTCTGGCAATTCTGGTAAGGTTATCATGGATTGGGTCACCGATTGACTTGGTGTAAAAAGATACTGACCTAATGGTATGAAGTTGTGGAGATTAAAGCTGTTTTTCTTTAAGGTTGATAAAATTTTATTTTTGCACCAGCACTATTGTGGTTTTTATTTCTTTATTGAAAATTGGGAGGTAAAAAATGGCTAACTTGTCTTTTATTGATGATGAACTTAATCTACTAAAACAACAAGGTTTATTCATCAACATTCGCACAATTGGCACCGCACAAGACGCCTGGATTGAAGTGGATGGTAAAAAAGTCCTGAACATGTGTGCTAACAATTATCTGGGATTTGCGAATCATCCTGAATTGAAAAAAGCTGCTCAAGACGCGATTGAACGGTATGGAGTTGGCCCGGCGGCAGTACGAACCATTGCCGGTACCATGACTTTACACAATGAACTGGAGGAGAAGTTGGCCAAATTTAAAAAGGTGGAAGCGGCCATTTCATTCCAGTCTGGATTCAATTCAAATTTAGCTACCATACCAACTTTAATGGGCCCGGAGGATATCATTTTTTCCGATGAGTTAAACCATGCCAGTATTATCGATGGCTGTCGATTGACCAAAGCCAAAGTAGTGCGATATAAACACTGCGATGCAGCCACTTTGGAAGAAAAAATTAAGCTGGAAGTAGCGGTCAGAAGGAAATTGGTTGTCACCGATGGTGTGTTTAGCATGGATGGTGACATCGCTCCGTTGCCAGATATTGTTGAAGTAGCCGAAAAGCATGATGCCATGGTCATGGTGGACGATGCCCATGGAGAAGGGGTTTTAGGAGATGCCGGTCGTGGCATTTCAGACCATTTTGGCCTGCATGGAAAAGTGGACATTGAAGTAGGCACTCTTTCAAAAGCCTTTGGTGTGGTTGGAGGGTATGTGGCTGGCAAAAAGAGAATTGTTGAGTATCTGCGTCAGAGGGCGCGACCGTTCCTCTTTTCCAGTGCGGTAACTCCCGCGGATGTGGCAGCCTGTATTAAAGCTGTTGATATTTTAATGGAATCTGGGGATTTAGTGGAAAAGCTCTGGGAGAATACTAAATATTTTAAAACTCAGCTAAAAAAATTAGGATTTGATTTAGGATTTAGTGAGACCCCCATTACCCCGGTTATGATTGGTGATGCAAAAAAGGCCCAGGATTTCAGCCGTTCCCTCTTTGAAAATGAGATCTTTGCCATGGCTATTAGTTTCCCAACTGTTGCTAAAGGGCAAGACCGCATTCGTGTCATGAATTCCGCGACCCATTCAAAGGAAGATTTGGACTTTGCTGTAGGGGTGTTTACAAAAGCAGGAAAGGAGTTGGGGCTTATTTAAAATGAAAACAATGATAAAACAAATTCAAGGAACAACATTTGCGGCTAAGGCTGATTCCAATCATTGGGTTATCATGGATGCCTCGCAAAAAGATGATGGTGCTGAAGCGGGCAGCAGCCCCATGGAAATGGTCCTCATGGCTCTGGGCGGCTGTTCGGGCATTGACGTTTTACTCATGCTGAAAAAGATGCGAGCCAAGATCACCAATTTTCAAATCAACCTCGATTCGGAACGATCAGAGGAACATCCAAGAGTCTTTACAAAAGTACATTTGGAATATGTTTTTCGAGGAGAAAATATTAAACCTACGGATGTTGAGCGGGCTATTCGGCTTTCCATAGACAAATATTGTTCAGTCGCAGGAATGGTTGGTAAGACAGCGGAAATTGAGACTTCGTATAAGATTACTTAGCTTTAACGTGGTATATACGCCTGCCACTGCAAGCTAAAGCTTGAACACCGAACCTCCCACAGCAGGAAAAATCGCTCAATTTTAGGAATATATAATTAATTCCACAAAAATAAGATAGAGGATTCATAGACCCTGAAAGGTTGAAGGTTTTGTGTGCTTATGAAATTGCCTTAGCATTATCATTGAACTAAGGTAAATTATTAAAAATTTCTACTCCGCCAACGTCCGAACTTCAATTGTCGTAAGCCTCAGTCTGTAAGACAGTTCCCTGGCCATGCCTAAAAGCATTTTAGAGGCAATTAATGGCTTATTAGTTACAAGATATTGGAAGTCATCCACAGACATGTAAAGAACTTCAGTATCGGTATCAGCCTGTACGGTAGCAGAACGAGGTTGATTTTCGAGGATGGCCATGTCACCAAAAAATACCCCTTCGCCAAAAGTTGCTAATCTTCTGTCTCTGCCGTTATCAGAAATACTGGTCAGAACACTAACCCCACCAGAGAGGATAAAGTAAATTTTGTCTCCTGGATCTCCTTCTCTAAAAACAATGTCCAAATTTCTGTAGTGCATAGGATGCACGTGTTTTCGCACAACTTCCAATTGATCTTCAGTCAAGTCTTTAAAAACACTCAAATGTTTCAAGGCCAGCTTTTGTTTTTGTATGCGGGCGGCTTCCAATTCTTGATTAATTAATTTGTCCTCTGCCCATTCTTGGGCATGGTCTGTGTCAGTAAAAATATATTCCGATCCAATGGCTTTAATAACGCCAACATCAAACATTAACTTTCTCATTCGTTCTTTGTCCTGGTCTCCTGGTATATCAAGATAGCTCATCAGCAAATAATTTCCTTTTTCATGAACTCGATCAACAATTTGTTTCAGAAGTTGGGCTCCTGTCAGATCAATAGTATGGACTCTTTTTAAATCGAGTATAATGCATAAACTGTCCAGTTCTTTTTCTATTTCTGAATGCAGTTTGTCACAAGTTCCAAAGAATAGCGAGCCATTTAGTTCGTAAACCTTAATTAAATCCCCCTTTTCTTCCAAAATCTTCATAGCTTCTTGACTTCTAATTTTTTTGGAGTGGACAAAATTACCTGAGTACATTCTACGTACAATGGTTTTACCAATCTGCTCTTTAATAAACAGAAAGGCTGTAATGATTAAACCAATGAGGACAGCAATTATCAAATCAATGGCTACCGTGATAACGGTTACTGCTACAATGACTAATAGGTTTCCCAAAGCAGATTTTTTTAAGGATAGATTAATACTTTCGGATTCAACCATAGATACTGCTGTGATAAGCAGGATTCCAGCCAGCACGGCCATAGGAATCCACTGTACTAAACTTCCCAATAATAGAACCACTAGCAAAACGGTAAGGCTGTTTACTACCCCACCTAATGGGGTGCGGGAACCGCCATTAACATTAACCATTGTGGCAAGCGTGGAGCCCGCCACCGGTAAACCGCCAAAAGCTGCTGAAGCAACATTACCAAAACCTTGACCAAACAGCTCTTTAGTACTGTTATGTTTGGATTTGGTTACCATATCGGTAACCACAGAAGTCAATAACGTGTCAATAGAAGCCAATACACTCAAAGTTAATGCTGGTATAATCAAACTACTTAACTTTTGCAATGGAATCTGACTACTCATGTTGAAAAAAGTCAAAACTTGCTTGGGAGTCGGAAAGGCGCTGGGAATTGGCCCAATAATTAGTGAATTCCCTCCAATTTGTAAAAGCGCAGGATTGAAAATTTTTCCAATGATGAAGTAGGTCAATACCCCGCACAGCAGTCCCACCAGAGAACTTGGGATGGCTTTGGTTAATCTTTTAGCTAACAGCATGGTGATGATGGTTACAGCCCCTACTAGAATGGTTTCATATTGAAATCCGGCCTTTCCCAAAAAAATTGAGGTTAAAGTTGTGTCTTTAGGGACCCCGAAAAGTGGTCTCAGTTGACCGAGGAAAATAATAATGGCGATCCCATTCATAAATCCTGCAATGACTGGATATGGAATGAATTTTATTAACTTGCCTCCGCCAATGATCCCCATAATTAGTTGCAGAAGGCCTGCCATCAAGATGGTTAAGGAAACTAAAACTAAAATGACCGTTATCTGATTTTCACCTAAAGCAGTAATTTCTGGGTCCTTGAGAAGCGTTGCAATAATTGAGGTTACCATGACGGACATGGGTGCCGTAGGTACAGAAATTTGTCCAGGTGTTCCCCCAAATAGGCTTGTTAAAATTCCAGCAACGATGACCCCATAAAGGCCTGTAAGCGCTCCCTGGGCAATGTATTCTTCTCCCAGTGGAGCAAACGCCACAACACCAAAGGCGATGGCTAATGGGAGGGTAATAACTGATGTAGTAATCCCCCCCATAATGTCGCCTTTAATATTTGAAATGATCTTCATTATTTATATTCTCCTTCAATAAATTAAAGATCTAAATTGACTTATATTTTGGAATTTCTAATTGAAAGGATATTTGGCATAATTTACTAATGACGTTGGTGTTTTGCACCTACGTTATTAATAAATATAGCTACTTACCCTGAGAGGTGCAGAAAGAAATGTAATATTGTTGGTTAATTTTCTAAATGAGGGATGATATATTATGGGAGTAATAATACCAATGAATTTTGAAGTTTCAAATTTTAATAATAGCAGGCTTCCATTTTAATTTATTTTTTAGTTTACTGATTAAATGTTTCTCTTCTGATTTTGTGGCCCCTAAAAAATATATACTGGTGTAAAAAAGGGTCATCAGAACAAATACGGCTATGGTTTTTAGAAGGGAATCCACAATCAACAAATTATTTAGGAAAAAGAAAAAGCCCAAAGTCAATCCGGCTGTGACTAAAGGCCAAAGTAGAGAATAACTAAACGGATGGAATTGCAATAGTCGATAGCCATGAAATAGGCGTGCACCGCTTACAAACGCAAAGGCTGTCATTATCCCGAGGGAGGCCCCCACTAAACCTAATTTTGGAATAAGAATAATAGCCACCGCGCAATTAATAGCCAACATAAATCCAGCTAAAAGAGTGTTGAGCAGTGTTTTTCCCGTCATAATGAGTAGATTTTCTGCTGCACTGAAAGTACCAAACAATCCGTGTGCCAGAGTTAAAACAATCAGCGCTAAAGCGGCTTCGGAAGATTTTACTTTAAATAATAGTAATATTTGATTGGGGTACAACACCAGAGCCACAACGGGAAGCAAAGTACCAGCCATGAGCCAGCGTGTTACTAACACGTAATTACTTTGTAATCGTTCTTTTTGTCCGTTATAAAATAGTTCAGAAACAATAGGTGCGAAGATGGGCTCAAATCCTTGCCGAACTCTTTTAATTACTGAAACAATTTCTACCACATATCCATATAAGCCTACAGAAGTGGAATTTAAAAATGCACCCACCAATATGATGTCGATTCGAGCTACCGAAAGATTTAAAAAGTCCATGGCAGCTATAGGTGAGGTGTATCGAATCGTTTCTCTTTTAATTTCTCCTGAAAGCGGTTGCCGGAACCATCCTAAATAGCGGTACTTGCGGAAAGCCACAAAAGCAGCGCTGCTTGCAGCCACAAAACTGGCAAAGATGTGCGCGGTGACCAGCCCCAAAGCACCTAAGTTTAAGGGAATCAAAAGCAATGTGCCAAGTAACAGAATAAGCGGTTCTAAGCCATGTCGGATGAGGGCTTCATAACGCATAATTCGGAGCGCTTTGGTGGTAGCGATAAAAGCGTGTGTAAGAACCACAAAAGGAAGGGCAAAAGCCAATATTCTCATAGGAGCCGTCAAATTAGCATCTTTGAAAATTCGCTCTGCAATCAGAGGACTTATAATCACCATAACTCCGGTCACCAGCAAGCTGAGACAAAATGCGATACTAATAGTGAAGCGGATAATACCAAATAATTTAGCCTTGGTCTGATCGGATTTATCAACATTGTATCTGGCTATATCTCGAATTAGACTGCGGTCCATGCCCCAAAGTCCAAATTTGGAAGCAATGTCGATAATACTCCAAGCCAATAAATACAGCCCCCAGGCATTGGTACCATAAAAATGAGCCGCAACCAATACAAAAAGCACTTTACTGATCTTGGCCAACATACCCAAGTAGTTAACCAAGGCACCGCGCATTAAATCTTTGGCGTCTTTATGGTTCGAATTATCTAAATTCTTTTTAGTATTTGCCTTACTATCCATATCATAATTCAACTCGTGAAAACAGGCTTTTTGATTCTGGTCTTCCAGGTGACCCAAAATAAACGTAGGGTATGCCAAGAGGCCGTAGTCAGCATCCAGAGACTAATAGCATAAAAAGTTTCTTGAGCCAAGCCAAATATTATCCCAAGCATCAAGACCCAGACGTTATTGTTCATACGGCTGCCTATTAAACGTGCTACCTTGTCTATCTCTTGGTAGTCGTAAATTTCGTATCCATGTAGTTTTTTAAATATTCCTGGTACAACGCGTTCTACAATATAGGCAATAAAAAGTATCATAGTAAATTGTGCAGCAGTTGAATTCAAATCACCATTTGAAAAATACCAGCCCAAAGCCAGATACCAGAGAGCATCGTACACAGTATTGCTGATGTGATCTAACAAATCACCGGCTTTGCTGAAATGTAATGTAAGGCGTGCAAGTTTACCGTCAATACCGTCCAAAACACCACAGGCGGCAGCTATGAAAATTCCCCAATAAAGATGACCATTTGCGAACAGGAGAATGGTAATCCCTGCCAAAATTATCCAAAGCAAGGTAATTTGGTTTGGTGTTATTGGCGTACTGGTCAAAAACCGAGCGGCTCCAAATTCCAATGGAGGATGTATGTACTTCGCTACAAAATCATTAACACCCTTGTGGACAGTTTGACGTAGTAACTGGTCCGCTTCTTTGAGCTGCTTTGAACTTTCAATTAATAAGAGATAAGGATGAATTTCCCGTCTAAGATTTTCAATATAAGGATCAAATTGGGTAAGATCTAGCTTTTGGATTTTTGAATCCTGAATCGCTTCTATGAATAAGTGGGTCAATTTTTTATTCCTGGAATTTATAAAAAGAGAGGTGTCATTAGCTGACAGTACGGCTGCGCCAGCTTTTAGGCTTCCAGTCGTTGAAATCACCGCACATGGGAAAGGAACTTCAACCAATTTCTTCAAAACTCTGCGGTCGTTTAGCGCATGTCCTTCCAGTACCAGAATGAGTTCTTTGCTTTCTTGCAAAGCTACTATTAATGATTCAAAAGGATCGACGTCGGTGGCGATGTTTAATTTAATTTTTAATTCTGATGGCCATGGTTGACAGAATTGGTCGCGTGGGTCAGATTCTGACGCAGTGGCCATGATAATTTCCTTGATTCCCAGGATTTGCAATTCCTTGATGTTTCTTTCTAATAAGGTAAGACCCCACAAGCGTTGATTACTCATCGGGTGTCTACCATCTATCCATGCTGTTCGTACCAGGTTATTAGTCTCCTATTAATGGAATTATTAAATTATCCTTTATATAAAAGAAATATTTTTAAAATGCAACAAAAATTTAAAATTCTTTCTTAGTTTCACTTAACAGGTTCGAAGTCAGGGGTGGACTATTCATTCGGAAGCCTAAAGTGTAAGTAGGTCCCATAGGTCAATCGCAATCAAGGGATCATCGAAAGTAAAAGGGGTGTGGAGCCTACGGGCGTAGCTGGAAAGCCCTATTTTACATACTTCTTGAACTAAAAAACAATGAGTTACGTTTGGCGTTTTACTAAAATAAAGAGATTTCGGCCACGCCCTTAGACCTTTGAAGCCTCGACCATCAATGTCCAGCCGTTTTCAGCCCTCGAAAATAGATTAAAAAGAAAGCAAATTCCGCGACCAATGGTTATGAGTGCGGTGCGAATTAGGGCGGCTGGTAGAGTATTCATCTTTTCTGTAGAATAACTCAACTTGATAATTTTGAAGTCTAGCCGAGAGCCCAGGAGATAGCGATAGCGTATGAGATGAAAGCCTTGACTTTGCAATTTTGCATCAATAGTAGAGACGGTGTAAAACTGGCGGACTTTGTGCTTTTCGCGGTGCTTATCGCGCCAAGATTCCGGTATATCGGTTCGGCTCAGACTATCCAGTGTAAGGAGTAATCGTCCGCCCGACCTTAAGGCACGATTTGCCTCAGCTAATGCTTTTCGGTCGTTTTGCAGATGCTCAAAGACGCAAAAGCTTACCACAACGTCAAACGAGCCATCTTTCACGGGCAGCTCCTCTGCATTAGCTTTAAGGAAGACAAGGCCTTTTATGGCATGAAAGCGTGCTGCTTTTCGAAGCTTATCCTGATTAGTGTCAAAACCGATGACTAAAGCTCCCCGACGAACGATTCGGTAGTCGTAAGTTCCGTCGCCACAACCAATATCTAGAATTCGTTCGTTTGATTTTGGATTCAGCCATCGCATGGCTGGTGCCATTTCCATGACGCGTCGAAAGTTCCAATCCTTTCTTATGCGCAATTGGAAGAAGCCGTGCAGTCGCATTAGAATCTTGCCACCCCCCTGTTGATGGAGACGAATCATAAATTCTAATTTTTTAAAAAATATTTAGCTGAGCAATCCATCGGTTTATTTAATTTTAATATAATAAAAATTAAATTATTTTCAAGAATAATTACACTTCTATCTTGATTTTCAAAATAAAATTTATTACTTTTTTCAAAATGAAAAATTATATTAAATTAAAATAAATAATAATTGAGTGAAAGAATTTTTACTATTTTTTAGCTGGTTAGTTTGTGTATTTTACCTAATAAGTTTTGGGTATTATCTTTCGTATTTTAAAGAAAAAGAAGAACGTTTAGCATTTCAGATACGCCTTTGGTTAATTGTGGCGGCTCTTAGTCACTCTATTTATCTTGTATTTCTTGGCTTTCGGTTAGGCCATCTTCCAGTAGGCGATGTTTATCAGGCCCTAACCACCTGCGCTTGGCTGTTTGTACTGGTCTATCTCTTTTTAGAAATCCGTTTAAAAGAGATGACCCTGGGTGTTTTCTTCTTGCCAATCATAGTAATTTTACAGGCCATTTCTAATTTTTTAATAGATGTAGATAAAGCTTTGGCCCCAGTTCTTACTGACATGATTTTTGAAGTACACGTGGCCATCATGATTTCAGCTTATGCTGCTTTTGCCATTTCATTTATTTCTAGTCTCATGTACATTTTACTTTCTAGGGAAATGCAGTCTAAACATTTGGGGATATTCTTCGAACGGCTTCCTTCGCTGGAATTTTTTGATAAACTCAGTAATCAAGCTGTTAATATTGGATTGGTTTTGGTTACTAGCGGTATTTTATTAGGTTTTTATATGGGTATAAATGTCTGGGAAGGTAGTTGGCCCTTGGACCCCAAATTGCTCGCCGTGGTTATTTCTTGGGCCATTTATTTTATTCATTTTGTAACCAGAAAATCTATCGGCTGGCAAGGACGGCGGGCTGCAATTGTTTCAGTCATCGGATTTAATTGGCTGTTGTTTTCTTTTATCATAGTAAGTTTGTTTTGGTCGAAATTTCATAATTTTCGTTAATTAGATATGGTAATCTTTGCTTTTGAAATTGCATTAAACAAGAAAGAAAAGTTGGGTCGGTGGTTTGAAAAGTTATCTATTAACTCTCAGGTTTTAAAGCGCATTAACCATCAAATTCCATGCGATGAATTTTTCCTATTTAAATCCCGAAATGGTTTAGCGGTATTCGCCTCTACTAAGCACAAAAACACCCTTCCATCTCAATTCTTCCAGATTTTACAAAAAGAGTTTAAGAAACCTTTAGCCGTTTTAGAAAAAAATAGTTACCGCCTTGAAGGGCCTGAAGCCGTACGTCATTTTTACAAGTTGTCCATCGGTTTAGATCAAACAGGTGAATTTTGCCAATCATTGCAGGAATTTCGGCATTGTTTTGATGCGGCCCGTGAAGCGAATCTTACTGGACCCTATCTGCATAAACTATTTCAGAGAGGAGTGTGGTTAGCAGAAAAAGTACGGCTGGAATTAAATTTGCAAAAGAATGCTGTAACTCCTGATTCTGTTGTTACTGATTTGGCTCAGAAAATATTTGGGGATCTAAAAGATCATACAGCGCTGATCGTTACAAGAAGCGCACACTGTGAAAGTTTTGTTCAAAAACTATGCGAAAAAAATATTGGTGAATTACTTTTTGTGGATACGAATCGAGATAGTATGGAGGGACTGTGCGAACGGTATAGAGGTAGAAGAGTGACTGAAAGTCAACTATCCTCTGTATTAACTTCAGTAGATTTGATATTGCTTTTTGATGAAAATATGAAAGAGCTCGTCAGCAATGCAAATATTACACAAATTATGAATCAACGCAATAATTCACCTTTATTTTTACTCTCCTATCTTGATTATCCTTCTCAAGTCCAAATAAATAAACACGGGCTTTCAAAAATTTATAATCTTTATTATTTTACTAAAAATGATTTACAAAAAATTGTTACTTCAAACCTAAAAGAGCATCTGAAAATTGCCGAACTGGTTGAACAGTTGATTGATACTGAAGTACAGGAATATATCACTTGGGTGTATTCTAAAGATCAGTATCGATTTGGAAATATCATTGGCAAAAGTAACGCCATGCAAAAAATTATGGAATTGATAGCCAAAATAGCTCAAACGGATATCTCGGTTTTGATTGATGGAGAAAGTGGCACAGGAAAAGAATTAGTGGCTCGGGCAATTCATGAACACAGCACCCGTGCAAAAAATCCCTTTGTCGTAGTGAATTGTGGCGCCATGCCCGAAAATCTTTTAGAGAGCGAATTATTTGGTCATGTTCGGGGGGCTTTTACTGGGGCCACCACCACCAAGAAAGGATTGTTTGAGGTAGCCAACCTTGGAACCATTTTTTTAGATGAGATAGGCGAAACTTCTCTGGCGATGCAGGTTAAGCTTTTGCGTTTTTTACAGGATGGAGAAATCAAACCCGTTGGTAGCAATCAAACTCTTAAATTGGACGTTCGTTTGATTACAGCGACAAACAGAGATTTGGAAAAAATGGTGGAGGAAGAAACCTTTAGAAAGGATCTTTACTATCGTTTGAATGTAATTCAATTAACTATTCCTCCGCTTAGAGACCGGAAGGAAGATATCTTACCTTTGGCTAATTTTTTTATCAAAAAATATTCAACCAAAATTCATAAAAATGTGCATGGTTTGGATGAAGAAGCCGAACAGCTTTTAATGGATTATGAATGGCCAGGAAATGTTCGGGAGTTGGAAAATTCTATTGAAAGGGCCGTGGCGCTGTCCTCTGGTAAATTGCTTTCAAAAATGGACTTACCGCCTGCTATGTTAAAAAACAAGTCAATTAAAAATGTAAAGATTTATTCGAAAAATTTGACTCTAAAGGAATTGGAAAAAAATCACATTGCCGCTACTTTGCAAGAACATAATTGGAATTATGAATTAGTTACAAAAATCTTAGGCATTGGACGAACAACACTCTGGCGAAAAATGAAAGAATATAATCTATACAACATACAAAATAATGAAAAAATGACTTGACAATAAATATATTTGTGATTATATTCATAACGTTTGTTTTATCTATAAATCAAATTATATGTAATTAAATCAAATAGATTACAAATATTTCGTTATATATTTATATAATCAAGTTAGGAACAGAACAATGCTTACCTGGAAAACTTTCGAACAAAACATTGTTACTCACAGCGCAGCTCATCATCTCATGACTATTTCTCAACTATTAAAGCAAAATGGATATGCGCGAGTTTCCGATGTAGCGCGAAAACTTGACATCACACGAGGCAGTGCTTCTATTACGCTTAAAGCTTTAAAGGAAAAAGGATTTGTACGAGAAGATGAAAATAAATTCTTACGACTTTCAGAAGAAGGAGGTCGAATCAGTCATTCAATACAATCAAAGAGGATGATTCTGATTAAATTCATGCAGGACGTGCTTCAGGTTGAAGCTGAGCAAGCCGAAAGCGATGCCTGTAAAATTGAACACCTTATTAGTTCTGAAACCGGAGAAAAATTACTCCAATTTTTGAAATTTCTTTTCTCAAATGAGCTCAAAGCTAAAGCATTCTTGAATGCCTATTGGAGCTATGAAAATAAATGCCTAGGTTTAGTAGAAGAGTGTGGTGTTTGTGAAACAGAATGTCTGGTACAGGAAGAGAAGAATGGGTCAAAGTCAAAATAAAATTTAGAAATGC
>JBHIAC010000099.1:0-12152 GCA_046758365.1 bacterium
CCAAACTGAGAGGAAGAAGGTAAAGAAAATCGCCAAGGATTTGCTAAAAACGCTGCATCGGGAGAAATTGGTACTTGATTGGCGCAAAAGGCAGCAATCACGAGCGTCGGTACGACTCTGTATTGAGGAAATATTAGACCAACTGCCGAAAAAGTTTACCAAAGAACTCTTTCTACAAAAATGCGACGTGGTCTATCAACACGTTTATGAATCGTATTACGGCGCGGGAAGGAGTGTTTATGCACTGGCAGCGTAAGTGTAACAAATAGTACTTTAAATGTTTTTCGATATTAAGGAGAAAGTTATGAAATTTGGTTGCCAGTCCATGGTCGGTCACATAAAACGTCTTCTACTAAAACATCCCAAAGAGGCTTTCATTAACCAAGAATATGTTCGTACGAAATGGCAAGAATTAAATTATTTGGATTGCCCTGATTATCATAAAGCGCTGGAGGAGTATGATTATTTTGTTGAATTGCTGAACAATCATATCCCTGAAATTTACTATTTACCTCAAAATAATCAAACGGGACTCGATTCAATTTATGTACACGATCCTGTTATCATAACAAACCGAGGAGCAATCCTATGTAAAATGGGAAAAGAAAAGCGTCAACCAGAATCCCCGGCAATTGGAGAATTCCTTCCTAAATTAAATGTCCCAATTCTAGGAAAGATTACCGGTGAAGGAAGATTAGAGGGTGGCGATGTGGTTTGGATCGATGAATACACGTTAGCCGTGGGCCGAGGGTACCGCACTAATGACGAAGGCCTCCGACAATTAAAAGCGCTTACGGCAGACTTTGTAGATAAATTAGTGGATGTTCCATTACCGCACTGGCAAGGGCCTGATGACGTGCTGCATTTGATGTCGCTTATTAGTCCAATTGATGACAACTTGGCCGTGGTTTATTCCAGGTTACTACCCGTACCGTTTCGAGAGTGGCTGCTTGCCAGAGGAATCAAACTGCTGGAAGTGCCAGATTCTGAATACCAGACCATGGCGTGTAACATCCTGGCCGTAGCCCCTCGAAAATGCATCATGCTTTCCGGTAACCCTCGTACCAAAAAGATGCTTGAAGATGAGGGGGTTGAAGTCTGGGTGTATCGGGGAGAAGAAATTTCCAGAAAGGGAGCTGGCGGTCCGACATGCCTTACGAGACCGCTGCTGCGTGATTAAAGCATATTTAAAAATCCATATCCAGATAAACATCAAACTGGAGTCCCAGTCGGTCTGCATAATTCCTGCGTATGTTCATTTCTTTATTTACGAAATGAAGAATTCGTAGACGGCCTTAGAAATTTGGATATCCTGAACAGCCACGCCAGTGAGGTCTGCCACCGTGATTTGATCCTCAGAAGTTCTGCCAGAAACCTCGCCCGAGATAACCCGCCCGAGTTCAACGAGGTTCTGGCCTTCCATTAATTTGCCTTTTCTAACATGAGCGATCTCTCCTCGTTCCAGGCACTGACTGATGCTGTCAGCCACCACAAGATCAGCTTTTTCCAGAATAGCCGCATCAAGCTCTTGTTTGTTTGGTGTGTCCGCTCCGACGGCTGTGATGTGCGTCCCTTGGTGAATTTGATCAGCGGTTAACAGTGGAGCAGTAGCCGGTGTTGTTGTTACGATTAGATTGCAAGTTGCCGCCAGGTCGCCGAGGTCTCGGGTCGTTGTAATAGCAAACCCTTCTGGCGCTAACTCTGCCTGGTACCTATCCAGATTTTCTTGTTTCCTACCCCAGACGATGACATCCCGGCAATTGATTACTGTCAACAATTGACGTAGTTGCAGTCGAGCCTGAATACCCGTACCCACAATCCCAATTCGATGAACTTGCTGTGGCGCTAAATACTTAGCAACAATGGCACCGGCCATGGCTGTGCGCAGATCGGTGAGATGTCCCTTATCGAGGAGAATGCACAATAATTCCCCTGTTTTCTGACTGAAAAGTAGGTTCAAGCCATTGCTTGACGATAAATTCAGTTTTGGGTTCTCATAGAATCCCGAAGCAATCTTGATGACATAATAGTCATCACTGACCAGGTAACCATACTTGATGTGAACATCGCCAGGCGGGTCTTTAAAAAGCAGCTCTCCGACCGGCGGGACTACTGCTTTTTTCTTAGAATAAGCCACAAACCCAGCCTCAATTGCTGGAGTAACATCTATGGAACGTAACGCTTCTTTGATTTGTTCAAGCTTTATTATTTTCATTAGATTTCCGATAAAGTTTCATCGATACGTTTTAATCCGGCTATTAAGTAATCTTGCTCCGAACCAATGCCGATGCGAACCCAGTGATCCATTCCAAAACAATCACCGGCAAGGATAAAAGTGCTTTTTTCTTTTCTCAGTTTTGTCGCGAGTTCTGTAGAATTAATTTTCATGTTATATCGCAGAAAAACCATTCCGCCGGCTTGTGGTGGGATGAATGAGAAGAGCTCTTCGTGTTTTGCAACCCATTTGGTCAACATAGCGAGATTTTTATTTAGCATTTTTCGGTTACGCTTTAAAATTCTCGCTCTCAATTCCGGCTGTAATGCCAGAGTTGCTATCCGGTTACTGAGAATACCGGTAGCGATCGAGGTATAATCTCGGCAAGCCCAACCATCAGCGATCACCTGATGCGGTCCGACTAACCAGCCAATTCTCAACCCAGGGAGCGCATAGGCTTTTGAAAGCCCACCCGCGACCATGACTTTTTCGTATAGTCCATAGAAAGTCGGGGTATCTTTACTATCTAATTCAGCCCCCCTATAAATCTCATCAGCATAGAGCCACGCATCGACTTCCCTAGCCAGGCGGACCATCTCATTCATAGCTTCCTCCCTCAGTACGGCACCTGTGGGATTATTCGGATTGCAGACTGCAATCATTTTCGTTCTGGATGTCACCAAATTTTTCAACGCCTCAAGGTCGGGTTGCCAGTTTAATTCCTCTTTCAAGTAAAATGGCTGGACATTAACTCCAAATGCCCTGACTATTCCCCAAATCTGCATATAATTCGGAAGCATAAGTACGAGTTCGTCGCCTCGTTCCAGAAGACTCCACATTGCCACAAAATTAGCTTCTGCAGAACCGCTTGTAACCAATATATTCTCCCGATCGGTTCCCGGGTACAGGTTGCTGATCGCTTCTCTCAGCTCTATAGAGCCATTCGTTTGGCCGTAACCGAGTCGAATGGAAAGTAATTTTTCGATTTCATCCCGATTAAGCAACTCATTAAGAGTAAAAGGATGAACACCAGTTTCTGTCAGGTTGTATTCGACTGTGTTTTCCCATAACGATTGGGTTCTCTCAAGTTCAAAAATCTCGATTTTCATATCAATCTCTTTATTTCCTCCTTAATTTTCTCCAATCGTTTTAGAGCTTGCTCATAACGACCATGCTGGAGGGAATTATGCATGGTCTCTAAAAGCGCATTTCGATTTCCAGATAACGATCATACCATTCCGCCGAATTTAGAGTAAAAGCTCTTCCTAAAGCTTGCAGAGTAGGCTTTAACTCTCTTTGCCGGTGGTGCCGGAGGGCTTATACAGCCTCCGACAAGCTGGTGAAGGTAAAATCACGAATCTTCAATGGTGGAATTAAGCTTCCGTTGATCCGTTGTGGTTTCCCCAAAGCTTCGAGATTGTTCAACATAAGGATGGGGCTTTCATTGAACCTGAAATTTTTCACTGGATATTGGATCTTGCCGTTTTCAATAAAGAAGGTACCATCGCGTGTCAATCCCGTGAATAATAAGGTCTGTGGATCTACGGTTCGGATGTACCAGGTACGAGTAACTAGAATACCCTGCTTCGTATCTTTGATTAGGTCTTCAATGGATGCATCTCCACCTTCCATGACCGCGGCAGCCGGTGCTGGAATGGCTTTAACACCTTTCTTTTTGGCCCAGTAACGAGAATAGAAAAAATTCTTAACCACACCATTTTTAATCCAGTAGGTTTTCTCACGTGGTCTACCATCGCCAGACCATGTAGCAGTGGGTATTTCAGGATGTGTAGGATCGGAGTAGATGGTTACGCGTTCGTCTACAATCTTTTCATCAAGCTTGGTGCCTCCCCCCTGTTTAGCGAAAAAGCTGCGGCCCTCGTCTGCTTGACGTGCACCCATGTTGTATACCATATTCTGAAGCAGCCCAAAGGAAGCAGCCGGTTCGAGAATTACGACATATTTGCCCGGCTCAATCGCTTTCGGCTTCCGGGACATGACAGCTTTATCAATGGCGATTTGCGAGGCTTCATTTGTGTCAAGCTTTTGTACATTGTTGTAATCCCGGGTTACATATCCAGAACCTGTACCATCATCCGTACGAATGGTTACGGAAAAGTCTACACTTGTTTGTTGATGATAAGCAAATAGGCCAGCCGTATTCATCATAGACAGGAAGCCGGTGCTATCTTGAAAAAAGCCAGCAGCAGTTAGATTTTTAGCACGCGAAGGTTTAATGCTGGCAGCCGTGGCTTTTGCTCGATATTCAGGCGTAATCTCAGCGGTGGATTTAAAATAGGCCTTCGATTCTAGATATTCCTGTGGCTCCAACACTTCAACAAATTCAGGATTTTCAGGTGCAAATTTGGCTAACTCTTCCGACCTTCTTACTATTTTTTCCAGAGAGGCATCATCAAATTCATTTATGGTGGCTGTACCTGACTTTTTACCATAATTTGACTGGACTATGAGTGTTGTATCACTCACTTCTCCGCTGGTTGTTACAGTATTTAGAGCATAACGAATATTACCCCCAACCCTTCCATTCAGGTTTGCTTCACAACCATCGGCTTTTGAATAGCTAAGGACCTTCTCCAGAATGGTCCGAGCCTCGTCTTTTGTAAATTCTGCCATAATTATAATTTCCTTATTTTTTTATTTTATTATTTATTTAAATTTTACGTTTGGTATTAATGACATTAACCCCGGTAAAACGAGCCGTGGAGCAGCCGTGAGAGACGGCACTGATTTGTCCAGGCTGGCCCTTGCCATCAAAGAAAGAACCATCCAGACGATAATCACTTTCATCACAGATTTGTAAACAAGAATTCCAAAACTCCTGAGTGTTGGACTGATACGCAACATCCCGCAGCATGTCTCCAATTTTACCGTTATTAATCTCATAGAAGAGCTGTCCCCCAAACTGAAAATTATAGCGCTGTTGGTCTATAGAATATGAACCATCGCCGATAATATAAATGCCTTTCTCTACATCTTTGATCAAGTCATCCACCGATAGCTTCTCTTTACCTGGCTCAAGTGACACATTAGGCATGCGTTGGAATTGAATTGAGCTCCAACTGTCGGCATAGCAGCATCCGTGGGATTCTTTTTCACCGAGAATATGAACCTGATCGCGAATGGCCTGATAGTTGACCAAGATTCCCTCTCTGACCATATCCCATTGCTTACATTTTACACCTTCATCATCCCATCCAACAGCTCCCAAGGAGTGTGGTTGGGTTTTATCTGCATATAAATTTACACTTTTGCTTCCGAAATTAAAAGATTTCGACCTCCATTTATCCAGTGTTGCAAAACTAGTCCCGGCATAGTTTGCTTCATAACCCAATACCCGGTCCAGCTCAAGTGGATGCCCCACTGACTCGTGGATGGTTAGCCAAAGATGTGTGGGATCCAATACGATGTCATATTTTCCCGGCTCAACCGACTTCGCACTCAGTTTTTCTCTTGCTTGTTGTGCAGCGGCCGTGGCATCCTCTATCATATCGTAATGGTAGCGATAAAGGGTTGTTATTCCGGGAATTTTATCTGAATCTTTAGGAATAAGATATTCATAACCCATGCCCATCGGAGCACTCAGCGCATTGCGCGTTTGAAATTTACCCTTTTTTGGATCAATAGCCGTCACAAAAAAATTCGGCCAAATACGATGAATGTCTTGATCAATATACGATCCTTCGGTGGAGGCAAAATATTTCTGTTCATTTACTAAGAATAAGAATGAGTTAACATAATTCGCTCCGTTCTTCAACGCGGCATCATTCACGGCCATTAATAAATCAACTTTTTCCGAAATCGGCACTTCAAAAGCATTTTTCTTTATCGGTGTCTTCCAAGACACCTCACCATAACTTTTAACTGGAGCCAATTTTATCGGCTCTTCTTGAATTTTTGAGTTGGCTTTTGCAATGGCCACAGCCTGCTCGGCTGCTTTTGCTACTTTATCTGGTGTTACTTCACTTGTTGCCGCAAAGCCCCAAGTTCCTTTGGCAATGATCCGAATCCCCACTCCATAAGATTCCGTATTAACAATATTCTGAACCTTATCCTCACGAGTAAACACATATTGGTTGAGATAACGGCCTATTCGTATGTCCGCATAGGTCGCACCTTTAGCCGTTGCGGCATTCAGTGCAATATCTGCCAGCTTCTTTTTCTCGGCAGTATCAATTGGTGTGATTGGTCCCGTGATAGGATGTCCTAAAAGGGGTAAAGGAATCGCTAAAGAACCGATCCCAAGACCACTTATGCGTATGAAATCTCGTCGATTCAAAACATACCCTCCTGTTTTTGTTTAATTTCTTTATTATTGATGAATTATTTACACTTACTTCAGCAATTCTCGAATTTGATCGACAAAATTTTGGATGAATTCGTATTTAGTTTGGAGTATTTCATTAACCCGGTCAATATCTAATCGCCAGTAAATGTGTACAAGCACATTACGAAATCCTGCTAAATCTTGAAGCTCTCTTGCAACTTCTTCATTTAAATAACCATGAGATGATAAAATTTCAAACGATTCTCGATAGGAGTTTGGCTTCGGTAATCCCAAATGAGCAATAATATAATGAGCAATATCAATACACGATTGGATGGTTACAAGCAATGCATGAAAGACCATATTTTGAATATCTCGGTCTCTTTTAAGGTCTTTTAGTTTATAGGATTTTCTGTAACGTTGCCAATCAGCTAAATTCTGTTGTAAGGAGTGCAAATGTTCTATGGCGGTTTCTTTTGCGTTCATAAATCAAATAGATGTTCATTGAAAAATCTTCGTGTGGGCTCATAATCCAAATACTCAGTCAAGACGCTGGCTTCAAAAATTACTCGCAAATCTCGATTTCTTTCAAAAATAATAACACCTGATCGGATTACTTCATGCTGAAAATGCACAGGCGCCTCATTCAATAATCTCAGATCAACAGGAATCCGCGGTTTCAGATAGGATTCCAACTCGGCACCCCACCGCAGGACTTTAAAAAAAGCTTCCTTAGATTTTGTAAACTTTTCATGGCATAAGACCGCAACATCTAAATCATGGAATGAATACTCCTGAAGAGCAGAACCAAAAAGGTAGACTATTTGAATTGGTTCAATAGCATTAAAAAACGGTTTTAATTGCACCGTTAATTCTCGAATTTTATCTTCACTTAACATCGGCACCCTATTGATCTAACAAAATAATTTACAAAATCCTATTTATGAAGTCAATATAATTAATAAATTATTTGGCGAATTGAAAGAACAATTCCTAACTATTTAGCCAAGTGAATAAATTCGCAATTAAATCAACTTTCTTAAATTGACAAAATTATTGATGACAATATAATTTTATAACAGTTCATTTTTTAGGGTCATCTCGAACTATCATATAATTTTTTAATGATTTTGTCTTCAATTATTTTGTCTTGAATTTCTTGTTCATTGTTTAAGTGATTTTAAGCGAAATACTTCCAAGGCAGCCATACAGGTGTTGTAATGGATTTGCACAGTATCATCCGTATTGTATGCATAGCCTCCGCCTAATGTAACGGCAATTGGAATTTTTCTATTTTTACACGCCTCAAAAATGAATTCATCACGTGTCTGAAGACCCTCGATAGTTAAACCTAAACTCCCGAGTTGATCCTCTTTGTACGGATCAGCTCCTGCCTGATACAAAACAAATTCCGGTCTAAATTCCTTTAGTATTTTAGGAATCGCCTGTTTCAAATGACCCAGATACGCCTCATCTGATATTCCAACTGGCAAATGAATATCCATATCACTTTTTTCTTTTAATGGATATAAATCTCTTTGATGAATGGAAAAGGTAAAAACGCTTTCATTTCCCTGGAAAATTACAGCCGTGCCATTTCCCTGGTGGAGATCACAATCAATGATTACTACCTTTTGAACCAGACCTTCCTTTTGCATGACTCTCACAGCCACAGCCAAATCATTCACATAGCAAAATCCTTCAGCTTTATCAGCAAAAGCATGATGGAATCCTCCGCTTAAGTGTACGGCCCACCCACATTTAAAGGCTTTACGACACGCCAATATAGTGCCCCCCGCTGCTAAAATAAAAAGATCGATTATTTCCTTTGAGATGGGTAATTCGGAGTAATAAGTACGGGGGGTCCAAGCACAATTTTTTAGATCTTCCAGATATTCAGATGTATGAACCAGATGCAATTCTTCATATGTGGCGGGTTTTGGATTAATAAATTCTGATTCCGGGAGACCTGCCATTTTAACCAATTTTTGGTAAACGAACCGGTATTTTATGACAGGAAAAACATGAAATCCAATGTCGGCATAATATTTTTCTGAGTAAATGAAAGGCATGGAGCTAAAATTATAATGCGAATTTTAAATATTTTTATTGAAATATCTCTGATACTATATAAAAAGTCCATCGGTCATTAGTCATTAGTCATCAGTTATTAGTCATTAAGTCATTTTCGCTATGCTGTCATCTGGCTTCGCCCTCATTTATTGTCCTTCACCTTTTTTAATAATCAAACACAATTTCTCTCTTTAAACGCCGGGAGTTTCTGGGGACCAAATGAATTTATGAAGCTGGACCTGAAAGCGTGCCCTGATTCGATCCTTTAAAATCCATTGTGCCAATTCTACTAATTCAAGTTCACCCCATACAGGAGAAAAGAGTAATTTGACTCGATCTTCAAGTTTATATTTTTTCACTACATTCACAGCCCATGTGTAGTCATTATGATCTTTGACAACAAATTTCACTTCATCCTGAGTGGTTAAATACTCCAGATTCGGCCAGCGGTTTTTTTCAGATTCACCACTTCCAGGACATTTAATATCCATTATCTTAATGACGCGTTGGTCTAACTTTGAAATATCGCGTTCGCCAGAGGTCTCAATAAGAACGGTGTAATTCTTATCTAAAAGTCGGTTAGCCAGCTCATAAATATCCTTTTGAAGCAGTGGTTCACCACCGGTGAGCTCCACCAATTTACAGCTATAGCTTTCAACCTTTTCGATGATTTCATCCACCGACATATCTTGACCTCCGTAGAAAGAATACTCAGTATCGCACCAAACACATCGTAAATTACAACCCGTGCTTCGGACGAAAACGCAAGGGAGCCCAGCAAAACTGGATTCTCCTTGAATAGAATAAAATATTTCTGTAATTTGCACTTTGAATGATTTGAAAAATATAGATAAATTTTTTAGTAACTGATCACAAGTAGTTGATTGGATGTTTTAAGTATATTTTTTTTTCTTTTAATCATATAAAAACGCCCACAGAACTGGAAATCCCACAGAAATAAGATAGAGGATTCATAGACCCTGAAAAGTTGAAGGTTCTTTGTGCTCATGAAATCACTCGGTGTTACCGTTGAACTATAAAGATTTTTTACAATTCATTTCTGTGGGAGTTCTGTTTCTTTAGCCGAAAAGCTGGTATTTTTTAACCCTGTGATTGGCTACATTTTTTGACTGAAACAAGAGCATATTTATTTCGAAATTTAAATCTCGTCCACCACTTCGATGGCAATTTTCCCTCCAGTAAAATTATTCAATGCTTCGACAAATTCTTTTTCATCAAGAACTTTAAGTTTAATTAAATAATCAATCATTTCCTTGAATTGGCTTTCAATAATTTGAACGCCATATTTCGCAAGTACCTGATGAACGGCCTTCGATTGCTGATATGAGAATTTTAAGCGCAAAGCAATTTGAGGATAATATTTAACAATCATGGCTTTATCTAACGCTGCCAAAGCAGCAGATTTATAAGCTCGCATCAATCCACCGGTACCCAACTTGGTTCCTCCAAAATAACGGGCTACTACAACAACTACATGAGTTAACTTCTTTCTTTCAATGGCTTGCAGAATAGGACGCCCAGCCGTACCTGATGGTTCACCAGCGTCGTTAAATCGAAAGATACACCGGTCTCCCACACCTATTTTGTAAGCGTAACAGTTGTGGGTAGCATCCTGGAATTTATTTGTAATCACAGTCACATACTTTTCAGCTTTTTCCTGATTAGCCGAAGGTGCGGCATGAGCAATAAATTTGGAATCTTTTACTGTTAGTTCTGCAACTGCCTCTGCTTTAATAGAACAAAATCCTTCTTTTGAAGTCATTCATTATTTCATCTTTGACACAAATATCAAATCAGGAACACGCCGCAATCCGGAGCGGAGTCGTACTTGAAAATTCTCACCCCAAACAGTACCTAGACCGTGTTGATCGACATAAAATTGAACGATTGAACTAATAAACATACTAATTCTGCCATGCTTGTTTGAAGTCGGTGAATGCACGATAACATCCCCATCAATAAATTCTGCGCGATTGTCTTCATCGCAAAACTTTAAAAAATCCTCCTCGGTCATGTATTTAACTTTTTGGGCTTCTTTTAGATTTTCTTTGATTAACGGATGCATATTTTTTACCCACTACTAGGTTTAATAAAATTTAAAAATACTTTTTTCAACTATTATTGTAAGCTTTTCTTTATATTAAATCAAGTATTTTGTAAATCATTATCCTAAAAGTGAAATTCAACCACATTTACTTGACATTAACCTCAATATTTATTATCTTAAAATAGAAAGGCCAGAAAAAAGTAAGGAGAGTGCAATGGCGGATTTTTACCAAACCGGGGCACTTGCAACTTTTCATCGCTTTGGTTCAGTAGATCTTGAAAGAATAGAAAGGGAATTATGTAATTTTGGTGAGCAGCGTCCAATTACGCTTATTTTACCCGCTATATACGATGAATTAAAGGGTCAAGCATTAAAGCTGATTATTGAAGAGCTTAAAAAGGTACATTATCTGCATCAAATCGTCATTACCATGGGGCGCACAGATGCCAAACAATTCAACCATGCCCAAGATTACTTCTCCACTTTACCCCAAAACAAAACCATTCTATGGGCAACTGGACCAAGAATTCAAGAGCTCATAAATTTGTTAGAAGAAAATAAACTCTACCCTGGTCCTGATGGTAAGGGACGCTCCGTGTGGTTGGCCTTTGGTTATGTACTTGCAGAAATCCACAGTGAAGTTATAGCTCTCCATGATTGCGACATTCTTACTTATAGTCGAGAACTCCTTGCCCGGCTCTGTTATCCTATAACCAGTCCAAATATGAGTTACGAATATAACAAAGGATACTACGCCCGAGTCACCAACAGAATGCATGGCCGCGTGACTCGATTACTCATCACCCCATTAATCAGAGCGCTTATAAAGATTATTGGTTCCTTACCGTACTTACATTTTATGGATAGTTTTCGCTATCCTTTAGCTGGTGAATTTTGTCTAGTGCGGGATCTGGCTCGTGTAACTCGTATTCCTAGCGATTGGGGATTGGAAGTAGGACTTTTATCCGAAGTATTCCGAAATGTTGCTGTGAATCGAGTTTGCCAAACAGAACTTTGTGAAATTTACGAACATAAACACCAGCCTTTATCACCAGAAGACCCAGAACAGGGACTTCTGAAAATGTGTATTGACATCACCAAAACCATTTTTAGGAAATTAGCAGCGGAAGGGGTTGTGTTATCTGAAGGTCTCTTAAGAACTTTACAAGTAACTTACCTGAGAACAGCACAAGAAACAATAAATAGATATGAAAATGATGCCGCCATCAACGCTCTCAATTTTGATCGCCATGCAGAAACACAGGCAGTAGAAGCTTTTACAAAAGGAATTCAAATGGCCACAGAAACATTTTTAGAAAATCCCCTGAACGTTACATTTATTCCAACTTGGACTCGCGTTACCTCCGCTATTCCAAACTTTCTCGAACGCTTAAAAGAAGCTGTTTATTTAGATAATGAATGATTTATGACGTTGGTGCAAGAACTGGATAATTTCAACTTTAAGCAACCAACGTCATGAATCAAAAATTGCTAATTTTCACCGACCTTGA
>JBHIAC010000100.1:0-12144 GCA_046758365.1 bacterium
GGACAAATGTCCTCTATTATTTCATGTTCAGGATGAATATCCAGAACAATCAGTGGCCAAAATCAAGCAAAAAGTTGAGAAGTTTAAAAAATATTTTTAGTGATTAGCAACCAGCTACTAAACCTATGCTTCTGCTGACAATCAACCCCATTAGGATCATTCAGTGTTCATAGATAAATCATTTCATGTTAGTCATATGTTCGCCCGCCTAACAAGTGAGTATACTAAACATTGACGTTGGTGTAAAAACAGGATAATTTCAACTTTAAGGACGTAGGATTTCTATCCAACGTCCTTAAGCAATTGTAATTTCAATATTTTCAACTATTGTGTGAAATGTAAACTGAGGAGCAATCTCAAAATCAATGAAAAGGCAGGCTTTTTGCTCCTACATCATTTATGCCACGGCTATTGCTAAATCGTAAGCTCGTCGAATTTTTCCTAAATCATCGGTAAAATGCAAACCTATTTTGGTTAATATCTCCTGAAGTTCTTTAAAGTCAATGTCTACAGGAATTTGAATGATTTTTGGGAAATTGTGCACCGTTGTTTTGATACTTTGAGATATGTTTTCCAAGTCTTCGTGTAATTTTGAATGCACTTTACCAAAGTCAGGAAATTTTGGTAGAATCACCAAATCCACTTTTCCTTTTAAATCTTCGAGGAACTCATAGACAATATTTGCAGGTTTAATGTTTTCTAATTGGAAAGCTTTGGAATCCACAAAATCGCCTATATGCTTTTTGGCTTCAACAATTTTTACATCGATTCCTTTGAAGAATGTTTGAACCACTTCTTCCAGTTTATGCCCGGTAATACTTAAATCAATTGCGATAGCTTTTTTCTTCTTGCCCAATTCCAGCCCAACCAACTCTTTTACTTTTTCATAAAGATTTTCTCTTAGTTTCTCAATATAAGCGATATTCACAGGATCTTTTTTCCAGTTTTTAATTAAGCGATACCCCCGATAGCGGAGGATAGTCTCAAAAAAATCAAATTTGAGAATCCTTTTCCAAATACCGCGCAGGTTGTAAAATTTACCCATGGCTTTCATGGTTTCCAATTGCAGTTCGTAGGGTGTTATGTGCTTTGGAATGTGAACAGCATGATGACCGTCATAAAGGCTCCAATCGTTGCTAAGAAGTTCACGTTTTCCGTTTTTATACTCAATATAATCCCGTGAACCTGGAATGGGAATCAGCATCATGAGCTGTGCCGTATCAATATTCCATTTTTTAATAAATTTGGTAGTGTCTTTAATGGTGTCCACAGTATCTTCATCGGAGCCCACAACAAACATGCCGTGTATTTTTATTTTGTGATCGTGAAATGCAGTAATTGCATCTTTGATATTTTGTACTGTTTCTTTTTTATCAAATAAATTTAGGGTTTTTTGATTAATTGATTCAAATCCAATATAGGCCCGGTCGCAGTTTGAGGCCCGCATGAGTTCTAAAAGCTCATTATCTCTTGCGGCTTCGTGTCGAAATTGAGCCCCCCAAAGCGGGGTAATATCTCGATCAATCATGCCTTGTAAAATTTGTTTGGTTCGTTTCCTATTATAATTAAAAATATCATCTGCAAAAAATAGGTATTTAACCTTAAATCGATTCAAGTGATATTCAATTTCATCCAGCACCCGGTCTACGGATTTTGCACGGACATTCTTACCATTAAACGTGGTTACCGAACAGAAAGAACAATCAAAAGGACAACCCCGGGCTGTGCTCACTGAAACCACTCGTCCTGTAAAATTTCCTTCAATCATAGAAAATTCCGGGTAAGGCAATTCATTCAGGTTTGTGGGCAAGGGCCCCGCAGGGTTATGAACTTTTTGACCATCTACCCAGTATGAAAGGCCATTAATTTTGCTTAAATCACCCCCGTCTTCCAAAAAGTGTACCAGTTGTTCAAAAGTAAATTCGGCTTCGTATCTGAGAACGTAGTCGCAGTAGTCCAAGGCCTCCTCTGGTTCAAAAGTTACATGGGTACCGCCAATAACTACTGGAATTCCTGCTTCTCTGGCAATTTTAGCAATCCTATAAGAGCGTGGGGCTGTGGATGTTAAAGCAGAAATTCCAACTAAATCTGCTTCCAACATTTCACCAATATCGACTTCTTGAATATCTTCCACGTAAACTTTGACCTCATATCCTTTATTTTTCATGATGGTTCCTAACAGTACCGAGCCAATTCTTGGTATAGGCACGTCGCTGTAAACATGAAGATGGGATGATTTAGTCTCGATTAGAACTATCTTTTTCATGCTGTGCGCCTTTCTTTTAGAATTTTAAATGATTAGCCATCGGGAGGTTAAGCTGAAGTTTATTTTTCGGGGGTGATTAGTCTAGCTTATTTTCCCGAGAGTTGAAAATTATATTATTAAAATAAATTCTTAATGTCAAGAAAATAATTCAATAAAAGTAATACCCTTCGTTTTTTCTTGACATTTCAAAGTAAGTTTACTATCTTTAACGTTAATATTTCCATTGAATAATTTCGACAATTTCATAAAGAGACAATAATTTTGAACAGAGCAAATTTACTAGTATTATGGAATTATATTTTTATTTATAGTTCAAGGGAAGTCTTGACATACAGAAAAAGTTTTCGTATATTGACGCCTTGAATTTAAATCTAGGCAAAATGGAACAAAAACAAATTAGGAGGTGTTATAAAACATCTGAAGGGATTCAAAGCGTTTAAGAAATTTGGTAATTAAACATAAACTAGGAGTGGAGGAACAATATGGAATTGAATCTGCGAGAAGATACTACCTTACCTACCTGCCTTCCCGAAACAAATTCCTCTTCCATCAAAAAGGGTCTTATCGAGGATGAAACTTCGATAACCAAAGCGGTCATTATTGCAGCGGGAAATGGGAGTCGATTACAAGGCTATCAAAATGGTATCCCCAAACCGCTGGTAAAAGTGGGAGGAGTGCCACTACTTAAACGAGTAATTCTTACTGCAAAGAAAAATGGCGTCTCCGAGTTTGTAATTGTTTTAGGTTATCAGGCTGCTCGGATTCGTAAGTCCATAAATGCGCAGAAGTTAGGAGTTAAGATCACTTGGGTGCGAAATTTGGACTGGTGTAAACCCAATGGCATTTCAGTATTAAAGGCTGAAAAATTTGTTGATGGGAATTTTTTCCTGTTTATGTCAGACCACGTTTTTGACCCGAATATTCTTAAAAAGCTGAAGAAAGTTCACCTTGGAAAAGATAGTGGACTTCTTTGTGTGGATTATCAGTTAAACAGAATCCCAAATCTCGATGATGCAACTAAAGTATGGACAGAAAACAATCAACTATTTGATTTGGGTAAAAGTCTTACGGATTTTAATGCTATCGATGTTGGTATTTTTGTCTGCACCCCACAATTATTTGACGCATTGAGACAAAGTCAGATGAATGGCGACTATTCTTTATCAGGGGGTATTCGAGTGTTGGCACAAGAAGGTCGAATGTGCACTTTAGACATTGGTGATCACTTTTGGCTGGATGTAGATACGAAACCTGATATTAGGCATGCAGAACGAATTTTACTTCAATCCACGCGCTCAAATACAGATGGCATTGTTGCTAAATCGATTAATAGAAAAATTTCAAATGAGATTACCAAATGGATAATCAAAACCCCAATCACACCTAATCTAATATCAATTTTTAATTTATGCTTTGCAGCCTTTATCGGTTGGCTGGTGTCGTTTGGTAAACCATCCTATACTATTTTAGGTGGAATATTATTTCAATTTGCGTCCATTTTTGATGGCTGTGATGGTGAAGTCGCCCAAATTAAATTAAAAGACTCAAAATTAGGAGCGTTTGTTGATACCCTTACAGATCATTTATCCTATTTTTTCTTTATTATAGGAGTCATGGTTGGAGCATATAGAAATATTAATGATCCCATTGTTTTTTATATAACAGGGGCCAGTCTGATTTACTTAATTATTGCTTTGAAGATTGGTCTGCTTTATTTAAACAAAGAAGGATCTGGCAGCCTTCGGGATTTAGATCAAGATATAGCGGCCTTGAATAACTCCAAACAAAATGTTTGGTATTTGAAATTTTTTGGCATTGTTCACCACCTCGGTCGAAGAGATTTATTTTCTTTCAGTGGATTTCTTATCATGCTTTGGGGAAATATCACGATATTCTACTGGGGTTTGATGGGAGCAGTAAATTTAATGAGCACTGGAATATCTTTTTCAGCAGCGGCCATGCTTTCTCAACGTCACCGCATTAACATATTTAATCCCATTAAAAAATTAATTTCACCAATCACTAACTGGTTTAGTAGTCCAGAAATTGAATTACAACCTGAAAAAGAACTTACCGAGTAAAGAAAAGAATTGTATTTAAGAAATTGTTAGTAGATACTTCTTACACTTTTTCATTTAGCAATCTTATTAAGCGATTAAAACGAAAATTAATTCCTGTGGGTCCCGCTTCGGCATCGGTGCCTTTGATGGAATTTATCAAATATTACTCTTTTACTCATTTTACTCCCAAGTTTCCTCAGATAATACAGGTTCAAACCCAATATGGCTGCAATGCACGATGTGTGTTTTGCCCTATGGGAAGAGAAGAAAATCAAATAATAGGCCGAATGGATGACGCCACCTTTGCACGGATTGTTGATGAGGCTTTAACAAATAATGTGAAAGTATTGAGTCCTTATCTCCAAAATGACCCCCTGGTTGACAGAAAGATTCATGAAAGAGTGGCAATTATTCGAGAACGAAGGGGCAAAAAACCTTGGCCAAAAACCAAATTAATCACTAACGGTGGATTATTAACAGAAGAAAAAGCCTATAATTTAATAAAGGCTGGTTTGGAATACATTGTTTTTAGTGTCCATGGGGTTGATAAAACTATTTATGATAATATTATGCAAGGGCCAAAATTCGAAACTACGATTACGAATATCAAACGCTTTGTGCAGATACAGGAGGAACTAGGTGCGAAAAATCCCCGTATAGAAGTTTGGGCTGTCTGTACAAAAGACGTCGAGCTGCAATTGAAGGAAACCCAAGAATTTTGGAAATCTAGAAATATTAAATTTAAAGCCAGGCAATTAGACAATCGTGCCAATCCTGAAATCGTGGATACCTATGAGATGGCCCCCGAAGACACGGAATGGAAATATGCTTATTACTGTACCATTCCTTTTTGGCGGGCCTGGATTTTGTGGAATGGAGATATAGTACTTTGTTGTGTAGATTGGGAGCGTACCACAATATTTGGTAACATTCATCAGCAATCTATAAAAGAAATTTGGAATTCCGAGGCTTACAAGCAGCATCGTCAACGTATGATCAATCGTGATGTAGCAGAGACATTATGTGAAAATTGCCAAGGAACTTAATGGTTTATTTATATTCTTTCCCACAAAGTGAATTCTACTTTTTTATCAGCCCTCTTCCTTTTGATTTCTCATTTGAATAAAAAGAAATAATATTGTGCACTTGGATATGGTTGATTAACAAGGAACAATATTAATGGAATAAATGTTCATTTATTAATGAAATAACAGATGAATTGATTTTAGCTTTGGATTTTATTATTAGGAGTAATCTATTTTGCATCACAAAATTGAATTGACAAAATCATCGCGTGTTTTTAGAAGATTTTTAATTGCAGTTTGCCTATTTTTTATTATTTTAATTGATTTAAGTGCAACCTATTGCTTGGCAGTTGAGAATGACGAGCTAACTCCAAAAGAGACCATTGATTATCATTACAATGTATTAAAGAGTATTTATAATGAAAGCTCATATTTTGAAGAAAGCGCATTAGAAAAGCAAGTCTTGCTGATGGTTGAAAGGTTGTTCGATGTTTCCAAATTTGCAACGATGGTTTTGGGAAATCAATGGTCTAAGCTTAACTACTATGAACAAAACCGATTCGTTGAAGCTTTAACAATTTCTCTTCAACAAAAGCTGCTGAAACAAATCTATAAATACAGCAGTAAAGGCCTCCCAGAGCTAATTCTTATCTCGCAAGATACTAAAAAGAATTTTTCTAAATTAAAATACTTGGTTTCAGGAAATAAGGGACGAAAGGAATTTAATGTTTACATGTTAAAATCCTCTGATGGACTCTGGAAAATCAGTAATATGAATATTGGTAAGAAAAATCTTATTCGTGAATATTATAGCCTGTGCGAAAAATTGATAGATAAATACTCTATTGCTTACTTAGAAGCGGAGCTAACAGGAAGAGGGTATGTAATATTAGAAGACTTTGAAGCAGATGAGATTGGAAAACTTCCAAAAGAGTGGAGTTGGAGAAAGTCAGATGCTAAGAAAAATAAGCCTTATAGAATAAAAGAAGAAAATGGAAATAAATTTTTAGCTGCAGAGGATAATGGAGAATCGGTTATATTGGCCAAGGATTTGAGATGGAAATTAAAAAAATATCCGTACATTTCATTCAAGTGGCGGGCACGAAGCCTTCCGGAAAGGGGCGATGAACGATTTGGCAATACAGTGGATAGTGCTGCAGGAATATATATTGTGTATAAAAGAAAGTTGGGGCTTATCCCAGAGTCTGTTAAATATGTTTGGAGTACGACTTTACCAGTGGGTTCTGCCATGCGGCGGAGTGGAACCGGTAAACCTTGGATGATAGTAGCCGAAAGTGGAGAAAAGCATTTAGGGGAATGGCAAACCTTTGTGTTTAACGCTCACGAAGCCTACAAAAAGACTTTTGGTGGGAATCCTCCCGAAACAGTTCTCGGAATTGCTATTTTATCGGATGCCAACTCTACACATTCTAAAGCTTATGCAGATTACGATGATATACGAGCTTTACAAATAGCTGATGCAGATTCTGGTATAAATGAATTTTTAGAAGCTGAATAGAGAAAGGATCGCCACGGATGACAAATCGGTTTTTAGCTCTGATTTTAATATTTGTGAATTGCTCTTTTCCGAATATCTTTGGTCAAGATAGAAAAAAGTTAATCTTAAATTTGGCAGAATGTGAAGCATTGGCCTTTAAAAATAATTTATCCATTCAAAGTTCTGAACTTAGTGTAAAAGCTTCTAAAGCTAAGTTAGCTCAAGCCTACCACGCTAAAATACTCCCTAAGTTCGAAGTGAAAAATATTTGGGGACCTATTCCTCGTGCGCGCGGCATCGTTGATCCGAAAACAGGATTCGTAACCTCGCCGGACACCTCAACCAGCATACCCGGAGATTTAAGGTATTTTACCCAACTTGATTTGGACTTGATTCAGCCAATTTTTACGTTTGGTAAATTAAGCGGATTAACAAATGCCGCATACTTTGGAGTACAAGCCGATCAGGCAAAATTAGAAGGAACTCAAGAGAGCGTGCGATTTCAGGTGAGGCAACTGTATTGGGCTATCGTTTTTGGTAAAGAACTTCTGACCGTAATTCAAGATGCTGAAAACGAGTTGAAGAAAGCAGAAAACAAAGTCCAGGAAAAGTTAGATGAGGGCTCTGAAGATGTAACACAAACCGATTTATTTAAACTTCAAATTTTCAGATATGAAATAAATAAAAGACTTCGGCAAGCTTTGGACAAAATTGAATTGACCAAATCGGCCCTAAAGTCAACACTTGGTCTGTCAGAGGACGTTTCTATAGAGATTGCCACTGAGTATCTGGATGCTTTAGAAGTCAAATTAGATAGCCTCCCTGTTTATGCTGAAATGGCGATTCAGAATCGGGCTGAACTTGCCCAGCTCAGAGCAGGCATTAATGCTCGAAGAGCCTTAATTAGGGTGTCCAAAAGTGAATACTATCCCCAATTCTTTTTTGGAGGGCAGATGAAATACAATTTCGCCAAAGACCGATTTGACCCAAATAATCCTTTTATTTACAATCCTACTAACTACTTTCGTCCGGGATTTGTCGTTGGATTAAATTTAAATCTGAATTTTCTTCAAACTCGGGATAAAGTCAGAGTGGCTCAATCAGAATATCTTTTATTAGCTCAGAAAGAAAATCTGCTAATAGATGGAATCAAATTGGATGTTCAAAAAGCTTTCTTAGAATTGCAGCAAGCAGAGAAAAATATGCGAGAAAGCCGTAGAGCCCTAAAAGCTAGCAACAATTGGCTTCGGTCCGCTACCATGACCTTCGATATTGGTGTGGGTGAAATAAATGATTTGATAGACGCTTTTAAAGCCAACGGCACCATGCAGGCAGAATATTTTCAAAATATTTTTAATTATAATGTGGCATTAGCCAAATTGAGTAAAGCCATTGGGCGCGACCTTTATACCAATTAAATTCACTGGGGAGAAGGATAAATATGAAGACTGATTTAAAGAAAATATTAGCTCCAATTTTTATTTTTTGTTTCAGTTTTGTTACTGCTCAAATCTCATATAGCAATTTAATAATTGTCTTGGACAAATCTCCCGTGGAAATATTACAAGCCCGAAACCAGGCAGTTGAAGAAATTCTTCGTGAAACAAATGACAATGTGAGTGCAGAAACCAAAGAAATGCTCAAAGAAATTATAAATGGAATCATGGATTTTAACGAACTTTCTCGTTTGTCTTTAGGCAAGTACTGGAACCCGAGAACCGAACAAGAAAAAAAAGATTTTGTAAATGTCTTTTCACAGCTTATCAAAAATTCTTCAGTAAAAAAATTAGAGATTTATCAAGCTGACCGATTGGTATATGAAGAACCAGAAATCAACGGCACCAAAGCGAAAGTCACAACCATAGCTTATAAAAAGAGAAAGCAAGTAGAAATCGTTTATAAAATGCATAAGGTCGGCGACCAGTGGCTGGTCTATGATATGGATATTGATGGAGTAAGTACGGCACGAAATTATCGCGATTCCTTTTATAAACAAATTGCTAAAAGTTCTTATGAAGAGATGTATAATAAGTTGGTTAAGAAATTAAAAGAACAGCAGCAAGAAAAATAATTTTATTAATATAATTAGAATAGTATTATTAAAATTAAAAAATCGAATGAAGTCAAAAGAGTACTGTCGAATCCAAAATATGCTGGGATTTGAGAGGGAACTTTGGAACAAGGGGGTAAATTATGTTGCCGGAGTGGATGAATCTGGTCGGGGACCTTTAGCTGGTCCGGTAGTTGCCGCCGCTGTGATTTTTTCAAAAGATATATTTATCCCAATGATTGACGATTCTAAAAAATTGTCTTCGGAAGTTCGGGAGTACCTTTATGATATAATTGTTAAAGAGGCCCTTAATCATGGGTTTGGATTAGCAGAAGTTACAGAAATTGACCGGATAAATATTTATCAAGCTTCTTTTTTAGCCATGGAGCGGGCTCTGGATAAACTAAGTATTAAACCTGAACATCTGCTCGTCGATGGACCGGCCTATCTTAATGATACTATTCCGTACACCACCATTGTTAAAGGTGATAGTCAATGCTATTCTATCGCTGCTGCCTCTATTTTAGCCAAGGTAACTCGAGATAGAATAATGTGCGAATATGATGTAAAATTTCCCCAGTACGGATTTGCCCAACATAAAGGCTACCCCACGCATGCCCATTTGGATGCAATAGAAAAATATGGCTATTGTTCTATTCACCGTAAATCATTCCACCCTAAGCGTTTCCACGAAAGCTCACTGTCTTCAACTAAACATGCAGAATAAATCCATTAAAAAGATCGGTAAATTCGGGGAAGAGATGGCTGCAGAATTTCTTAGAAATAAAAATTATGAAATTATTGAACGGAACTATCGCTGGGCCAGGGGGGAGATTGATATTGTAGCCAAGAAGGATGATATGTTGATTTTTGTTGAAGTAAAAACTGCGCAGCGAGATACGTTCGGGCCTCCAGAAACCTGGGTGGACCAACGCAAACAACAGCAGATTGGTCAAGTAGCTGAGCACTATTTGCAAGAAAAAGAGATAGACGACATGGACTGTCGATTTGATGTAATAGCTATAACAGCTCAGGGTAAGGAGTGGAAAATTAAACATATCGAAAATGCCTTTTGGCTTTAACAACATGAAAGAATTTTTTAAAGTTAGGATCATTCAGAATATTCATGCTGAATGCAAGATTATATAGGATATTTATCCCTCTATTCGGTTTAACGAGTGAGGACACATGTCCTCTATTATTTCATGTTCAGGATGAATATCCAGAACAATCAGTGTCTACTAGTAACTGTGATCGGTTACTAATTTTGTCGTCAATCATTTTGATAAACAATGGGTTGAACATACTTTTGGATCTTTGTTTGATGGACAAAGATTTAATAGATAAGAGCTTAACTATAAGTCCCTTGAATGAAGTTTAAAATTGGTCTTAACTACCTTAGAGAAATAGCCAAATGGTCTTTAATCATTTGGCTTTTTTTACCTTTAAGACATGCCCTTGAAGTTCCCGTTGAGTTTGCAAGAGTCGCCTTGGGTATTGTTTTATTTGTAATTTTTTCTGGTAAATTACTTTACGATGTCGTATTTTTCCCACGCCAACACCAAATAGAAAGCAGTACTAGTAAAGATCTACTTTCGATGATTGGAATAGTTATAATTATTGCACTTTTAGTTTTTGTACTGGTCATTTTTGTGGCTATTTTTGTGATGAGTTATATGAATGCAAATATGAATTTTCGTTAAGTATTATAAATGAATACTCTGTGTCAAATTTCAACTTAATAGTGTTTGACCGAAAACTAGCATTGCGACAAGTTTTCCTCAATTCAAACTTAGCTGTCATCCCAAAGGAATCTTTTTTAGAATGACGTAAACTGCTGTTAATTAAAAAGATTCCTGCTGAATGACAACACAGGCTCGTTTGCAGGAATGTAGAACAAACTTTAGTACAACTCTTCGCCAACCGTTTTCGGTCAAACACTAAATATTATTTTGAATCAATAGTAAAATTAGAGAATAAAACTTAAAGAGAAGGGATATGGATTTAAAAAATAAAGTAGCGTTGGTGACCGGTGCTGGAAGAGGCATAGGAAGAGCGACAGCATTTGCTTTGGCAAAAGAAGGCACTCATGTTGTGATTGCTTCTCGAACCATGTCTGATTTGCAATATTTATCCAGGGAAATTGGAAACTTGGGTAAAAAGGCCTTGCCACTGGAAGCGGATGTTTCTCGGGAAAGCGACATAAGGCGACTCATTCAAACTGCGGTGGACAAATTTGTGGGATTAGATATCTTAGTCAATAATGCCGGCATAGGCAGATTTGGGCGAGTAGAAGATCTTTCCACGCAGGACTGGGATGAGATGTTTGAGGTGAATCTGAGAGGCATGTTTATTTGTACCCGAGAAGCTCTGCCTTACCTAAAAAGTAAAGAGGAAAGTTTCGTGGTAAATATAGCTTCCCTTGCTGGAAAAAATTTTTTCGTTGGCGGAGCTGGATATGCTGCTACTAAGTGGGGTGTACTGGCGTTTTCAAAATGCCTGATGCTGGAAGAAAGAAACTCTGGGGTTCGGGTTCTGGCTGTGTGTCCCGGTTCGGTGGATACCCACTTTTTTCATCATCCCTCTCTCCCAAGACCAGACCGAGAGAAAATTCTGAAGCCAGAGGATGTAGCCCAAACTATTGTGCAAGCCATCAAGCTGCCGCAGCGGGCTATGGTGAGCGAATTAGAAATAAGGCCTACGAATCCATGATATTTTATTTTCGTTAAATTAAAGCCAAGAATTAAAATTCTTGTCTCAAAGCTAAAGTCAGCTAAAGCAGACTGGTTCTGGTTATTGTGTTTACAAATGAGATTTTGAATTAGTCGGCTTAAGCCGACTTTAGTTATCAGCCCGGAAATTTATTTCGGGGCTTATTTGGTTCCCTTGGATAGTCTAGCATTTATTTTATTCTTACATTGATTTTTACACAAAATTTTAATAACATTGAGTATGTTGAAAAAAGTAACCTTAATCCCTGGCGACGGCATTGGACCAGAAGTTACTAGTGCAGCGATAAACGTATTAGAAGCGGCTGGGGCAAACATTGAGTGGGAGCCTGTTGAAGCGGGTATTGAGGTCGTTTCTAAATATGGTAAACCTCTGCCGGATGAAGTCATCGAATCTATTAAAAGAAACAAAGTAGCGTTTAAAGGTCCACTTACTACCATAGTTGCGAAGGGGTTTGCCAGCGTCAATGTGGAACTCAGGAAGAAACTGGGATTATATGCCAATCTTCGTCCTGT
>JBHIAC010000101.1:0-12137 GCA_046758365.1 bacterium
CGGTAACTTGGACGCTGTCGCCACAGACCACCGCACTATCTTGTGGTGAGATAATTTCAATTTGACAAATGGGAGGTTCTGCGCGTTTGACTTGAATAGTATCTGCACTTAAGGATTGATTGTTCTGAGCATCAGTAAAGACGCACAACGCTGAAATAAAATTGACCCCTGATTCGATCGGAATCGTGGCAAAGAGAGAATCGTTAATGACCTCTACTGGAAAACCATTTATACTACATTCGCTTGTGATTGGTGGTACACCGCCTGTTACGCTAGTGACGGCTGTGACTTTTACGCTGTCATCACAGACCACGGCACTGTCTTGCGGTGAAATGATCTCAACATTGCCTATCAAGGGTTCAACTGCGCATTGCACCGAGATACTGGCCGTAACCCTTGTTGAGTCGTTCGCTGTTGCTGTGGCAGAAATTGTATTGGGACCTGGTGTAAGACTTAAGGTGGTTGAGAACGTTCCGGCTGCACTCATTGAAACTGGGACGCCATTCACCTTTACACTCGTAATTTCCACTGGTTTAATCTTAGTAATATCAGCTACTAAAGTGTTTGGATCAATTACTTGTATAAATGTCCCTCCAGTACCTTCTGCAATAGCGGAAAGCTCTTGAGCATCGGAGAACTCGGTAATGCCAATGGTATTAATGACTATTCCTTTAGCAGCAGCCATGGCTATTTCATCTTCAATGGGTCCGCCACTGGTCCTAAAACCATCCGACAAGAAAAAAGCGATGTTGGTCTCTCCTTTAGGTTGAGTATCAAAAGCAGCGATAATTTTCTGAAGTGCCGCTTCAAAGTTTGAGCTGCTGCCAAAAAAGGATTGAGGTATTAGGGTAAAGAGGCCGATTGAGCCGCCCCGGAAACTATTCGAGTCCAACGACCTCAAAACTTCTTCGATGTCCGGGGTGCCATTTGGTTGTTGGTCAGCTTGAGGAGAGGATAGAAAAATTTGGAATCCGGTCTCAGGACTGACGTCAGCGTTAGAGGAATTACTGGCATAAGCAATTATCCCTGCATCCACTTCTTCCAAATCGCCGAGGCTAGCATTTAAGGCCAGAGCTCCCCCTATCTCGGCATCAAGGATATCTCCACTGAAACCATCACCATTAAAGTCATCACCTGCATCTACTACGCCATCGCTATTTACGTCAATTGGTGGAATATTTAGAGGTACGATACCAAATTCACTCGTACTACCAGAGAGATCGATGACATATAGAACATTTATTGCCGTATCAGGAAGTGAACTCAGGGTAACAAGACCTTTTACGGTCACATCGCAGGGTGGTGGACCTTGAATCGTTGTACCATCGGCGGGAGAAGTGATATTAACTGTAAGAATCTGACCGGTAGTTGTGGTATCGGAATTGGGATTTTGAGCTGATGAATTACTGACATAGGTCATTAAAAATATAATTAAAACGGCAGCCTTCAAAAGAAAAAAATAGGCCTCTCCACGGAAATAATTAAATTCCTTCATCATTGACCCCCTATATTAAATCGTTTATTGTAAAATTTTAACTAATGAGTTTGTTTTATGACACCTCCTTCAACCTTTCAATTTCTTTTGCTAATGAAGCCTGACCCTCTCTTGTTGTTATGTCAACGTCAAAATTCGGATTCAAGATTTTAACTTCGGTAAGACTATTTGCAAAATCTCCTAATAAGAAATAGTTCTCCGCCTTTAATACGTGTAAATCGTCTACATCTAATGATAGGCCGTACGGAAAACTCCATGAAGGATCAAGTGATAGAGCCTCATTAGCTTCTGTATTCGATTTAGTGTAGTTTTTCCGAGCATTTAGTACAAACGCCCAACCTGCAAATAGATCCGCGGAGGCATTGTTTTTTGCTGAGCCTGCACTAAATTCTGAATTAGCTTGGATTAAATTATCTAATTTTAGAAAACTCCATCCTAAGCCCGTATAAGCTACTGCCTCTTCGGGGTCTTTTGTTTTGGCTTCGGAAAATTTATCAGAAGCATTCTGGTACTCACTCTGACTGAAGGCCAACCAGCCGTCATTTATTAGTTCCTCATAGCTCGGTTCAGTTGGACCGCCACCGCATGTTATAAATATTACTATAAGTCCTACAAAAAGCAGATAATGAGTAATATCTTTTTTCATATAAAATTCCTTAAAAATTAATTGATACTATCTTAACAGAATCATTTTGTTTGTTTTTACAACTTTTTCGGCTTTGAGACGATAGAAATATACTCCGCTGGATACCTGATGTCCCGTCTCATTCGTGGCATCCCAATGAACTTTATAGCTTCCTGCTAATTGGTGTCCATTATACAAAGTCTTGACTTTCTGACCTAGAGAATTGAAAACGGTTATGACCACAAGTCCATCTTCTGGGAGGTCATATTCAATGGTAGTTATTGGGTTGAATGGATTCGGATAATTTTGCTTTAGTGAATATGTTTTGGGCACCAGGTTAGTTCCGTCAAAACCTGGGTCTAAAGAGATTTTAAATTCTCCCAGCTTAAATACCTGGGCTTTAATCTTGTGTAGTGTAGGAAAAACCTGGCTACGCAGTGGTTTCCACGTTTCATCTTCTTTCTGATAAATGAAAAGTTTGCTGACATCTGGGAAAGTGGTTTCGTCAAAGATCAACTCTAAGTATAAGGGCTTATTGAATTCTTTTTGCGGACCGAATTGAAAAATCATTTCGTTATCTACTTCTTGATAATCAGCGGTGAAATAGGTTTCTTCTTGAATAGAATGTTGGTCTATTTGCAATATGGCTTTATTGTTTAATGTTGAAAGGGAAGTGGAAATGCCTGGTTTTGCCAACGTAACTGCAAAAGAGCGTGTTTGTGTTGAATCAACGCCATTGATTAAACCGACTGCATTTGTTTGAATCGTATACGTTCCGCTCTCTGTAAATTCAAATGCTCCTTTATATATCGTTATTGTACCAGATATTACAGACATATCAACGGAGGTGGTATCACTTCCTACCCAAATCTTGACCGTCGGTGTATTTTTTAGTGTTTTATCCGAAACGACTACAATATCGGCGTATTTTGAGACAGCCGGATTTTGCAGCACAGAAGTTGTAATGTTTGGGGGATTAAGGTCAATTTCTGCTATGAGTTCGTTATCCCATAAAAACTGTGCAGCCTCCGAATTGGCTAATAAGTCATCGATGCTGGAAGCGCCGATCACTGCAAAAGCAATTTCAACCGATTGCTCAGGCGCAAGCGTAAAAGGACCGGTTGAAGTTAGTGTAGATACATCGGTTTCATCTATTGTTTTTGTTTGAATCCCCTTGCTCAAGAAATTCCATTTCTCTAAATCGGTGAATCCATCACGGTCATCTCCACCATATATCTCATTCTCATTATGGATTGAACGATATGAAGTTACGCCTGGAGAAGTTACAATTTTAGTGGCGGCAAGTTTTGTGGGATTATTTGAACTGTTTTGCACATAGCCCATATTTCTTAATTGATCGAATCGAGCAAAATCAATTGAGAGAGAAGTTATATCCCAATCAAAAAATAGTCCAGCAAATAAATTTGTAAGCGTGGCACTCCCTTTATTTAGAATAGTATATTTAAAGATCACGAAATCATTAAATGGTTCGCTGGTATAGGCAAAGGTTTCTTGCGTTATTTCAAGCCCAAGAGGATTTGAAGCAAGTGAATCTTCAAGCAGAACTAAACCTTCTTGGTCTGCAAACTCTCCTGGCGAGACAACGGACAAAATTGAAACGGGTCTAAAATCATCATCCTGTGTGGAGCCATCCGCACCTCGAATACAATCAGAAACCGTGGTGGGGCCGGTTCCTAGCATCAAGCCGCCTTCAAAGAGAAAATTGGAGCCATCAAATACAAAGCCAACGCCTGGGGATTCCTCAGCGAATCCAATAAATCCAATGTTACCTTGTGTTGTGATTGAGGTTTGCAAGGTTCCTGTGTCATGATTTGTAAATTGAGGCGGATTGGCTACAATCAGGAAGAAATCTCGGTCGCTATAATTATCTGCTGAAATATCTGTGATAAATCTCAGTACGTGTCCTTCATTAACTGTATTTAGAAGATTGAACTGAAAATTGACCGTTAAAGTGTCGTTAGTATTTAAAGTTGAAAAATTACTAATCGCATTCGAAAGAGTTATATTGGGATCGTCAGATGTTATAGTAATAGAAACGTTTGAAGCATTTTCAAGATAGTTTGTAAATCGTACGGTAAGGTCAACGGTCTCACCAACGTCAATTCTTTCATCATCTCCGCTTACTGTAAATGAAGATTCTACAATCCGAATCGCTGGAAGGTCCGATAAAGTTAAGGCCTGAAATGCATTGACCCGGCCCTTTCCAAGAAGGCCGGAAAGTGATGGATTTCTAGAATCTATATTTTCAGCCGTCACTCTTACCTGTTCTCTAATTTGGTCAACAGTCCAATCTGGATGCAGCGTTTTCACCAGCCCGGCAATTCCGGCTACAAATGGGGTAGACATTGAAGTTCCTTGCCAGGTATTTCCGCTATACTGGTTATCCGGCTGTGTGCTATTTATGCCGACCCCTGGTGCAAAGACATCTACGGTTACACCGTAATTTGAAAAGCCTGCTTTGCGATCGGTATTAGTTGTTGCGCCAACCGCAAGAACGTGATTATAATTTGAGGGGAAATGGGGTGTAATATCATTATTGGAACCATCATTTCCAGCGGCAGCGACAACAAGAGAGCCATTTTCAAAAGCAAAATTTATCACATCATTTTCAAATAATGAGGGAGGCCCCGGGCCTCCTAAACTTAAGCTTATTATGTCAGCACCGTTATCGGCGGCATAGGCAAGGCCTTCAAAGAAGAAAGCTATAAATTCATCCCCTTGCGGAAACGCGGCATTAATTGGCATAAGCGTGCAGTTCCAACTTATGCTGGCGACTCCAATTTTGTTATCGGTTACCGCACACGCAATTCCTGCGGTATGCGTTCCATGCTGGCCAAGAGTAGTTTGGTGAGTGAGGCCTTTAGGATTGTTTGAATTATTTGCAAAATTCCACCCATGGACATCATCTATAAAGCCGTTATCATCATCATCAAGTCCATTATCTGGTATTTCTTCGCTGTTGTTCCAAATATTTGCAATCAAATCCTCGTGCTCCCAATCTGTACCCCCGTCAACTATTGCAATAACCACGTTTCCAGAATCTCCCTTTATGATATCCCAAGCATCTGGTGCGTCAACAACTGTAAATTGTAGCATGGTAGTAAAAAACGAATCGTTTGGTGTAGCATTCAGTTTATATAGGTATTTAGGCTCGGCATATTCAATGTTAGGATCAATGGCAAAATCCATAGCCACTTCTTTTGGATTTTCTCCACTACTGTAATTAAAGTAATAAATCCTGCGCAAATCTTTAGCCATTTTCTTAGTTGAATGATCCAGAAATGGAAGAGCTTTTTTGATAGCATAAACATTATGCTTATTTAATTTTTTATCTATTGAGCTAAAAGACTTATTTGCAATATTTACTTGTTCTCTAAATTTTACAACGATAACTCCATCTAAAACTTGCCGTTCTTTATCAGAGAATTGCGTATTAGCCTGAAATCCAATCTGGGAACGTAAAGAGCTTAAATTGCGTTCTGTCTTTTTCTTTGCCTTTTCTCTCTGACCATTATCATGTGCAAATAATATTTTGGTAATGGGTAATACGATTAACAAAATAAAAATAGCAAATGCAATAGACTTAGTTTTCATTGGACAGTTAGAGAATTCTTTCATTTTTTCTACCCGGTTAAAATTATTGGTTATCTTGAATTTTTCTTAAAGTTTCTGAGATTCCATTTATTTTATATCTAATTTTATCGTATTTTTTCTTTTTCTTTCGAGCCAAAAGAAGCATTTCGGTGGCTGGCCTCCGCAGATCAACACCAATTATTTTTCCATCATAAAATTCCTGAATGGTTTTTAAGGCTGTGTGTGCAACCACATGAAGTTTACTTTTAAATTTTTTAAGAACTTTCTCTAAATCACTCTTCAGAGTGTCTGTCAGCACATAGCCTCTGTGCCAAAAAACACTCTTTTCTGCAAATAAGAAATATAGCATTCTTGTTATTTGTAGAGAATCAACTTTTGTTAGTGATAATGAAGCTATGGTTAATGAATCTGCCAGTAAATATTTAAATAAATCTGCATGTAAATAAGCGTATAACGAATCATTAAATGATTCGATTGAATCATTAAAATATTTAATATAATCAGGTGTCACACCACCATGAGCAAATAAAATGTTGTTTATTCTTAAAATGCCTGGTTTTGCTGCAAGCCATTTACCTAAAATAGAATGCTGGATGTCAAACATTTTAGAATATTCGATATTGTGTAATTTGGCGATTAGATTTTCTTTCCCTGAAAGATACCTCAGATCATTACAGAGAGTCATGATCTCATGATTACCCAGTACTACATGAACATACCCACCATATTTTTTAGCCTGTTTTTCCAAATGGTAAAGAAACCATAAGGTCTTTGTCACATCATGCCCCCTATCAAAAATATCACCTAAAAAAACCAAATGTTTTCGATTTGCTATCCACTTTAAGTTTGAATCAATGATTTTTCCATTGGTAAGCAATTGAAGCAGGTTATTGTACTCTCCGTGAACATCTCCAATGACATAAATTGAATCAACTTTATTGAATATGTAATTTCGTTCATGCTCTGAGAAATTTAAATATATAGTCGTGACATGTTTATCAAAATCATTTTTTAAGCTGCCGTATTGAAGAACTAAAGACTCGTAATTTAACTTTTCAAAAGCAATGCTGTGGGATCGAGATACGGGCGTGGTAAAATCATAATGGAGATTATCATTATTAAATACTTTCAAATATCCTGAATCAGGTTCCTGGGTAATCCAGTTAACTACTATTTGGTTATTCCTTTCTTGAACCCACAAACCATATTCCCCATTCAAATTATATTTTCTTGTATTTTGGGATTTAATATGATTATAACTTGAAACAATCCCTGACTCTAATTCTATTCCGGTTAAATTTCCTGAAGAAAAAATATAGAAAATATGAATTACAGTAATTACTGTAAAAAGTAATGGAATTCGATTACTTAACAATCTGATGCTTTTTAATATAGTCATGATTTATTCTTTGAGTATAATTTAAAACGTTTTGATTTTTCCTTTATCAATACGTTTTAATATTTTATTTAATCTTTTGTATACTTCTTTAATCTCTTTTGATGTAAGACCAAACTGTATTATTCCATTTGATTGACGTACCCCTTTTCCTTTATTGAGATTCTGAGTGGCCTCTACGGGAACCAAATAGCCATCCTTCATTTCAAATTGGGCGACCACTCCCAAAGTCCTTTCTAAATCCTCGAGCTGAATTCCTCTTAAACGATCAATAGTTTCTTTTGGCAAACGTTTTAATCTGATATCCCGCCATTCATACCCTCTAGTACTTTCCAAATTTCCAAATGCTAAGCCATTATCCACAGCAAAAACCCGTGGATTGGTGGGATCGGTTGAAATTAAAAAATTCCCTATATTAGAATCACTGTGTTTGATAAGATAAGAGAAGATGTTCATATTCCCTAAGTGTCTGGCGTAAGATGTATCCGATGCAAAACGTTTTTTATCATAAATGTTTTTACTGGTCACATTTTCTAGCCAATATTGGAGTACAAAAACTACATCAGATGTTTTTTTAAATGTTGGATCAATCCCAGGTTCAAGTTTGCGATATTGCCCTACTGGCATACATCGTCCTACAGTGGGTGGAACCACATAATCTTCTGGATCTAAGAAAAGCTTCTGCAGTTTATATGCAGCAATTTCATAACGCGGCTCATTATTGGGCGCTCGGCCACCCCTTGCTGATCTTTTCCATTTGACCTGTATCATGGTATCATGGTACTTCAGGATCACCCTTTTTGTGATATCACCTTCAAATCGCGAATCTCGAAATCTGATAATATCGAAGGGTTCGTATATGAGTCTTTGCTCAATTTCTTCAATGGGATATAAAATATTACTATCTTGAGCAATGGCCTGAAGTGATAAAAAAAGAAGGCTAAAAAAGAGGAAAAATATTCTTACCCTGAATTTAATATTTTTCATAATATTTAACTCCTTATTCTAAACGATAATAAAGACTATAAATATTCTAAAAGATATCTATCGTGATCAGTGGCTTAAATCGAGTTGTGTAATGGTTAGTTATTTGATTTAAATATACTCAAAGATAGGCGGTTTGTCAAGTTTATTTGTGAAGAAATTTGATGGTTGGATTCATTCTATAAAAGTTAACATAAAATCTCTTTCTAGAGAATTATCGTAATTAATATTTCCAGAAGAATCTATAATAATTGATGCTACGGTAGAATCAGCAACACTATTCATGTAATTATTATAACCCATAATAAACAAGTAGGTTGCCCAAACATCAGCTTCTTCTGCCGTAGAGGCTAATACGGTTACGCTCTGACATAAATTCGAAGGGTAGCCAGTTTTTGGATTGATTATATGGTGATAACGTATCCCATCTATATCCGCGTATCTCTCATAATCCCCACTGGTAGCCACAGCAAAATCACTTAGTTCAAATTTTGCTAATAAAGTATGAGGCTTTCTAGGATGTTTTACTCCAATGGCCCATTTTTTATTCTTACTTTTTACACCAGCAGCGTAAATATCTCCACCCGCATTTATCAAAAAATGTTTTATTCCTTTCTGTTTTAAAACATCAACGGCTCTGTCTATTGCATATCCTTTGGCTATTCCCCCAAGATCTAATTTCATTCCTTTAGCCCCAAACAAGACCGTTGTATCCTTGTTGTTTAAAATTATATTTTTATAATCAATCAATTTCAACAGAGAAATTAATTTTTCTTTTTGGGGGATCGTGATTTTCATATCATCGTTAAATCCCCATAACTCGGTTATTGGGCCTATGGAAATATCAAAAAGGCCGTCAAATTTTTTAGAATAAGCTATCGATTTCTTGATAATAGAAAAAGTTTCGTTACTCACTTTTACAGGTTCTATGCTTGCCTTATTATTTATTTTTGAAATTTCACTATCTTTTAAATGACAACTTAATAGATTTTCGATTCTCTCAATTTCTTGGAAAGCATAATACAAAGCTTTTTTACAGACATTTATGTTAGAATGTACCGCTGCTATATCGACCTCAGTTCCAAGCAAATATTTTGTGGCTGATACTTCAAATAAAGGTTCTGCTGTTTGAGCATACAAATAACCTTGGCTCAGAAATAAGAGGCAAAAAATATATTTGGATATTTTAGTAGGAAAGGCTGTCAATTTTATATTCATTATCACCATCAATAGAAACTCTAATCTGGTTGGGAATACACACAAGATTTTGTCCTGGTTTATTTATGCTTCCCATTTTTATACAAGTTTTATGTTTACATGAGGAAGAAATTACGTTTACGTTCTTATTTTTAATAGAGATAGTAACATACCCCTTTGAACCTTTTATGGCATAAGAATCTATATCAGCATCCATTTCAAACTGCTTGATCAAGATATTTTCGTGAAAAACTTTTATATATTTAGGGGTCAGTAAAGGATTTTCTGTAAAGAATTTCATAAAGACTGGATTTTCCAAATTTTTCGGAAAACCAAGCTCTTTTGAGATTTCCAGAACATTTTTCGATAACTCATCATTCGCCACTCTAAAATCAATCAAGTTATTATCCCTTATTAGAACAATATCTCCAATATGGTTACCCGAAATTGTATAATCCATAAATTTGACATTTTTATGTTTCAAATTTGAATTCTTTATTAAATCCTCAACTTTTAAAACTGCTTTGTCAGGATTATTTGTGATTAAATTTAGGCTGAAATTGCTTAAAGCAATATCTTTTGCAAATAAACTGTTTGGCAATAGAGTGACACCTTTTGAAACTGTAAATCCAGATACAATTAGTGTACATTGCTTAATGAAATTCCGTCGATCCATAACTATTTATTCCTTTCATGTTTATAATTTGTTTGTTTATTTAAAAACGATAACGAATTCCAAAGCTAAGAATATAAGCATAGAGTTCTTTAGTTCTGCTATGCCAATTTGGAGTCGCAGTATGTCTGTGATAGAAATTTAGATGCATGTTTAGCTGGATATTTTCATCAGACAGGAATGGTATCCCTTTAAAATGTCCGCCATTTATACTTAATTTGAATTGATATTCATTTGAAAAACCTTCATCTAATTTACTATCAACCGTCATTAAATTTTCAGGCTCTTCATATATTTCTTTGAAGAAGTAGGCCCTACTTTGAAAATAGTTCCTTATCCCAAAACCAAACGTAGTCACTTCACTTAAATGTTGTTGAAATGAAATAGAAGTTGTAAAAGAATTGATCTCCCAGTTATCCCAATAATATCTGAATCCAATTTGTAAAGCAGAATTACGCTCAATTTTATAATTCAACCTTAAACCTACAGCTTTTCGGATTCTTTTGTCAGGATGAATTGGTTCATAATTCATAACTTCGTTTTCCTGAATTATCTGAACGACCTGATAGGAATCAGAGAGAAAGCCTTTAGAATGATTGTATGAAAAAATTGCTTGCGATATCATTCTTTTACTTAAGATTTGCGTCAAATTCAAACTGAAGGTATACACATCTTTATCTTTTTTCCAGTCTCTTATTTGAGGGTAAACTTTATCCCAACTCCTCACAATTCCAAGTTGCAAGACAGTATTCTTTTTTGCAAATGGGAAAGAATAGGTCCCTGCAAAAGTCAAAGATGTGTAATCATGTTCTTTGCTGTACAAAGCATTTGCTGAGAGCGTTCCACTATTTATTAATTGTGAAAGCCCGACGCCAAATTCATGCCTTACTTCATCAGGAATGTTATCTCCACCACCATCATCTTTATCCGTAGCCGAGGTTATCCCATCGACATCGAAATGGCTTTTCATTGAAGCTGCACTTATGACATCCACCAGATATCGCACATTTACAGTTGACGAATCAGTTAATTTTTTAGTAAAAGATATTGATGGATATACTATCTTTACATTAAAATTATCGAAGTAGGAATTAAGATTTACCTGTATTTCTTCTTCGGGCAAATCCTGAGAATATACTACGGTGGAGATAAATGCAAAAAAGAATGTGATTAATTCAAACTTTTTAACCACATCCGCATCCTCCGCTTTGCGCACCAGTTCCTCCAACGGATCCTTCTCGATAATCAAGATGATGTTCATTAATACCTGTGTCTATCGGATTTTCATCAAATATCATCATGGGATCCGATAGCTCCCCCCTTTGCCAGGGTTGGACTGCTGCGCAGCTTGTCAGAACAATCAAAAAAGGCAGCAAGATAAGTATTCTCCATTTCATAGCAATCTACTCCATTATTTTTCTGTTAATAAATTATTTAATTCATTTTTATATTTGAGTTTATGGGATTCTTTAAACCCAGTGTGTCGATAACGGATGACGCCTTTTTTATCTATAAATATAGTCGTCGGCATTGCTTCTACTTCATATATTAGAGGGATTTTACCATCTTTATCAACGATTATTGTTAAAGGGACTTCGCGTTCAAGTTTTGATAAAAACTTGTTCATGTTTACTATTTGTTCGTCTAAATTTATTGTAAGAATGATAAAGTCCTTTTCTTTATTTTCATTATAAAGGTCGATAAGAAAGGGAAATTCTTTCTGACAAGGTCTACACCAGCTTGCCCAAAAATCTAGTAAGATTACTTTTCCTTTAAAATCAGAAAGCTTAATAGCATCACCTTTCGAAGTAATGCCTTTGAAATTTGGAGCTAAGGTATTTCTTTCTTTTGAAAAACACGTTGTTAAAGCAATTACACTGAGAAACAAAGTCAAGATTATTTTTTTCATTACAATCCTCCTTAATTATGTTAAGTTAGAAAGATATTTATAGTATTGTCAATCAAATTTTTGTTTTTTTTACAAGAAATTTTATTAGTAACAAGACTATTGTAAATTTTAACAAAATCATCTAAATCGAACCGAAATCGTCATTCCCGAGTGATTTTATCGGGAATCTCGTGCCTAATTTACTGATGGATTCCCGCGAATGGTCGTCACACTGCCCACAAACAGCTTCAGCTTGATCGGGTG
>JBHIAC010000102.1:0-11990 GCA_046758365.1 bacterium
AATCTCGAATTGCATGAGAAAATTCTTGAATCATTACCTGAATTGAATTAAATTATGTCATTTCCGAACCATAAAATAATATGTTAGGCACATAGAGTAAATAAACAACGAGGCTATATATGCTTTCAAAAATTGATAAAGACATAGCACAGGAATTAAAAAACAGATTAACAAAAGTAATACCTATTCTTGATTTCAAAATCTTTGGATCACGTGCTAGAGGAGATGCTTCAGATGAATCAGATTTAGATGTATTCATAGAAGTGGAGCAAGTAACATCAAACCAATGACAGCAAATTTCAGAAATTGCTTGTGATGTAGGTTTTGAAATGGATCGTGTTATAACTACTTTTGTTGCTACAAGAAAAAATTTAGAAGAAGGACCATTAGGAGCTAATCCAATACTGCAAAAAATTGAAAGTGAGGGTATACGATTGTGAAAGAAGATCAGTTAAAAACATTGATATTAGATGATGCTAAAAAATTCATAAAAGAAATTGAATCATATTTAAATTCACAAGGCTATTGAAAGGAGTAAATCTATGTCCTCCATGTTATTTACTTCTGAATCTGTAACTGAAGGACACCCGGACAAAATTGCAGATCAGATTTCAGATGCTGTCTTAGACGCCATCTATGAAAAAGACCCATACGGCCGAGTAGCGTGTGAGACCTATGTTACCACAGGATTGGTTATTGTAGGAGGAGAAATAACCACAAAAACTTACGTAGATATTCCAAGCTTGGTGCGTGGAACCATCAAAGAAATTGGCTACACCGATGCAAGCTATGGATTCGATTATTTAACCTGTGCTGTGATAAATACCATTCAACAGCAATCCCCTGACATTGCCTTAGGAGTGGACAAAGACGGGGCCGGCGACCAAGGTATGATGTTTGGGTTTGCCATTAATGAGACCAAAGAACTTATGCCGTTACCCATTATATTGGCTCATAGGCTAACCAGGCGATTGGCGGATGTCCGGAAAAAAGGTGTTTTACCGTATATTCGGCCTGATGGTAAATCTCAAGTCACTGTGCATTACATCGATGGCAAGCCTTTGAGTGTTGACACGGTTGTCATTTCTACCCAGCACGAGCCTGATGTCAGCCAGGAAACAATTCGGGAAGATGTAATCGAAAAGGTGATAAGACCTGTGATTCCCAAAGATTTCATTGATGAAAGTCAAATCGTTTTCCACGTAAATCCCACCGGCCGATTTGTGGTCGGGGGGCCGCACGGAGATACAGGTTTGACCGGACGTAAAATAATCGTTGACACCTATGGCGGTTACAGTCGACACGGCGGTGGAGCATTTTCTGGTAAGGACCCAACCAAAGTGGACCGTTCCGCTTCTTATGCCGCCCGCTATGTGGCCAAGAATATTGTAGCTGCAGGTTTAGCAGAAAAATGCGAAATCCAGTTGGCTTATGCAATCGGAGTAGCTCAGCCAGTTTCTATAAACGTAGTCACATTTGGTACCGGGAACATGCCAGATCAAGAGATTGCAAGGCTCGTTCCAAAACATTTCGAGTTAACTCCGAGAGGAATTATGGAAATGCTGGATTTGCGCAAACCTATTTACAAGGCAACTGCCGTCTATGGCCATTTTGGTAGAGAAGAAAATGGTTTTACCTGGGAAAAGACGGACAAAGCAAAAGACTTGGGTAGGGGATAATTTTTTTTACCTATACATTTTTCTGACCTTTAAAAAAATGAAGGAGAGATAGTGAAGTACGATATCAAAGACATGAATTTAGCTCAAGAAGGAAAAAAGAGAATAGAATGGGCTGACAATGATATGCCGGTTCTCAAGCAAGTTCGAGAGCGATTTACCAAGGAGAAACCTTTAGAAGGGCACAAAATGTCTGCCTGTCTCCACATAACTGCTGAAACAGCCAATTTAGCGCGTGCTTTACAAGCTGGTGGAGCAGATATAGTTTTGTGTGCTTCTAATCCTCTTTCTACTCAGGATGATGTGGCCGCATCTTTGGTTAAGGACTATGAAATTTCGGTATTTGCCATAAAAGGCGAGGACAATGAAACCTACTACCAACATATAAAAGCCGCCATCGAACATCAACCTGTGGTCACGATGGATGATGGCGCCGATTTAGTGTCCACAATCCATTCTGAATATCCAGAGATGGTAAAGCATGTTTTAGGCAGTATGGAAGAGACCACCACTGGCGTCATTCGGTTGAGAGCCATGGAACGGGATGAGGCTTTGAAATTTCCCGTGATTGCTGTAAATGACGCGGTGACAAAAAATTTATTTGACAACCGTTATGGTACAGGACAATCCACCATCGATGGCATTATTCGGGCGACGGATATTCTACTGGCAGGGAAAAACGTGGTTATCGCCGGCTATGGTTGGTGTGGTAAGGGGGTTTCGATGCGCGCTAAGGGAATGGGAGCCAACGTGATTGTAACTGAAGTAAATCCTATTCGCGCCCTGGAAGCGGTCATGGATGGATTTCGGGTTATGTCCATGAAAGAAGCCGCTAAAATTGGGGACCTATTTATCACTTTAACCGGCGACATCCATGTGATTAGAAAAGAGCATTTTACTGAAATGAAAGACGGCGCCATCGTTGCTAACTCTGGCCACTTCAACGTGGAAATTGATATTGAGGCTTTGACGGAATTGTCAAAAGAGGTCAGAAAAGACGTCAGAAATTTTATAGACCAGTACATTCTTGCAGACGGACGCCGCATAAATCTTTTAGGGGAAGGCCGACTCATTAATTTAGCTGCAGCAGAAGGGCATCCCGCGTCTGTTATGGACATGAGCTTTGCCACGCAAGCCCTTGCCACAGAATTTGTGATTAAGAATGAAGGCAAATTAGGTCCTCATGTTTACACGGTTCCAACTGAAATCGAAGATTGGGTAGCGACGCTTAAGCTCAAATCCATGGAGGTCACAATCGATAAGTTAACAAATGAACAAAAATACTATCTTGAATCCTGGGAAATGGGTACTTGATCATTCCAAAGTTATATTTTCTCCTGTTTACAAATCAAGCCTCATGTTATTTTAAGAATGAGGCTTTTTTATTTCATCCCTTCACCTCCTCCCTTAATCTCCTTATACCTTATACCCTTATACCTAAGCCCCCCTTTCTCATAACCAACACATACCAGCGAGAGCATTCAACCCGGAACGTTATGACGATTTCATGAACAATACTAAAGATTCGTCCTCAAGCTGTCGATTTTAGAGTATAATAAACTTTTTTCATATTATTCAGAAACCTTACCGTATGGGGTGAGAAATGCGCAACAACTTTGTCCAAATTAAGAAATGGTTTGATGATAACCATTGGATGGCTATCTCTTCAGTATATCTAGTAATTTTGATTTTTTTGATTTTCAATGTGATTCATTGTTCATTTAAAAAGCCAAGTGCACCTTCTTGGGATGTCGATGTCACCATCCCCTTAATCAGTAAAGTTTATACTATGGCTGAAATTGCTGAGGATGAATCTATCTTGAGTGTGGATAGTACTGGATTACTTGCCTTGGAATTTGAATCTGAACTGGATACTTATTATGTAAGAGATCAATTAAATTTGGAACAAATGCAAGAAAATTTCTCATCAGAACTAGGGCTTTTCACTATTGCCTCGCCGGGCTCTGAATCAATGAATATGGCATTATGGGAAATCTTTTCGCAGGCAGAAACCTTTCATGGAACAACAACTGTAGTACCACCATTTAGTTTTTCAACAGATAGAAGACCTTTAAATTCTTATGAAAATTTTTCCTATGTGAACATTAATACCGGAAGTGTTACACTGGAAGTAATAAATAACCTTGCTGTGCCGCTTGGAAGTCCCTTAAATCTCGAAATCTGGAATACCTTCGCAGATACCCTGATATCCTCAATCACACGCTCTGTACAAGTGTTACCTGGCGATACAACCTACTTTCAGCTAAGTTTACAACAGAAAAAGATGCCCAATGCCCTATCCCTTAGATTCTCAGGCGACTCTCCTGGTAGCCAGGGGAAATTAGTTTATGTAGATAAAAATAGTAGCTTTGAGATTACAGCTATAATAAGCGAACTTCTGGTTTCCGAAGCCCTGGCTCAAGTACCAAGCCAAACTGTCTCGAGACAAGACCATGTTACAATAACCGATTCGCTCGTAGTTCAGGAAGCGGTGATTGAGGCAGGTGAAATTCAGTTCTCTTTAGCAGGAAGTCTACCGCTGGACGCTATGTTATATTATGAGCTTCCGGATTTCATTTCCCCCTCTGGCAAGGCTTTGATTGATTCTATTCCGATATATAAAAATACAACTACTGACTTTTCAATTGATTTAATTAATCATACGCTCCAACCACAATTCGAAGAATTTGGCCTACAAACAATTAAGTTTTTCTGGTCCATAAAAACGGTCGATACTGGAAATAATATGGTTTTAGTCAAAAGTACTGATTTTGTTAACGCCAATATAATTTTATCTAACATTCAGTTTTCTCAGTTTTCTGGTAAAGTAGGCAGTAGAAAAATCGAGGTAAATCAAAATGATATAGAATTTGATATTCCGGCTGAATTAGACAGCATTTACTTAGAAACAGCCTGTATGGAACTTCACATAAACAATGGAATTAACTTTCCAGCGAAAACAGATTTAAAAATTGAAGGCCAGAATGAAACTGGTAAAGTGGTTGAACTTGATGTAAAAGGAGACATTCAACCAGCCATACAGCCCAGCATTCCGGTGACATCGGTAATCGTATTAGACCAGCAAAATAGCAACATAAAAGATTTCATCAGCATATTACCAAATTTCATCCGTGTATTCGGTCAAGTCAATATTGGAGATGACACCTGGGTGGGCACGGTTTCGAAAAATGACTTTGTAAATGGAACAGTTAAAATTAGCGCCCCCCTGGCCTTGAAACTGCCTCCCCAAACCATCGAGTCCGATGTCAATGGAGTGGATATTGATGAGGATACCAAGGAGGATATTGATAAAAATTTGTCTTCTGGAAAATTCTATGCTGAAGTAAAAAATCATCTTCCTTTGGGCGCTTCGGTGGAATTTGTTTTTGCCCAGAACGATTCTACCATTTATCAAAATCCTATTCTTAGAATTGGACCCATCGGGGTAGATGCGGCTTCTCGTGATTCCTTTGGCTTTGTGAGCACGGCCAAGAACTCTGAAATAAATCTGAATTTAACCGAAGACGATATGCGTACTTTTTTGAAGTCTCCCCTTTATGTGGGTCTCCGTATTCTGTTAGAAGGTACCAATGATGAGTTTATACGTGTTCGTGCCACAGACTACCTCGAAGTTAAATCGTACGGTAAAATTAATATCAAAATAAATCCAAAACAAGATTGAGGAAAGAATTACCATGAAATATCTGATTGCAACATCTAAAATACTCTCAACTGTCTTTTTGATTCTGGTAGTTGCTTTCATGAGCCCTGCACTTCAGGCACAATCAGGAATTTCTAATCCCAGGAGTGTGGCTATGGGAGGAGCCTATATGGCCGTGGCGCGCGGGGTCGAAGCTCCCAGATGGAATCCAGCTAATTTGGTACTTTCGGGCAAAAATGTATACCAACTAAATTTAATTTCTGTCGGTTTAGGTTTTCATAACAATAGCTTTAACAAACAACAATATAATCTTTACAATGGCAACTACCTGGCCCCGGAAGACAAACAAGCAATATTGGCTAGCATTCCTCCTCAAGGTCTTCGTGTCGATTTTGATACTGAGATACAAGCCTTAGGTTTGTCTTTTGGTTCTTTTGCATTTGCCGCAGCCGGAATGGCGGCCTCTGATTTTACTTTGTCCAAGGATATTGTGGATCTAATTTTAAATGGTAATGAATTAAATCGGGTTTATAATGTGACAGCCACAGAAGGTGAAGGGTGGGCTGCTTCAAGTTTTGGAATTTCAGCCGGTTTCCCTATTACTATTCCAGCTTTTAAACAATTCGCCATAGGAGCTTCATTAAGCTACTTACGCGGATTCGGTTATGCCAAGGTAGTCGAAGCAAATAGTACTATGACTACTGAGATAAATGGAATACATGGCAGCGGACAGGTGGTCATTGATTACGCTCGTGGAGGAAGCGGCCTCAGTATTGATTTTGGCGCCGCGGCTATATTATTAAATGAAAAATGGACAGTCAGCTTCGGAATAAGGAATTTCCTGAATTACTTAAATTGGAACTCCGAAACCAAACGTTTTATTTATACTTTTACCACAGATTCTCTCACCGCAGAACAAGTTGAGGAATCAGACTTTGATTCTGTGTTTGTAGATTCAGATGAAACGATTCAGATCAGCCCTTTTAGTAAATCACTACCACCCGAATTGCGTATCGGGGTTGCACAAACGACAGACAGAATCACGTTCGCGGTGGATTATGTTCAAGGTTTGACCAGGGCCGCGGGCGTTTCAACGAATCCTAAAATTGCCTTGGGTACGGAATTCCGTTTCATTTCTTTTCTTCCCCTGCGTACAGGATTTTCTTTTGGTGGCAAAAATGGATTTTGTTCTTCAGCAGGCTTTTCATTAGAGCTTTCCATTTTCTCACTGGACTTTGCTATTAGTAGCAAAGGAGGAATATTTTCTGGTAGAGGCTTAGGAGCTGCATTTGGGTGGATGTTCAGACTATAGTATTACCTAACGCTTGCGTGGCAGCAACTGCAAAATTTCGGTGAAAACCTTATTCGGACTCGTATCCCACCCGGATCAAAAACTCACATGGCAAAAAATCCGTTGAATTCATCTATCGGTTGGGGATAATCAGAAATCATCGGATTTGAATAATCTATTCATCCGATAATTTCCGTAAATCCGAAGTCCTGGGCTAAGAATTACTTGTGGGAGAAAGCCAACAAAATAATCCCCGATATCAAAAAAAATCCATTGGCTAACCATGCGGCTAACCAAGGCGATAGTCCCCCGTTATGCCCCAAAGTTTGCGTAAATTTGACAAATCCAAAATAAAAGAAGCATATCACCAAACTGACTATAAAGCCAACAATGGCGCCGCTTCTTTTCTTGTTTGAAGCTAATGGAGCCCCAAACAACACCATGATGAAATTGGCAAACGGGATCGAGATTTTTAAATGCAAATCGACTAACCAACGGTTCGGATTACCACCGTTCCTAATAACTTCCCTAATAAATGTTTCTAACTCTCCATAAGACATATCTTCTGGAGCTTTTTGGGATTCGGCCAACTGTTCAGGGTTAAAATCGAAACTAGAGTCCCTCAATATTTTGAAAGGGCTGGCTTTTTCATTCACACCTGAAAATGAACGCCTGTACCCGTTTAGTAAGACCCAGGTGCTATCTTCCCATTTCATCTTCGGTGCATCTACCCTTTCAACTATCTGGTTGTCATTATATTTTTGGACACTAACTTTGTGCGCTGTTTTATCGTGGCTGTCGTAGTAGCCGATAAATATTCTGCGATTATCTTTTTCACGCAGGAAAATATTGGTGATTTTTGTGTGGATGCGTTTATTAATCGAATCCATGTATTCATTTTTAATATTTGTTCTGCTCTGATTCGCTGGCGGAACAATTTTTTCACCAAAAATTAATGCAGACAAACTCACAAAGATACTAAAAATCAATAGAGGCAATAATATTATATTCAAAGAAATTCCAACCGATTTTATGGCTGTTAATTCGTTATATCTGGCCATTTGACCCATGCTGAATAAGCTGGCCAAAAGCATGGCAACAGGTAGGACCAAAACCAATATAAATGGAATATAAAAGGCGTAATACTCTAAAATGATTAACTTCGGCACCTTTTTGTCAATAAACTTATCAAGATTACCAATCAAGTCCACTATAATAAAAATCAAAAGGAAAGTCAATAAAGCAAAACCTAAAATCATAATAAAGCGGCGTAAAATGTAGCGGTCTAAGATTTTCATAGAGTTAACAGAAGGGGTAATCATATTTATTTATTTTTCCGCCATTTGGTGATAAAATTTAAAAGGGCATTAAAGCGAATAAAGGTAGTTTCACGAATAGAGTAAAGGACTAATAGAATACCCCCTATACCGACCAATATGTTCGGGCTCCACATGGCTACAAATGGAGAGATAATTCGTCTATCTGCCAAAAGTTCGCCTCCGATCAAACAAATCCAGTACAGAAGAAAAAATCCTAAACTAATACCTGCTCCAGCGCCCAGGCTGCCCTGACGAGTCATAATGCCAAGTGGAGCACCAATGAGAACAAACACGATGCAGGCGGCAGGAATGGAATATTTCTTGTGAACTTCAACCCGATATCTATTAATTTCTTTTTCATAGAAATTTATCATATTAAAATCGGATCTAATGGTACGCAGAAATTGTTGATGTTCCAGCAGAATTCTATTAAGATTCCGCTGGAACGCTAAATTTGAGTTTTTACTACTTAAATTTTGTAAAGGTTGTAGCTGCAGAAACCTGTCACCTATTTCCTTCCAATCATTAGATTGCACCAATAGATTATACAATTCAAGATTAAGCGGCACATATTTTGACAATTGCTTTATTATTTTCTTATTAAGTTTTTGTTCAACTTCTACCTTTCTTTTTCGGTTAGTCCGAATATCCGCCAACATTACGGCCGCGCTTTTTTCTCTATCTCCTCGATATTCTGATTGCGTACGTTTCAAAATTACTTCAGCCATGGGAATCTTAATCATATGTTTCGGAAACTTTAATCTTTTAAACGAGCCAGGTTCCTGGATGTTAACTTCCTGCATCTCGCCATCAAATAGAGTAATTTCAAGAAGCCCGGTATCCTGGTGGAGAAAAATTTCTCCTCGTTTGGCCATAATTGTATTGATGGCCTTGGGATCTGTTTGGTCATCGATGATAATTTCTTCTACATAGGATTTCGCGCCTTTCTCTTTAATCTTCTGGACTAAAAGATTATAATTAGGAATATCTGAATAAACAACTCCTGACTCAAGATTAATCATCGGTTTTTTTCTCGCGATATCCATAGCCAAAAGACGGGCACGGTGATTGAAATCGGGTAAGACATGGTTATTGAACCAAATTAAGGCTAAAGCTAAAAGTGTCGATACAATTATAACGGGTGGCAGTATTTGGTAAAGGCTTATACCACCCGCTTTAATAGCCGTGATTTCATTATCTGCTGAAAGACGACCAAAAGCCATCAAAGTAGCCGTGAGAACTGCCATGGGCACGGCCAAGGCAATCATCCAGGCTAAATTCAAAAACAAAAATTCAAGAATGACACTAAGTGCAAGACCTTTGCTTAAAAATCTCCCTAACTCTCGAAAAAGCAAATTTAAAATAAAAATTAAAATAATTACAAGAAATCCGAAAAAGAACGGTCCTATGTGTTCTCGGATAATATATTTTGACAAAATCCAGGACATAGTTCTTCAGTATGGTTAAATGTGCTCTACATAATAGCTCATTCAAAATATAACTATCAAGGTTTATTTTATCAAGCGCTTTTATAATTTTTACTTGCAATTTTTATTTATATTATTTAATTTTAAACGTTTGTTAACACTAAATAAAAAGCTGACCTTCTCATTTTTTAATACTAATCTTAAGTTGATAGGTTTAGGTAACTCAATAAAAAAAATAACATACTCATAAACTCAAAAGAAGGTTAGCTTTTGACTCATTTTACTTTATGAATAATTCCCAGGAGGCAGTATAGAAAGGTTGCTACGGGTTTAGATGTTAATTAAACAAACGTCTTTTTATTTTTGATTAATTAATTGCACAGAAAATAATTTCGCCTTAAGCCGTTTGTTTTATTGAGTAATACTGTCTCTTACGGGTAATGGATTCTTGCAAATATTGTTCATCGAAGAGCTTTAGTATATTTTTATTCAGCTTTTCGATTTTTTGGGGCATTATTTCTCCTGCTGTTAGTTCAGAAAAGGAAAATACCGCCTATACCCTCGGTTTCAAAGTTGCTTCCATAACTCCTTCTAATAATTTCTCCAACTACAGAATAAGACCTGCTGTCCTTTGCATGAGTGGTTATATTCCTGGCACAACACCAAAGCTTTATAAAAGGGTAAAACATCAAGTAGAAATCGAATCACTGCATTCCTATGTTATCGTCCGAGAAACTGTACTTGAGAACAATGTGCAATTACCCACCATTCTAACTTTTGAACAATACCTTGAAGTGGAACAGCAAGAGCATTTGGAGAGAACTTGGCAAATACATGTGGTTAGGCAATTTACTACGAAGGCTGAAAGGAGTAAGGGCTCAGGGGGTATTAATTTGGATATTCCAGTGAAGATTAAAAGCGGAGCCTTCCAAAAGATTTTTGGAGGGTCTACTGTGGGGCTTACCGTAACAGGTGACATAAGAATTCAAGCGGGAATCCGACGGGAAGACCGGAGTGAAGTTAGAACAGCAATTACACGAGGAGCCAACACCAATTTTAAGATGCAGCAAACCCAGAGATTTACAGTTACAGGGAAAATCGGCGACAAGGTGACTGTAAATGTAGACCAGGATAGTGAGCGTGCATTCGATTTTGATAACAACGTCCGTCTTAATTATCAGGGCTACGATGATGAAATCATCAAAAAAATTGAAGCTGGGAACATAACGCTTTCTTTACCTGCCACACGCTTTGTGACTTTTAGCGGCCGAAATTCCGGTCTATTTGGAATTAAGACAGAAATGGCTTTGGGTAATCTAAACATAACATCCATTGCCAGCCAGGAAAAAGGGGAGAGCCAAAAGCTTTCGCTCAAAGGTGGAGCGAAAGAAAGCACGCAAAAGCTACCCGATTATCGCTATCTGGACCAAACTTACTTTTTTCTTGATTCACTCTATCGTGAACAATATCGCCACTTTGATAACAATGGAAATCACATATTTGGCCTGGTTAGTCCCATTTTGAGAGACTCCGTCGAAGTTTATAAAGCAGGGCCCCGCTACGACACAAAATTTCCAGATAAAAGCTTTCAGGCCTGGGCTGTATTTGATCCTACCAATCCTCCTCAGCCTCTCGTAGTAAAAACCGGTGAAGTAGAAGTTGGTCATTTTATCCGCCTGGAAAAATCCGAATATTATGTGGAGAATAATTTAGGTTTTATCCGAATGAATACTCGGGTGGCCAATGATGAAATTATTGCGGTTGCCTATAAAACCACAGATGGCAGAACCATTGGTGATTTTAATTTTTCTCTAAACGATACCGTTTCTAAGACCATTACTCTTAAACTAATCAAACCTCGAAATCCAATACCTTCTAATAGAACGTGGGACCTCGCCTGGAAACACGTCTATTCCTTAGGTGGTCGTAACATTGATCAAGAAGGGCTGGAAATAAAAATATTCTTTAACCCTTCTTCAGGACCGGATCAGGAAACCGACAGTCAAGGCCGATGGTGGCTTGAAATTTTTGGCCTGGATAAAAAGGACCAGCTTGGAAATACCCAGCCTGACGGTGTCATTGATCTGGATCAAAATATCTTAAATCTGGCAAGAGGAGAAATCCATTTCCCAGATTTAAAACCATTTGACCCGGAAGGGATTTTTATTAACGGTCAACAACAACCAATACTTTTACCAGATGATAAGCGCACTGCAGTAATTTATGACACCACCAATCAAAGTGTCATCAATGCCCAGAGCAAATTCTATATACAAGTGAAATCCAAAAACAGAAGCGCCAACTACAACTTAGGGTTCAATGTAATCGAAGGTTCTGAGTTGGTCACCCTCAACGGTGAAGTGTTGCGTAGGGATGTTGATTATGTTATCGATTATTTTTCCGGAACTTTAACCATATTAGATGAAAGAGCTACGAATCCCTCGGCCAATGTTGATATTTCCTATGAACGAAACCAGCTTTTTCAATTGGAGAAAAAAACAATCTTAGGGGCCCGAGCTGAATATAATTTAGGGGGAGAGTCATTCTTAGGAAGTACCTTTTTATTTTTGAACGAAAGTACTTTAGACCGAAAGGTACGTGTGGGTAAAGGTCCCA
>JBHIAC010000103.1:0-11831 GCA_046758365.1 bacterium
TTCTTGATTGTGCGGCTGTTTTGGGGTTGGCTAAATTTTTGAGTTTGAAAGTTGCTGTTTCAGCTAGTTGTTTTGGGGAGATTGTATTGCTCATAAAATAATTAATTATAAAAAAGTGTTGGAGTTAGCCTGTCATTCAGAAGGAATCTTTGTTTGTTTTAACAAAATTCTAAAAAGATTCCTCCTGAATGACAGAAAAATCGCACATTTTAATTAGGTTAAAATAACTCAAGGCCATTTACAAAGATGAGGTTAGTCAAAGAAGATAAGAAGTGAACTTATACATCAGGTGTTCACTTCTTATCTTCATGCTCTGCGCCTGTTACATGATAGCGTGATGGTTAAATTGCATCGAAGTCTCGTCTTAAATTGTGCATAATTATTTCTGGTGCGTGAGGAATATCAAGGCCAAAGCGGTGAATCCTAATACGTGGACGACCCGGTCTCCCGATGCGAAGGTCAAAGAAGTCAGAGTCTTCCAGTTCTATTTCTACCTTTTCGACTTTACTTTTGCATACGTATTCCACGGTTATAACGTCGCCTTCTTCGTAATCATCTAAAGCTTCAATAAGGTCTTCTGGATTCGATATTTGCTCGTCATCAATTTTGGTGATTACATCACCGGCTTTAAGTCCTGCTTTTTCAGCAGGACTGTCTTCACTAACTTCCCAGATCAACACTCCGCTATTTTTTTCAACTTTAAAATAGGGAGCCAGGTCTTCATTTAATTCCTGCACACGCACTCCCAGCCGCGGCCTGCCTCCAATAATTAAAATGTTGTTATCATTCCAATAGACTGGTCTTCGACGTTTAATTCTACGTTTACTTAGGGTGACTTCCACTTTCTTTTCTTCGCCGTCTCGGATAATTAACAGTTTAACCTTGGTACTGGGCTCGGTCTTGCGCACCATCCTTGCGAAATCATCAGCTTTTTCAACTTGTTGGCCATCAAACTCAACAATTACGTCTTCTTCCCACAAACCAGCGTCATCAGCAGGACTGTCATCCACTACATCGGTAATGAGCAGACCTGAGCGATTTCCAAGTTTATAGGCCTCTCTTTGAGAGGGGGTCATTTCTTGTACTCTCACGCCCAGCCAGCCTTTTTGGGTTTTTTCTACGGCATTACCTGCGTTCAAGGCTATAAGCAATAATCCCCCAAAAAGAAACACGAATGTAAAAGATTTAGTAATTCGATGAGACTTATATAGTTTTAGCATTTTAACCTCCAATTAAAAAGTTAATCCTTCGCTGAGTGTATTAATTCAAAATTTAAATTTTAAGACTCTCTTGAGCGTTATAGATTAGCATGGCGCTAATACTCAAGGAATTCAACTTGTTTACTAAATTCATCTAATTTGAGATTACCTCGGTTATAAGTGTCGAGATCTTTTTTCTGGACTTTCATAATAAAGCGAGTAGGACCATATTCGCTATAGCTCCAAATATCCTTGAAATCTACTGCAATCACCACATATTCCGTTGGCTTAAGGGTTCGCAGGGTATGACCGTAGTCACCAACAACCTCGACCAAGGCATTCTTAAATTCGTCAAGATACTTGTGTATTTTCTTCTTGGATCTTTTTTCTCGTTCTTTTCGGGTTATTTTTATTTCCTGACCTTTAATATATTCATCAAGATAGATTTGAATGGGCGATGCTAACCCTTCTCGATTGAGAACACCTTTCATGAAAAAAAGTACTCCCAGTCCCTCCAAATAGATCCCGTGGCTTTTGCCTTCGGCACCAAATTCTTTGTGATACTTCTTGCTCAACGCTTTGTCCATGATTTCGGCCATGATCTCTATATTCATTTTTATATCGTCGTCCTGAGTTCTCTCATGGAAAACAACATGCTTGCGGAACTCATTTTCATTTATGCGACCTCGTCTATAGGCGATGATGTTGCTTTTCTTGACCGTAGCCTCAAGCATCGATATCCGGTTTCGTCCAACACGAAGGAGTTGTTCAGGAAAAACGTAAAACGATTTGTCATTCCCCAGGCTGACTAATACAGTGATACGTTCTGTATCGTTTAACTGACCAATGGCATCGGCATAACTTCCCAAAAACTCCGTGAGTCGCTCCTTAAGATCCTCGATTCGTTTTGTCATAGAGGTCTCAGGCGCTTTCTCTTCGGATTCGCTCTTAGCCTTCATAACCAATACCTCATCGCCTCTTTGATGAGAATTCAACTCTAATAGTTTCTTTTGGGATTGTTGTAATGATTCTTCTAATTTTTTGGTGCTTAATAAAAACATATAGTTGCCACTATAATCCACTTGAAAGACAACCCCATAGCCTTCGAAATAAATACCGCGAGCTTTGCCTTTCCACAGTCCCCACTCGCGTGAGGATGGTTCCAGTAGTTTATTCAAAACGCTTTCCATGATATCCAGATCCCGCTGCATGCGGCTCCAATTAATATTCCTTGGGGTCTGAGCGAAAGCAAGAGGCGTTATTAAAAGAAGCGGCCCCATGATTAATCCAGACCAACGAATCCCTCGTCGTAAAAAATTCCTTAGCATTTCTATCATCCTCCAAAAATAAGTTTTGCTAGAGACATGGACTAAAACCCCAAATTTGCAGAATTAATAACATCTAAGTTATTGTTTTTTTGATCGAGTTTTTTCTAAAAATATACTTTTCGTCCACGTCTCGAGGCTATTATTGGCTTCATTTGTTTTGAATAGGGTTTGGTTGAGAGCTCTGATACTGTGCTACTCTAATCAACTGCTGCAAGATTTCGTTGGTCCTGCGAAAACGGTTCTCGTTTGACAACTGGAACCCTTCCAAACCCTTTCCTACCAATCGCAGGTCTTGACGCCGTTGTAAATCCATATCCCTTGCAAATTGTGCCAAGACTAGTTCGAGTTCACGACGCTGGCGCGCTTCGGCAGTATGGATCATTTCCTGGATGAGTTGCATGGACTGCTGTTTCCACTCAGTAAATTCTTGTTGCTTTACCGGTGCGGCCAGCGGATCTGAAGATGTACTAAACTCTGCACTGGGTCGAGGCAGCAAACTCAACTTCACATCAAAGTTTCCCTGAGTGTATTTAGCTTCAAAATTTGACAGAGCCAGAATAATCAGAATCGAGGCAAAGCTAATAGTTAATCCAACTGTAAATCGTCGCCAACCAATGCCTCTCAACCAATTTGGAATCAGAGAATCCCAATAGGAAGTTTTTTCCTGGACAAATACCATATTCAAGTTCGGTTCCTCATCAGGCCAGGTGCTGAGGATTTTAGTAGTTTGAGCTAATTGTGCTAATTCTTTTTGACAGGCCGTGCACTTGGTAAGGTGCGCTTCGAGGTCTGCTATTTCCACTGAATCCAAGTCCTGATAGAAATACCCAATAAGTTTCTCTTTTGATATTTCACACTTCATATTTTAACATCTCCTCATTAATTTTCCATTTATTGAATACTTTTTTCAGAGCACTGAGTCCGTAATACATCCGTGATTTAACGGTATTCACGGATGTTTGCAGAATATCAGCAATTTCTGTGAATTTCAATCCTTGATATTCTTTCATAATTATGACTAACCGCTGTTCTTCGGGAATTTCTCGCAGCGCCCGATGGAGTAAATCACGCAGATCCAGATTAATGACTGCTACATCGGGATTTGTGGTAGGGTTTGTTACCATTTCCGTAATCTGATTGGTTTGACCGTTGTTTTTTTCTTGCAAGCTTTCCAAGGAAAAGGTGTTATTTCGACCATGTCTTTTCAACTCATCACGACAGATGTTAATTGCAATTTGATAAATCCAGGAAGAAAATTTTTTGGGATCCCGCAGACGCCTCAGATTCTGATAAACTCGAATAAACGTTTTCTGACATAGGTCCTTGGCTTCCTCTCTATCCCCGACGTAGCGTAGAATGAAATTGTACAGGCTTTTTTGCCAACGCCAAACAAGTGTGTTGAATGCATTCACTTCTCCATCAAGAAATTTCTTTATTAATTCTAAGTCCGTCATTTATGTAATGTGTGTTCCAATTAGATTATTTCGCTTCTATTATTTTAGACGATTGTAATCGAAACAAAGTTTTTCATATTTTGATATAAATTTGCATAATGAATCTAATCATTTTTATAGCACAAAGGAATTTTTATACCTATATTATAGTTTATAGTTCTAAACAAAATTAAATTAAAGATTTTTAATATGCAAAGGAGGCCTAATGCTTGTCAAATTTCAAAAACTACTCTTGTTCACATTTTGTTTTATAATTACTGCTGTGGCATTTTCTCAAAATAACGATTTACCTAAGGAATTCAAACGAATTCTCCCTCGTGGTCGTATTGCTGCAATTACGAATCCACAATTTGTACCGGCAAATAAAGCTAACATCGCAGATGATTCGTGGGTCTTAGGGGTTGTCGTCAATGGAGAAGCGCGCGCATACAGCTTAAATTTATTGAATAGCCATGAAGTAGTTAATGATCAAATAGGGGAGACGGCATTTGCTGCTGTATGGTGACCCTTAGCGAATACCGGTGTCGTGTACGCCAGAGAATATCAAAGCAAAAAAATAAACTTCGAAGCATCTGGAGGATTAATGCACAGCTCTTTGGTCATGCAGGATCAGGAGACTGACACTTACTGGGCTATCATGTCAGGTGAAGCCATTGCCGGGGAAATGAAAGGAACAAAACTTAAGGAATTGCCCGTAGGAGAGAAATCTCAATGGAAAGATTGGGTCAAAAAATACCCAAACACGCTTGTTCTTTCTGTGAATGGTGTTCAGGATGTTCTTATGAATCATTATAGGGATTATTTCCGTTCGGAGGAAGGATTTGGTGGTGCCAGAGCAAAAGACAAAAGGTTAAAAACTAAAGAACCCATATTTGCATTTCATTTAGAGGGTCAAGAATATGCAGTGCCACACAAGGCTTTAGAATGTGGTAAAGCGTTTGAGGTTGGTAGTATTAAATTGTTCTGTTATCGTCCTAAAAAAGCCGCTATCTTTTACTCAACCATAGCCTACTGGACAACCGGTTCAGGCTTTAAAAATGAAAATGGAAAATGGATTGACCTTGATTCTGGCTGTAAATTTGATCCAGATAATGGTGTTTTTGAATCTGGAAAAGAACCTTGTCCAGAGCGATTTGAGGGATTTGACACTTTTTGGTATAATTGGAGTCTGTCCAATCCAGATACTAAGGTCTTGGAAAATTAGACAAAAAATATAAAAAGGGAGAGCTCGGCTCTTCCTTTTTATTTTAATTGATTATGCAAACAAATCAGCTAGATTTTATTGAAGCTCAATTATTGCTTGAAAAATTAAAAATCATTTTGCATATTTCTATGAAATATGATAGTGCAAATTAGTTATACGGACAATTAATAAAGAATATTCATCCAATTAGAAAGGAGTCAGTTTTGCTTATTGGTTAAAGATTAGAGGACAAATGTCCCTATTACAATTTCCGCTCAGGATACATATCCATAACAATCTATGATTCAACCACCCCAGAGAACTAATTTAATATTCCACTTAATAACCAAAGGAGGGTAAAATGAAAAATCATATTTTTTGTGCCTTTGTATTAATTTTTGCCCTTACATTCTTTTGCCTTAAGGTGAGTGCACAAGAGAACCCAAAAGAAAAGGTCAAGCAGGACACCACCAAAGCACAGGCCAAAGAAGAAGGGGAAAAGAAGGAAAAGAAGAAGAAAGGGAAGCCTTTTGAAGAGGTGGTGGAAGACTTCGAGGTCATCCAGGGGCTTTTCACCTTCTATAAAAAAGAAGACCAAGGTAAGGTGTATATGGAAATCAAACCTCAGCAGATTGACAAAATCTACCTGTGCTCCATTACTCGGGAGGCTGGCGACGGTTATTATTTCGATTCTGCGGCCATGATGGGGCGATTCCCCTTCATCTTCAAAAGAATTGGGCAAAAGGTCTTGTTCATCCATAAGAACGTATATTTCCGTGCTGATAAGGATGCGGCCATTCATCGTGCTATTGCTCGTGGGGTGCCTAACTCTATTATAGGTTCCGCCAAGATCGAGAGCGAGCCCCATCCGGAGCGGGGCAGCATTCTGGTAGACCCAAGTGGGTTTTTCATTCAGGACATTGGTATGGTTAGCTATATCTTCAGCGAGTTTATTAAAAATGTCAAGTACAATTTCGACAAAGAAAACAGTTATTTCGGGATGTTGAAGTCTTTTTCTGAAAACACGGAAATCGAAGTGGTGCTTAACTTCACCAGTTCTAACCCGAAACCGACTCCTACTATCCCAGATGATCGCAGCTTCCAGCATACCTACCATTACAGTCTTTCAACCATACCTGAAACAGATTATCAGCCACGTCTTGCGGATGATCGGGTTGGACATTTCCTGACTATGTATCAGGACTATACTTCAGTACTCCGTGATTCTCCTTATAATCGATATATCAATCGCTGGCATTTGGCGAAGGCCGAGCCCAAATTTAAAGTTTCTCCACCTAAGAAGCCTATCGTCTACTGGCTTGAAAACACCATTCCGGTTGAATATCGACAAGCAGTGAAAGAAGGCTTACTGCTTTGGAATAAGGCTTTTGAGCGTATTGGTTTTAAAGATGCCATTGTGGTTAAGCAGCAACCGGATGATGCTGATTGGGATCCCGCAGACGTACGATACAATACGGTACGCTGGATCGTCCAGCCCGGCGGTGGCTACGCGGTGGGCCCTTCCCGAACGAATCCTTTTACGGGACAGATTTACGATGCAGACATCCGGGTCAGCGCCGACTTCCTGCGCTATGTTTTTCGGGGCTACGAAGAATTTGCTAAGCCAGTGGCTATGGGTGATTCGATTTCCACCTCATTAGGAATCTTGGGAAACTATTCTCAAGGGTTCTGCGATTTCCAAAACGAAGCGGTGCAACAAGCTGCCTTTGGTTGGAGTCTGCTCTCTGCCCGGGGCCTGGTGGGTAAAAATGACGTTGATATTGAAAAATATCTTCACAATTTATTGATTTGGCTAATAGCTCACGAAGTGGGACATACCCTGGGTTTGCGCCATAATTTCAAAGCCAGTACTATCCATCCAGTTGACCAACTTCAGAACAAACAACTGACAACTGAACAGGGGATAACAAGCTCGGTGATGGATTATATCCCTGTGAACATTGCGCCCGAAGGCCGGAAGCAAGGGCAATACTATCAGACAACCCTTGGACCTTACGATTACTGGGCTATTGAATATGCCTATAAGCCTATCGACGCTGACAGCCCAGAGAGTGAGCTTGCTATATTAGAAAAAATCGCATCCAGGGTAGCTGACCCCGAAATTCCCTACGGTACGGATGAAGATGCGTTCGGGGGCGCACGAGGCATTGATCCTAGTTGTAATCGGTGGGATTTGGGCACGGATCCTATCGCCTTTTACCGTGATCGTATCAATCTGGCTCAGGAACTGTGGAGTAAAATAGTGCAACTGTTCGAAAAAAAAGGAAATCGCTATCAAAAGTTCCGTCTGGTATTTAACCAGGGTATCAGTCAGTATTTCACGGCAGTTATGAATGTGACCAAGTACATCGGGGGTATTTACCACAGGCGAGATCACGTAGGCGATCCCAATGGCCGCATCCCATTTGAGCCGGTTCAGGCTGCAAAACAACGTGACGCCTTGGAATTTCTGAAAAAGAATGTTTTCGGTCCGCAGGCCTTTAATGTTTCGCCAGATTTGTTAAACAGGCTGGCACCCGAACGCTTCTGGGATTTTTCTGGCTCAATCTGGCAGATGAAGCGAATTGATTATCCGATCCATGACATCATACTCTCGATTCAAACTAGTCCCTTGACTCGTCTCTATGATCCTATATTATTGGGCCGTATGCTGGACATCGAACTTCGCTACAATAAAAGTGAAGAGCCCTTCACTATGGCTGATATGTTCGAAGGCATAAGGGAAGCGATTTGGTCAGAGCTCGCTGGACCTACAAACGTTAACAGTTTTCGTCGGGCTTTACAGCGGGCGCATCTCGACAAACTTATCACACTGGTGGTGAAGCCAGCTAAAGGTGTTCCTGAGGATGCGTGTACCTTAGCGCGTGCTGATCTGGTTAAATTGAAGAGCGAGATCGATCGGGCGCTTTCCAATGGAGAACTTGACGCTTATACTCAGGCCCATCTAGATGAAACTCATGCACAAATCGAGGCGGCCCTCAAGGCTGGTATCGAGCGTCAACTTGGCTTATAGAGAAGATAATCTCATGATCACTAAACGCACGGACGTCGTTGGAAGTTTGCATTTAGGAAACACTGACCCCGAAAGCATTTGGGGTTTTGCTCTAACCTTTTTATTATTAATAGTTTTAACATTCGGTTGTGATTTGAAAATTCAGGAGGAGTCTACTACTGTTATTAATCTGGAATCAATTCAAGTGACAAAGGACCCTTGGCCGAAAGATAGTCCTGCTTGGTCACCAGACGGTTCCATGATTGCCTATTCTTATTTTCGAAGAGCCACGGCATTAATACAATTTCCCTTGGGTGGCGAAGCGCTAAGTACATTTGGACGTGTTGAAGAGGACATTAGATTTAGAAAATTAGCTCTATCTCCTGAGGGCTCGACCATTGCCTTCGTTTCATTCAGAAATGATACTACTGCGATATGGATTATACCAGCCAATGGTGGAAAAGAAACCAAGCTGACTAAAAATGTAAGATTTGCTGATAATCCTTCCTGGTCCCCCGATGGTTCCAAAATTGCTTATTGGACACCAAGTGGTATATGGATCTCTTCAACGAATGGAGATATATTGAGCCAAACCTCAATAAAAGACATTTATCCAACATGGTTTCCGGATGGCATTACGCTTTTAGGAACTCAAAGCATTGTATATTCAAATATAAATGTGATTTCATTAGTAGATTCAGCCATCGTACCAATAACCGAATCTTTGGAGAATCAATTAGACTTAAATCCAAGCTGGTTTCCTGATAACAATAAAATTGCTTTTGTAAAAAGAATGTCCACTAGCGAAAACATACGAGCCATCTGGACCATTCCCTTTTTAGGAGGAGAAGCAACCCCTTTGACCGGTGACTCCAATAGCCTCAAATTTGAAGAAAATCCTGCTGTATCCCCAGATGGAACTCAACTTGTTTATGACAACGGTGGCGATCTATTTCTACTCTCCCTGACAGAAGGAGAAATTTATAATTTAACACCACACATTAGTGAAGCATTAAATCATCCAACTTGGTCTCCGGACGGTGAGAGAATTGCTTGTAGTGGCGAAAGTGGCCTAAAAATATTTAGATTAGAATCAAATCAACTGGTCGAAGAAGTAACTATTGAAGGAGATTTTTACAATCCTACCTGGTCTCCCATTCATCCAGTTTATGGTTCTCATATTGCCGTTGAAAGCTTTTATAACATCTTTATTATTTCGCCGGATGATCAAAATGTAAAAAGAGTTATGAGTGGTGCTGAGGATTACAGTAGCTATTTTTCGGTACAAGGAGGAAGTGCTAATCAGAATTTAGTGATCTTGGACGGTGTTGTAATCCCAAACCTATATCGATTTAGAGCTGTATTTGGCGGTGGAGTTAGTGATTTTAATCCCAATACCATATAGATTGAATTTTCTCACAATTATATCATACTATAATGATAGGACGGATTTCCGGGCTTTTGATCCTGATACATCTGTTTTAATTCTGGAAAAACAAAACCTTGAAACAAGAGTAATAAATTTTTCAATCAAAGAAGATGTACGCTACAAAATTTCTGATGCCAGTTGGTTAAGTTTGGGGATGACTGCTTCGCTAATCCCGTCAAAAGTAAATTTCATTTCCCAAGAGAAAAATTTTTTCTGTGCCAGAACTGAATTTCCAAGATTCGTTAATTTCGATAAAAAATATCTTTACTATACAGCATATTTACAAAATTCCTCTAAATTAACCCAGAAAATACACCTAAGGGTTGGCGTGAGGTATGACTATTCTACTCTTATAAAGGACGGTGCTCCGAGTCCGAGATTCAGTATATGGTATCAAATAAATGATCGCACATCCATTGCGGGATCCTGGGGTATATTCTATCAATACCCAGATCTTCTTTCCATATATACTCGTGATCCACCCGTAGATTTAAGTAAAAATTTAGATTTAATTAACGCTGAAAAATCGACGCATTATTTATTTAGTATTAAAAGAACATTGCCTAGTAACATGGTTGTAAAATTGGGATTTTATTACAAAGACCTCGAGCGCCTTTTAATGCCCGAAGATAATGAGTTTTATATTCCGCACAATACAGGTCTTGGCGTTTCTGAGGGCGTTGAATTTGAATTAAACAAGAGCTCTTCTGGTCGAGAGAGGTTAAGTGGCTTCATAAGTTATTCTTTTGGTAGTTCTAAGTATTGCGAGATTAACTCCAATAAATGGGTCCCTTTCAAATTTGATCAACGTCATCGTTTAACGCTTTTAGCTAATATTAGGCTTTGGGGTAATTGGAGGGCGAGCTTTTTATGGCAAGTTGCTAGTGGATTACCTTTTACAGATATAATAGGTATTCGTAGTAATCCAACTTACCTCAATGATTGGGATTTTGTAAGAGGGCCACAAAATGAAGCAAAGTTACCTTACTTTCATAGGCTTGATGCACGATTAAATTATCAGCATTGGGTTGGTAATAGATTGTTCTCTTTCTATTTAGATTTTATTAACTTAACGAATCGTAGTAACATTTATGACATCCTTTGGGATAAAGAGTATATCGAGGAATCTAAAACAATTTTACGAGTGGCTAAGAAAAGAACGATTTATATGCTTCCTTTTTTTCCATCATTTGGAGTGAGTTTTAAATTGTGAATTGAATTAATTAATCAAAGCAAATCTTCTGTTCACTACTGTACTCACTACATTCTTCTAACAACAAAAGATTTTTAAAGCCCTTCCATTGCCAGTACATAAGCCAAAATCGCCATAGCGGCAGCACCTAACTCCAATTCCCGTTCGTTGACTTTATCGAAAGTATCGTTGTCCGAATGGTGGTAATCAAAATAGCGCTGGGATTCCACAACCAAACCAATAGTAGGAACACCTAATTTATCTAAGGGAGAGATGTCAACCCCACCATACCCTGGTTTAATATTACCGGCATCCATGCTTTCGAAAAGATACCCCCAGTGAGCGATCTTGTTAAAGGTTTTTTCATTCGTTTTCACAGAAAATCCTCTCGGCATAAATCCGCCGCGGTCGCTTTCTATGGCTGCGATGTGTTTAGGATTTTCCTTTTTTACCATTTCGGCATATTTTCGTCCACCCCGCAAGCCGTTTTCTTCATTCATAAACAGCACCGACCGAATGGTGCGCTTCGGTCTCAAGCCCATAGAGTTAAGCAACCGCAAAGCTTCGATGGATTGCACGCAACCGGCACCGTCGTCATGGGCGCCTTGTCCTTTGTCCCAGCTATCCAGATGTCCGCCGAGCACAATCACCTCGTCAGGTATCTCGGTTCCTGTAATTTCACCGATGACATTGGCTGAAGGGACATCAGGGAGGGTTTCACAAGTAAGCCGGAGGCGCACCTGAACGATTTCGTCTTGTTTAATAAGTTTACTTAGAAAATTAGCCTCCATGGTGCTGATAGCCGCCGCCGGTATCTTGAGGACATTCTCATCATAATGCATGGCACCCGTGTGCGGCACCTTGTCCAATCTAGTAGTCATGGAGCGGACTAGTACAGCCACCGCCCCGACTTTGGCTGCCTCTATGGCACCACGAGCACGCTGGTTCACGGCGGCCCCATAAGCAGCAAATGTGTTTATTTTGCGTGAGTCCATGGGACGGTTATAAAAAATGATTTTGCCTTGAGCTTTGG
>JBHIAC010000104.1:0-11788 GCA_046758365.1 bacterium
ATTGTACGAATTGGTTACCTGTACAGTGCAATGAGATGCCTTTGGACGATGTGGCATTGGTAGATTTAATATTTAACAATTTATTCCCACCCACATTGAAAACCAATAAAACCAGAATCTTCTAAACCAATGGGCGGACCTGCTGGCGGCTCCACCGGTTTGGTGAGATTCATCTCCTCTGGATGCTCCTGGAATCTGCTGATTTGTGATATGGCAAAATAATAGTGCGCCCGCTGACTCTCATCTTTGGCTTTTTTTAATTGTTTTGTTAACCAAGTTTTCAAATCATCGAGGTTGAGTGAGGCCATGGCACGAACTTGTGTAGCTGCTTCTTCGTTGGCAGCCAAAGACATTAAATTATGGAGAACCACGTTATCGACCACCCGTTGAATTTCAGCATGATAGCCAGAACCAGGTGGTGATTTCCAAGTAGACGCGATGAGCTTATCGGTGACTTCATTTAGGCCTGGTAATTTTGCGTTGCGAGCATGATACTCTACTAACCGAGCAGCCCGTTCAGGATGGAGAATGAGGCGCAAGGTTAAATTGGTCGCGGCCTCTGCAGCAGCTAAGGGATCAAAAGTGAGCCCAGTTCTTATATGAAAGGTCTCCCGAGTGCGGCTATATCCATAAGCCCGGGGCGGTATTAGATTCAATACTCTCTCTGGTAATGCAAGAGCATCGGACTGAATGGTAGCAAGCAAGGCATCGAGTGCTTTGCGCTGTTCTTGTGGAGGAATCATTTCAGTGATTTTTTGGCCATCACCCCGAACCGCGTAGGTATAATATATGCCTCCGAGCAATTTCGCCGCTGCTTCCATTTGATAGCGGTGAAACATATAAACAGGCACGAGCACTTCTTCGAGTGTGGCAAACGGTGTAGTTACACGGATATTTTTCTCAGAGAAACGACTCAGTGCTAAAGCACGAACTTTCAGGATCCTTAGCAGTTCATCGACAGCATTGGTGCCATTATCCCACAGATGGGCCAAGGGATGCGCACCGCCTAATGAACGGGCGTCTTGATCAGTAATGAAAATGAGTCCGTTTGATATGGCATTACGCAAAATATCATTTAGTTTTTCATTTTCATTTATGGTACTTGGAAAATCTTGATAACCATACGAAATCACCACTTTGTCCCATTCGCCAATACCTGTTGTATACACTTCAGACAAATCAAATGAGCCATCATCATTTATCTTGATTAACGGATGAGGATAATCCATCACCGAAGCTCGATCCGAAACACTCGCGGCAAAATTATGTGCCAGGCCGAGGGTATGTCCCACCTCGTGGGCAGAGAGTTGGCGCAGTCTTGCCAAGGCCATTTCTTGCATCAGCGGAGAAACAGGTTTGCCTTCTTCATAGGGAGCAAGCAAGCCCTCTGCAATCAAGTAGTCTTGCCTGACGCGCAGGGAACCTAAAGTGACATGCCCCTTAACGATTTCACCGGTGCGAGGATCGATCACACTGCTCCCGTATGACCAACCGCGTGTGGAGCGATGAACCCATTGAATAATATTGTAACGCACATCCATGGGATCCGCGCCCTCTGGGAGCAATTTAACTTGGAAGGCATTTTTATAGCCTGCGGCTTCAAATGCTTCATTCCACCATTGCGCTCCTTCAATGAGCGCTGAACGGATCGGCTCCGGTGCACCAGAGTCAACGTAATAGACAATAGGCTCAACGGCTTCGCTCACTCGTGCGTTTGGATCTTTTTTCTGCAAGCGATGCCGCGCAATGAATCTTTTTAAAATAGGTTCAGTTATCGGGGTTGCGAAGTCCATATATCTGATCCCAAAGAAACCAGCCCTTGGATCGAACACACGGGGTTTGAAATTATGATCTGGAAGTTGAATAAAAGAATGGTGCTGGCGAACCGTAATTGCCTGAGGACTTGGAACCACCTGCCTGACATAATTGCCCGGCGAATCTCCAACAAATGTCAGGGTAACTTCGACTTCGGTATTTTGAGGAAAGTTTTTTGTGCGAGCTAAATAAAATGCAGAACGGGATGGGTCAAGTTTGTAATTCCCCTGATTGGTGCGTTTTAATCTACCAACTACATTATGGGCATCGCGTAAATAAAAATCACTGGCATCCACCAACACACGACCATCCTCTTCTGCTGCGACTTCAAATCCCCAGATGGTAGATTGAGCAAAGGCCTCTTGCACAGACTTGCGTTCTGCTGGATTATCACTTATAGCTCGAAAGGAATAGTTAGGCTGAATCATGAGTACCTTTGGCCCAAACTTCTGAAATTTAACCACGCGTTCATTGCCCAATTGACCCCGATCCAATCCTATATCATTAGAGCCTACTCCGGCGGGCAGGGAGTTGACGTAGAGAAACTCGGTATCCCATTTGTCGATTTCTAGCCAGATTTTTCCTTCTTTACTATCCCAATAATACGTAAAATATCCAGGAAATTTTTGCATACCTTGGGTTTTTTGGGTAATCGTTGCAGGAGTTTTTGATTCACTGGTAGGTTGTGTGAGACCACAGGAATATAGTATAAATAAAATAACAGTAATAAAAAGTAAACGGTTCATTTTTTCCTTCCTCCGAGTTAAATAGTAAAGGCCGGCTAATACCGGCCTTTACTTTTAATTGTTAAAAGCTAACATTTTATACTAGTAGTTTGATTTGTCGTAAGCTATAAGGCATTCATAAATTTACTTTTTCACGATTTCCTTCATTTCATCAAGTTGCCAAAGAAGAAAGCTGAGTTCAATAGTAGCGTCTTCGATTTGTTTACTAACGGGTTTACCACTACCGACATGACCTGACTTAGTATCGTAGTAAAGCAATATGGGCTTATCCGAGCCGGTTGCTGTTTGCAACAAAGCCGTCATTTTACGTGCATGTAGAGGAGCGACTCGTGTATCGGCATCTCCGGAGATGAAAAGCACTGCTGGATATTTTGTGCCTTGCTTTATATTGTGATATGGCGAATATGTATGCAGGTATTTAAATTGTACAGGATCTTCAGATGAACCGTACTCTGGCACCCAGAATCTGGCAACCAGGAATTTATGATAACGTACCATATCTAACAGCGGATAGGTACAGACTACCGCCTGATACAACTCGGGCCGCTGAGCAAGTACGGCACCGACCAGCAACCCGCCATTGCTCCCGCCTCTAATAGAAAGTTTCGATGGATTGGTATAACCTTGCTCTATTAACCACTCGGCAGCAGTGATGAAATCATCAAAAACGTTTTGTTTGTTCTCGAGCATCCCCGCTCGATGCCACTCCTCGCCAAATTCACCACCGCCCCGCAGGTTCGGTACTGCAAAAACACCGCCCATTTCAACCCAATAGGCTGCTGTGGCCGAAAATCTCGGCGTTCGACTCACATTAAATCCACCGTATCCGGTTAAATAAGTTGGATTCGAGCCATCCAGTTTAAGACCTTTCGAATGCACGATAAACATAGGTATTTTGGTTTTGTCCTTCGATTCAAACCAGACTTGTTTTACCTCAATGTTGTCACTATTAATGGGAACATTCAGTTTAGCCCATATATCCATGCTTACATTCGCCACATCGTAGCGTATAATTGTCCTGGGGATGTGGAACGAAGAATAGGTAAAGAAGGCCTCATTACTTTCCCACTGGCCACTGACCCTACCTACTGAACAGATGGCTGGAAAGACAATATCTCGAACGTACTTACCATCTGGCTCAAATACCTTGACTTTGGAAACCACATTTTCAAGATAATTGACAACTAATTTCCCGCCCGTTAGTGAAAATCCAGTAATGGGTGCATCGCTTTCAGGAATAACTTCGCGCCATTCCGAAGGCTTTAGTGATGGATTTTTGAGATCAACCGCCAGTATTCGTTTGTTAGAAGCCTTCCAGTTGGTCTGCATAAATAGTTGATCATCTACGATCTCACCGAAGAACCTTGCATCTATATCATTGACCACAGTCTTTATAGGGCTCTGCTTAGATACATCTTGATAGTAAATTTCAGATTTATCTGCTGATGAGCCATGAAGAACGTTGATGAGTAGATAGCGCCCATCCTCAGATAGATTTGTAATAATTATTTTGCCAGGATCATAGCCCTCCCCAAAAATTTGTTTATCACTAGCCGGGTCTGAACCAATTTTGTGAAAATAAACCCGAGAGCCTTCTTTCCCATGTCGTGTATAAAAGAAACCGCTCTTGTCAGGGATTAAAGAAATTCCGAAATAGCGTGCCTTGGGTAAAAAGTAAGGTAAATCCTTTCTATTATCTACATCAAAAAGATGTACACTAACTTCATCTTCACCACCTTCTCGTACACTGTAAACCAAAAGCTTACCATCCTTAGAGACGGTTCGTAGATCCACACTCTTTGACATATCTGAGCTCATAGTTTGGGGATCAATCAGGACTTGATCTTTTCCCTCAAGCCCTTTCCTCATATAAATAGACGCTAAATCCTGATTCGCCAATCTCTTGGTGAAAAAATAACGCCCATTACGCGCTTGTGGCAAATTGATGTTATCTATTTTTAGGAGTTCTGTGAGCCGCTGCTTGAGTTTATCTTGACCTTGAAGATCACCGATAAGGGATTGGGTATACTCATTCTGGGCGTTAATCCACGCTCGCGTCTCAGGGCTATTTTGGTCTTCAAGCCAACGATAGGGATCAACAATTTCAACACCATGGAGTTCTTCTTTTACATTATCCGACTGTGTCTTTGGCGGGTTCTTTTTATCTGAATTGAACGCGCAAACAAACGATATATAACATGTAAATAGAAGAAATAACAACCAGAATTTTGCTTTTAAAAAATGGCCATATTTTCTAAACATACCGATTCCTCCTTTTTTGTTATTTTGTTAGTATAAATGAATTTTGGATTTAAGTTAATTCTAAAGGCAAGATTATTTATGAAATTAAATTTAAGCAAAAGATACAGATATAACTTCGAAAAGTCAAGTCCAGAATTAATTTGAATTTTGATTTATTTGCATAGCGTGGTCATGGTTATCCAGTTTGCTCTCGGCATGAAAAATATCTTGCTTTTCGGTCATTTCGACCCCAAGCTAACTTTTTACAATAGTCTTTTTTTTACTTGACTTTTAAATTACATTTTCGCAAAATAAAAAATGTATAAACTTCGTCAATTGAAATTGCTTTACTTATAAAAAAGAAATTAGCTATGCAAGTAAATAATACACTCAAAATTTTATTTATACTTACCTTCATACTGTTTTCTGGAAGAGCCATGTGTTCTCATAAAGCAAAAATAGATGAGAATGTGCGAACGGCCCTACGAAATAATGGCAAGGTGATGGTTTTAGTTAAATTAAAAGAGCAATCTTTGAGTAAAGCAAGTTTAGATGATCGAGTCCTTCAAATTGAGGAGCTTCAGGATTCTATTTTATCTGTACTCAGCGAGCAAGATTTCCAACTGCATTATCGATACAAAACCATACCCGGATTTAGTGGGATACTTTACTAAAGTGGTTTATTGAAGCTTGAAAACCACTCAGAAGTAGAAAGCATCAATCTTGACCTGGAAGGGCAGGGTGCACTGTTTGAAAGTGTTCCAGCTATTCAGGGCGATGTCGTTCACAATTTAGGCTACACCGGTGATGGTATAAATGTTGGCGTGCTTGATTCGGGCGTTAATTTCAATCACCCAGATTTAAGTGAAAGTATTGTTCATCAATATCATTTTTTAAATCAGGGGGCTGATGTTGGCTCCGGGGCACCAGATCAACATGGACACGGTTCTAATGTAATTGGCATAATAACATCAGATGGAACTATAGCATCAAAAGGCGTTGCGCCAGATGCCAATATAGTTGCAATTCGGGTTCTCGATCAAAACAATCGCGGATTGGTCTCGGATTGGATTGCTGGTGTCAATTACATCGTAGCCAATAATGCCACATTAACTAAGATCGAAGAGTTTTCATGCTATTATCTTTACGACAATTACACACACATGAGGAGTACGAGGCCTGTATAGCACTACAAAAGGAGGCTTGGGGTGAGAACTTCTCAGAGTGTGTACCGGCAGCAATATTAATGGTCGCGCAAAAAATTGGCGGTGTGACTGCTGGCGCTTTCGATGCCAATGGCAAGCTTTTAGGGTTCGTATTTGGCCTAACAGGGGTTAAGGAAGGGCGACTTGTACACTGGTCACATATGTTGGCGGTACGAAAGGGTAATCGTGGACAAGGCATTGGCAGAAGGTTGAAACTCTATCAACGAGAACGGCTCCTCGAACTCGGAATTGAGATCGCTTATTGGACTTATGATCCATTAGTAGCTCGTAATGCGCACCTCAACCTAAACAAGTTGGGAACCAGAATTCAAGAATACGTTCCAGATATGTATCTTGACGATAGCGGTAGTGACCTCCATCGTGGTATTGGCATGGACCGTTTCATTGTGGAATGGCCTATTGCCGACAAGCGAGTACAACAGGCGATCTCCGGGAAACTACAATCAGCAGACTTTCGTTTAACCCAAGCGCCAGTTGTAAACACTGAACTTCGCAAAGATGGTACCCCTGTACCTATTGAACGAAAGTTACCTACAAATCAAGCAGTACAAGTGGAGATTCCTTTTAATATTGAAAGTATTCAGGAGGGGTCTTTGAAACTTGCTGCCAAATGGCGGGCTAACACAAAAAGGGCTTTTTTTTGGTACTTAGATAAGGCCTACAAGGTGACGGCTTTTTATCGAGAACCAAAGAGTAATCGCTGTTTTTATATACTTGTATCAAATATTGAGTAAAGATGTTAAAAATAGAATGCATCACTTTACGTGAGATCTTAATGCCATTAAAGGAGGCATTTCAGATCTCTTCTGGTACCACCAAAGATCGTAGGATTTTACTACTGCAACTTAAGGACGCAGACGGAGGAGAGGGTTGGTCTGAATGTGTGGCAGGGTCAATGCCTAACTACTCCCCCGAGACCATCGACACAGCCTGGTTGGCCATTCGTGAATGGGTCGTTCCGCGCTTACTTGGCCAAAGATTCAAGAGCCCTGATGAGTTATATGATATTCTGGAACAAGATATTCGAGACCACAACATGGCAAAAGCCGCAGTCGAGATGGGCGCTTGGGAATTGGCAGCTCAAATTCAAGGGGTTCCTCTGGCCCGATGGCTTGGAGGTACGCGCGAAAAGATCGCGACTGGCATTTCCCTCGGCATTCAGAAAAACCCTGAGGCACTAATTGAAAAGGTAAAAGAATCTCTGGCAGTAGGGTATCGAAAGGTAAAGATTAAAATAAAACCTGGTGCTGATGTGGATTATGTGAGAGCCGTACGCGATGCCCTCGGTTCGGAAGCGCCCTTGATGGTCGATGCAAACAACGCCTATACGCTCAAAGACCTCGACCATTTGACTCAACTCGACGACTTAGGGTTGATGATGATCGAACAGCCATTGGCCTGGGACGACCTTGTGAAGCATGCCTCTTTGCAGAAACATCTCAAAACTCCTATCTGTTTAGATGAATCCATCACCAGTTTAGCCAAGGCCGAAGATATGGTAATACTTGGCAGCGGCAGAATCATTAATATTAAGCCAGGAAGGTTAGGCGGGTTTACTTCTTCAATAGCAGTGCATGATTATTGTGCTGAGCACAATATATCTGTATGGAGTGGGGGCATGCTCGAAACTGGTATAGGCCGGGCGCATAATGTGGCGCTGGCTTCCTTGCCAAATTTTTTGCTACCGGGGGATGTATCGCCCAGCGCACGCTACTGGGAACAGGATATCGTCACCCCTGAGTGGACTATGGACGACCAGGGAATGATTACTGTTCCTCTCGACCGACCAGGCATGGGAGTTACCGTGGATCTTGATCGCGTGGATAATCTTACGGTTCGATGTGAAACTCTTTCTAAGCACTAATTCCATCATTTTTTAAGGTATCCAGATATGAACAAACCCCAAAAGAAAATACAAATTCCAAAAATCCTGCAGTCCATAATTTCCTCGCAGCTACAATCAAGACTTCTCGCACTAAGACGAGATCTTCATCAACATCCAGAGTTGTCATTTCAAGAAGAAAGAACGGCGCATAAACTTTACCATGAATTAGCGCTTCTGCAACCTGCAGAGCTCGAAACAATTGCTGGAACCGGGATTGTAGCCAGGATCAAAGGTCAAGATTCTAAAGCCCCGAAAGTTGCTGTGAGGGGAGACATCGACGCTTTGCCGATTGAGGAATCGACCGGTCTGGAATACGCTTCTGTTACGCCTGGCGTCATGCATGCCTGCGGCCACGATGTGCATGCAAGTTGGGCTGTAGGAGCCGCGCATCTGCTTACAGAGAAGCCCGCGGAAGGTGACGTGCTAATTGTTCTGCAACCGGCTGAAGAGATTGGTAAAGGGGCCCTTGCTGTTCTAGAGTCTGGAATATTAGATGATGTATTGGCAATTTTTGGTTCCCATGTTGACCAACGATTTACTGTTGGTAAGGTAGTAGCTGAACCAGGACCGCTTGCAGCTTCCTCTGATATCTTTGAAATAGAACTGCTCGGTAAAGGTGCACATGGGGCACGACCGCACGAGTCTGCTGATCCGATCGTAGGAGCTGGGGCGTTGATTACGGCTTTACAAACTATTATTTCACGGCGATTGAATCCTGCTGATCCAGGCGTTGTAACTATTGGCACCATTAATGCCGGCAGTGCTGCGAATATAATTCCGGAGAGCGCTAAACTCATTGGCACTTTACGATCCGTTGATTCAAATACACGGCAGTTTCTACAAAATGAAGTACGGAAAATTGCTGAATCCACAGCCGCAGCTTACCTTTTACAAGCTGAAATTAAGGTGGAGCTGGGCACTCCACCGCTCGTAAATCCAGTGCAGCCTACATGTTGGGCAAGACGGGCTGTGTCCTCTTTGCTTGGTGAAGAAGCACTGGTTCCGCTTGGCTTTTTGAACATGGCAGGAGAGGACTTTGCCTACTATTTAGAAAAGATACCAGGCTGCTTTATTAGAATTGGTGCTTGTGAGCCAGGGGGAGAACCAATCCCTGCGCATTCGCCTTATTTTTATCCGGCTGAGGAGAGTATATTTGTCGGTGCCGCAGTGCTCGCAGAAACGGCACGTATTGCTTCGGCGGAGCTTTGCGGTTAAATCCTAAGTAATTAGACTTTTATTTCGAAAGTCTAAAAATCTATAACCTAAATTGAGCGATTTGTGTTGAAATCAACCTCCCGAAGGTTTTAAAAGTTTGCATTGGCTATTGCACAATTCTTACCAACATTTATCAAATCTAAAGTTAAATTGTTAGTTTTTGAACCTTCGGGAGGTTCTTTCGCGTCGCTTTCAGAAAAGAATCGCTCAGTTTAGGTATAAAATAAAATTCTTGTTCTTATAATATAAATTAAGGTAGTAAAATGACCCAACAGCCAAATCATATTCAATTCCGTGGAGGCCCCTATTTGAGTGTAGTGCCGCTAACAACCTTTATCATAGCTACAATCCTACTCGTAATCCAAGGTGCACCAGCAGTAGAAGGAATGATTATGGCTGCTATGCTTGGCATCTCCGTAGGGATGATCTTCGCCCGTGACATCGCGGGTTACAGCGAACGTGTTTTTTCTTTGATGGCAAACCGCATTGCTACCGTAGCAGTAGTTTGTTGGTTATGGGCCGGCGCGTTCTCAGGTATTCTCGCTAATTCGGGTCTTGTGGAGGCGATTGTTTGGGTGGGTTGGAAACTTAATTTGACAAGTTCATGGTTTACTCTGGCTGTTTTTATCTCATCGGCGCTCTTTGCCACCTCAGTTGGAACTGGACTGGGAACCATCGTTGGTTTTACAGCCGTCATGTATCCGGCTGGCATTGTTCTGGGTGCGAATCCAGCCGCGCTCATGGGGGCCATATTCAGTGGTGCAGCGTTTGGTGATAACCTCGCACCCATTTCCGACACAACCATCGTGTCTGCTGCGACCCAGGAGACCGATGTAGGTGGCGTTGTGCGCTCCCGTCTAAAGTATGTGCTTATCGCAGCGGCGATTTCCGGGTTGTTATTCCTAATCTTTGGAGGCGGTCACTCAATGATTTCAAAGGCAGAAGCCGAACAACTACTTGCTGAGACGGCAGACCCAACTGGATTGCCTATGCTGATCCCAGCGGTGATTGTTTTTATTATCGCTGTAAGCGGCCGTCATTTTCTTGCAGCGCTGACCGCGGGTATTATAGCAGCTATAGTTATTGGACCTGCAACTGGTGTTTTCCCACTCGAGCGCGTCTTTCATATTTCCACGGATGGGTCTGTGGCCGGTAGTGCTGTGGAGGGGGCGGTTGCATTGTTACCAACCGCTATTCTTACACTCTTGCTTGTAACTTCCATTGGGCTTATGGAGGCCGGTGGATTTCTTAACAAGTTTATAGCCTGGCTTGAAAAAGCCATTGCACGCTCTGCAAGAGGCACTGAGTTTGCTATCATCGCCCTGATCACCTTTACTAACATTTGTGTGTCGGTAAACACCGTTGCTATGATTACAGCGGGACCGCTCGCGAATATTCTACGAAAACGTTTCGACATCCATCCTTATCGTAGCGCTAATCTTCTCGACACGATTTCCTGCTCGTTCCCTTACATTTTACCATACGCAGCCACGATTGTAGCCGCAGGTGCGATTCAGCAGAAAGTTACTGAACATTACGCCTTTGTGGTTGTCCTATCGTGGGAGCAGTTAGCGCCGTTTTTCTTTTATGGGATCGTTTTATTTCCTTTGATGATTATAGCGGCGATTACAGGTTTTGGACGAAGACATGGATAGTACTTGACTCTACATATCTGGGAGATTATCTTTTAAGTTGTTAATTAGGGTTGAATATCACAGATTTACTAAAAAGTAGGGGTTAAATTATATTTATGATTCTTCGACAAGTAAACGATTACCATGGTCGAAAGCAAAAAATTGTAATAAAAACCCCAAAAAAACCAAACCAATTCGGTTCTGCCACATCCACAAATTCCAGGTTTCCGGGTCCAAACGATGCGGCAAATCGTAGGGATTAAAGTAAAGAAAATATCCGTTGGAAGTATATTTTGGTAGTAATTCTTTTACATAAAAAACAAAGATTCGTTTGATAATACTATTAGACTTCTGCAAAATAGGGTGTACAACCTTTAGGTTGAGATTGTCATAGGCAGGCTGAAGCCTGTATACCCATTTTGAGCATGCTTTAAATTAATTTTGCTGAAGTCTGAATACTATAAGCGTGGAGTATTATGGAGATTGAAATGAAAGACCTTTTGAAGGATTTTCCGGTGGTGATAGAGATACCTGTGGCGTGGGGAGAAATGGATGCTTTTCAACACGTCAATAATATAGTTTATTTCCGCTACTTTGAAAGCGCCCGTATAGCCTATTTTGAAAAAATAGATTATATAAATTTGATGGAGAAAACTGGCGTTGGACCAATTTTGGCCTCAACCCAGTGCAAATTTAAATTACCACTAAACTATCCGGACAAAGTTTCCGTAGGGGTGAGTATTTCAAACATTGAAGAAGACCGATTTGTTATGAAATATTGTATCGTCAGTCACCGTAGCCAAAAAATTGCGGCAGAAGGGGAAGGGTCGATAGTTTCTTATAATTATCGAGAAAACAAAAAAGCCCCTATTCCTCAGGAATTGAGACAACGTATCTTAGATTTAGAGAGTTCAGGTTAGAACAGGAAAACTTATATTTAGCGTGTTCATTCTACACAAAGATAAAAATTCTCTGTACTACAAATCTGCAACACGTTGTTTTTTTAGCAAAGTTTTTTTATATGAA
>JBHIAC010000105.1:0-11734 GCA_046758365.1 bacterium
CCATTGAAAACCCCCCGCGCTTTTCCATCCAGAATTCCTTTGTATAATTCATTGCTGTGACAATGAGGTTTCGCATGATCAATAAAGGTGTGATTATCTATATGCTGGGTCTCACCACCAATATAAAAACCATACAAATTGGTTTCGCAGTTTTGCCCATTTAATAATACGTTAAGATTGTTGCGGACAAGAGTTCCTCCTAAATCAATATTAACAGAAGAATAAACACTGTCATTTTCCTGATGAACCTGTGTATTTGCGATGTGATAGGCTTGTTCACCCTCTTCCTGAATTTTAATATAATTAACTATGGCATTTTCTCCAATAACGACTTCAGTGACTACATTGTTGAAATAAGTATTGTTTGAAAAGTGATGATAACTCTCTATAATGTTTATTTGGCTTCCTTTACCCACAACGCAAAGATTGCGCGGATGTGACACAAATGCTGATTCGCTGGAATCCGACAAATTAATTATATGAATGGGCTCTTCTACAATCATTCTTTCCGGAACGTAAATAAAAGTACCATGGTATGTGAAGGCCGTATTCAAGGCGGTAAACGATTCATTTTCAAAAGCAGCATAGCGACCCAAGTATTTGTTGACAATTTCTGGACGATATTGCAACATATTTCTTAAACTGTCAACCATTAAACCCTTTGACTTTGAATTGAATCTTGATAACTCTTTTGAAAATTGCCCATTCACAAAAACCAATAAAGTTTCTTCCAAACCTTCAAAAATAAAATCATTCACTACGTTCTTCGCTAATTTGATTGGCTCTGTTTCCAGTTTAAATTTGTGTGCTAATATCGGTGCAATATTGGTATATTTCCAATCTTCGTTACGTGAAGTTGGAAATCCCATGTCAGAAAATTTGGAAATGGCCTCTTTTCGAATTTCATGAAACGGGATTTTTCTACTACCGTTTAAACTATTCTCAAACAATTCAAAATTCGCAACATACCATTTCTTGACATCAAATTTATTTATCGCAACTTTCTCCATTGTAAATATTTACCTCTTGTTATCAAATTAAATATTGAATTCTAAAATTAAGTCGCAACGGATTCTTCCACTTCTTCTTTTAGCCAATCATAACCTACTTCTTCAAGCTTAAATGCTAACTCTTTGTCGTCAGATTTGACAATTTTACCGTCAACCAGCACGTGTACAAAATCAGGTATAATATAATTCAATAATCTTTGATAATGGGTAACTACTACAATAGCATTCTCTTTACTTCGAAACTTATTAACCCCATTAGCAACAATTTTTAGCGCATCGATGTCTAAACCCGAATCGGTTTCATCTAAAATGGCCAATTTCGGCTCCAACACCGCCATTTGGAAAATTTCATTACGCTTTTTCTCACCCCCTGAAAACCCGTTATTAATAGCACGGCTCAAAAACTTTTCATCCATATTCACCAATTTCAACTTTTCTCTGACATGGGTAAAAAATTCCATAGCGTCCAATTTTTCCTGTCCGTTATATTCCCTGATTTCATTGAGTGCAGTTTTTAGAAAATTAGACATGCTAACTCCAGGAATCTCTACCGGATATTGAAACGCCATAAAAAGACCTTTTCTGGCACGATCTTCCGGAGCCATTTCAAACAGATTCTTGCCTTGGTAAAGCACTTCCCCTTCAAGCACTTCATATTCTTCTCGGCCTGCCAAAACATTCGCTAATGTACTTTTTCCAGAGCCATTGGGGCCCATGATAGCATGAACTTCACCTGCGTTTACTTCTAGATCAATACCTTTGAGTATTTCTGTTCCTTCAACGGCTACTTTTAATCCTTTTATTTTTAACATATTTCTACTCTCTTGTCCTTAAAGTTATAACAATTTACATTCAAATATTATCCTACACTGCCTTCCAGACTAATTGCCAGCAATTTTTGTGCTTCCACAGCAAACTCCATGGGCAATTCTTTAAAAACTTCTTTGCAATATCCATTAATGATTAACCCGATCGCATTTTCGGTATCGATACCCCGCTGATTGCAATAAAAGATCTGATCCTCGCCAATTTTGGTGGTTGTTGCTTCGTGTTCGACTTGTGCTGATTTATTGTAGATTTCCAAGTATGGGAAAGTATGAGCACCGCATTTATCCCCAATCAAAAGTGAGTCACACTGGGAAAAATTCCTGGCGTTATCCGCCTTTTTAGCAACTTTTACTAAACCGCGATACGAATTATTGCTATGACCAGCCGAGATTCCCTTAGAAACAATGGTGCTATTGGTATTCTTGCCCAAATGTATCATTTTCGTTCCGGTATCCGCTTGCTGGTAATTGTTGGTTAATGCAACCGAAGAAAATTCGCCAACTGAATTATCCCCTTTTAGAATCACACTGGGATATTTCCAAGTAATTGCGGAACCGGTTTCAACTTGTGTCCAAGATATTTTGGAGTTTTCTTCTAAACAGATCCCCCGCTTGGTCACGAAATTGTAGACACCACCTATACCTTTTTCATCACCAGGATACCAATTTTGCACCGTTGAATATTTGATTTCCGCATTTTTATGAGCAATTAACTCGACAACCGCAGCATGCAATTGGTTCTCATCACGCATGGGCGCCGTACATCCCTCTAAATAACTTACATAGGCGCCTTCTTCAGCAATAATGAGTGTCCGTTCAAACTGGCCGGTATTGGCAGTATTAATCCGGAAATAAGTGGATAACTCCATAGGACACCGTACGCCCTTTGGAATATAACAGAATGAACCGTCACTAAACACGGCTGAATTCATGGCTGCATAAAAATTGTCTGTAAAAGGTACAACAGAACCAAGATACTTTTTCACTAATTCGGGATGCGTTTGAACAGCTTCTGAAAAGGAGCAAAATATTATTCCCAGTTCTTCTAATTCCTTTTGAAAGGTTGTGGCGACAGACACACTGTCCATGACTGCGTCTACCGCAACACCCGAAAGTCGTTTCTGTTCCTCTAATGAAATGCCCAATTTTTCAAAAGTCTCCCGAATCTTCGGGTCAACTTCATCTAAGCTCTTGAGTTCTTCCTTCTTTTTAGGTGCCGCATAATAATAAGCATCCTGATAATCGATTGGGGGATATTTAACATTGGGCCATTTCGGCTCCTCCATAGTGAGCCAATGATGATAAGCTTTTAATCGCCATTCAAGCATAAATTTCGGTTCATTCTTTTTCGAAGAAATTAAATGGATAATATCTTCATTGAGTCCTTTAGGAGCTACATCTGTTTCAATATCTGTTGTAAATCCCCATTTATATTCACTTTTAGTAAATTGTTCAATCGTTTGTAGTTCAGTACTCATATATATCTCTCCCGGCTTAATTTATTCGCTTGAGAATATAATTAAAATTTCATTTGATCCAATTATCACAAACCATAGATTAAAAAATTAAGCAGAAAAACTACTTCCACAGCCACAAGTTCTTTGCGCATTGGGGTTATTAAACGAAAACCCTGTTCCATTTAGACCGTCAGCAAAATCTAACTCAGTACCTTGTAAATATAAAGCGCTTTTAGGATCTAAAAATACTTTAATACCATTAGATTCAAAGACATTATCATCTGGACGAGGCTCTTTCTCAAAGTTTAAAACATACGATAGACCTGAGCATCCACCCCCTTTAACCCCTACACGCAAGCCTAAACACCCTCCGGGATTTTCGTGTTCCATAATTTTTTTTAATTCTGCGACTGCTTTATGTGTTAGGTTTATCATATTACCTCCGTTTAAATTAAAATTACAATTACAAGGTTTTTAATTACCGTTTGTCAACAAGTAGAAAAGATAGTTCTATTCCTTGCTTATGTAATTTTTTGTAACATTTCAATTTCGTTATTAATATCGGCTAATGAAATGCCAGATAAAAAAATCTTAAATTGCTGCTGAATAACTCTAAAGGGATCGCTTATATTACAATTGTCCAATTGCATACAGTTACAATCCGAATCAGTCATACATCCAACGATTCCAAACGGACCTTCAATGGTTTCAACTATCTCTGCAAGGGAAATCCTATTACCAGCTTTGGCCAAGATGTAACCCCCTTTAGCGCCTTGACATGATTGTACAATTCCTTTTTGGGCTAATCGCTGTAGAATCTTTGCCATAATCTCTGATGGAATGTTGTAGGTTATAGCAATTTCTTTTGCACTAGTAACCAATCCAGTTGGTTTATTAAACATGTGCTTTAGTGCAATGATACTATATTCTGATTTTTTTGTTAAACGTAACATAACAATTCCTAAATACGACTTAATTAGTCGCATTTAATATATAAAATAATATTCTTTTTGTCAAGTAAAAAACTATTCTTTTTAAATAAAATTAAAATCAATTTTAATTTATAATTTTCCTTGATTATAATAAAATTATTTTTTATATTCAAATGTAAGTAAATACTTACTTATTATTTTTAAAAAAATTGTAGTTAAATACATACATATTTTATTTGAATTGCATAAATAATGAAGAAATTTCAAAAAACCTCAAAAAATAAAAAATCAATTAAGCTTGAACGAGTACAACGTTCGAGATATTATTTAGATGAAATCAGCAAAATTCCTGTGCTACCGCGGTCCGAAGAAATGGCGTTAATCATCCGTGCCCAAAAAGGAGACCAACAGGCAGCCGAGAGGCTAATTTGTGCCAACCTGCGGTTTGTGGTACGCGTAGCCAGGGAATATCGGAATCGTGGATTACCCTTAGTTGATTTGATTAGTGAAGGTAATATTGGACTTATGCGAGCTCTAGAAACATTTGACCAGCACAAAGGAACAAAGTTTATCACCTATGCTGTCTGGTGGATACGACAGACGATCATACAAGCATTATATAATAAAAGCCATTTGGTTCGACTGCCACAAAATCATCTACGTAAAATGAGGCAGAATTTGCGTGCAATGGAGTCGTTGGAAAAAAAATTTAATAGGCCTCCGGCTGCCGTAGAAATTGCCGAAGCCCTCGTCAACGAAGGCCATGGCTCAAAATCTACCACGGAGTACTTACAAACCCAGCAATCCCTGGATGCACCTTTAGATCATGACTCCACTAAATCTCTTATCCACATTATTCCAGATGTCAGTACATCACCTCCAGACGCTGATTTAAACTCAGAGTCGTTGAAAAAAGAGATGAATGTAGCTTTCAAAGTTTTGGAAAAGCGTGAAAGAAAGATTTTGCAGTTGTTGTATGGACTTGAAGGCGATCGGCCATTAAATCTTGGTGAAGTTGGTCAATTCTTTGGCGTCTCTCGGGAACGGGTGAGACAAATACGTAACGAAGCTCTCGCTAAGTTGCGTCGTTCAAAACAGGTAAAGAATACTTTACGGGGATATTTAGAGTGAAAACCGATTAGGGTCCTGAGCTTTTAGAAAAACCAAGTGTGCGCAGCATCGAGTCTAATCAGTACCAATTGCTCTACTATTTATTAAGTTTTTCAATTATGGTCAAAATGTTTCAGTAATAAGCCAGTTTATATTTTTTAATATCTGCGAAATCTTCGATCTAATTCTTCCATAGGTAGGTTAATGACGACAGGTCTACCGTGAGGGCAAAAATAAGGTTCTTTTGTAGAAAATAACTGATCTATGAGGGAATTCATGGCCTCTAAAGTAAGAGGATCACCAGCTTTGATGGCCGAATGGCAGGCAAAAGATTTAGCCACGTTTTCTCTAATATCGGGGTTATCTTTTTTCCCACGCTTGTAATCATCGAGAATGTCCAATAATAATTTCTCGTCGTTGCTTATTTTTATACCAGATGGTACTCCCTCCACCACTACTGTATTCTTACCAAAAGCTTTAATAACAAACCCAATACGCTCTAAAAATGGAATCATTTCCATTAGAATAGAATAATCTTCTGCAGAAAATTCGAAAACCAAGGGAAATAGAAGCTGTTGAGAAGAGGGTTTACGCTTTTCAAAATTCTCCAGTGCTTGCTCATAGAGTATCCGTTCGTGCGCTACATGTTGATCTATTATTATCAATCCATTTTTAATTTGTGAAATAATATATTTATTATGAATTTGCCATATATTCGTCCGTTCAAAACTTTCTCTTTTACGAGTTAAAGAGTCGTTAGATTCTAATTTTGTACGGTAAGCTTGAGTCTCTTTGTTTTCATGTGCAATGCTCCCAGGCCAAATAGGAGTTGTTGGAATATTTTGTGCAAAATCAGAGCGCATTTTACTTTGTTGACTGTCAGGTACAGTCCCTGGTGGTATATTTGCCGTAGCAAAAGGAGATAAATGGGGAATGACTTCTGTATTAGTAAGCGCTCGTTTGATAGCTCCTCTAAGTAAGTTAAAAACTAATCCTTCATTAGCAAATTTTACTTCCATTTTAGAAGGATGAACATTTACATCCACTTGCTTTGGGTCCATTTCTAGGAAAACAATATAAGTGGGATAATATCCTCGTGGTAAAATATCTCCATAAGCAGAGACTACCGCATAATGTAAGTTTTTGTTAACAAAATATCGTTTGTTTAAAAACAGATATTGATCACCTCGAGACCGGCGCATAGTTTCCTGATTACCAACAAATCCGGTTAATTTGGCATAATCCTCATTTACAATCCGAAGTACATTTTTTTGAATTCGTGCTCCCAGAACAGAAACGATGCGCTTTTCAAGTTCTTCTGGTTTTAATTCATAAATAATTTCTCCTTCATTGACAAAAGTAAATCCAATTTCTGGAAAGGCTAAAAAAAATCGGTTTATCACATTTAATATCTGACGGTTTTCTGTATTCGTTGATCGAAGAAATTTACGTCGAACTGGTGTGTTGTAAAATAGATGCTTTACAGCTATCGCGGTGCCAGCATTCCCACCGGTAGCCTGAACGCTATTCATAACCCCACCTTCGATCTGCAGCAAGCTACCGGAGGGTTGACCCGTTAAAATTGACTTGGCTTCAATACGAGAAACTGATGCAATACTGGCTAACGCTTCCCCTCTAAATCCTAAAGTTTGGATATTTTCCAAATCACTATTATTATAAATCTTGCTGGTAGCATGGCGTTGGAAAGCTAACAGTAAATCGGCTTCACTCATGCCAGTCCCGTTATCTACCACCTTAATCAAAGCTTTACCGCCATCTTTGATAATTATAGTGATTTCATCAGCACCAGCATCTATGGAATTTTCTAATAATTCTTTTACCACCGAGGCGGGTCGGTCAATAACCTCTCCAGCAGCTATTTTATTGGCTAGATCATCTGAAAGAATTTTTATTTTATTCTTTTCCAATTACCATTCATCCATTTCTTTAACAAATCCATTAACACATAAATTATAAATATTTTCCCCATGCTTTTCAGAAGCTAAGCTTGGATCTGAGCCCATTAATCCATCTGGATAAAGTTTCGGAAAGGTTTTCTTATTGATAAAATACTTCCCCCATATCATAGGTCGATACTCGGTTTCTCTATCTTTAACCACACCAGGATAAAGAAACATAATTTGCGATGTTTCACTAGGAGAGCCGTGGTGTCCTTCCTGTTCACCAAAATGTTCGTCTAAATAATTTTTAACCCCTTCGGCTTCCCACCAGCTTCGGAATTTGATTTTCATGTCTAAGAGTTCATTCCCTACTTCTGAGAGCATGGCCTCCACGGTGTTTCGGTTGCCTCCATGTCCATTAAGAATAAGCACCCTTTTGAAGCCACCCTGTTGAAAGGACCAAAGCAAATCGCGAAAAAAAGGAATCATCGTTGATGGACGTAAGGTAACACTACCTTTAAATTCCATGTGGTGAATGGACATGCCGTAAGCCATAGTTGGCGCCACAATGGTTCCCGTCCTCTCAGCCACTTCTTTAGCAATGGCTTCCGGAATTAGATGGTCTGTGCCGAAAACCGCTCTTGGCCCATGCTGTTCCGTACTGCCCAATGGTAGAATGATACGATCATCTCGTTTTAAATATTCTTCAATGTCTGGCCAAGTTAAAAATTTAAGCTGCATTTTATACCTTTTAATATTATTAATAATTTAGTCAAATGCAAGTAAATAGATTATACATTATAATCTATTTGGAGAACACCTAATGACTTAATTCTAAGGTTTTTTTAGAGATCGTAATGGAATCCGGATCAATCCCCAAGCCACAATCCCAAAAATAAAGATAGAAAGCCAGCCACCCAAAGTATGGACAAAGTTAAACTCATTCTGACCCGTTACCAGATAAGTAATTGAGGGCACGCCGGCCAAAACCAATCCAGCTAATAAAACGCCCGTTAAAGCTTCACCGGCAATAAATCCTGAGGCCACCAAAGTCCCCACATTGTCGATGCGAATTTTATATTTTTCCTGTATCTGCCTGCTACTCACTATCTTATCAGAACCCAACTTAATCAATCCACCAACAAAAATGGCAAACGTGGTTTCAAACGGCAGGTACATTCCAACTGCAATAAGCATAGGGGCCGGGGCCTTGACAAGAATTAAAGCTATAGAAAAAAACATACCGATTAAAATTAGCCCCCAGGGCATCTCACCACCAACAATCCCTTTAGCTAATTGAGCCATGAGACCTGCCTGAGGCGCTGGGAGTCTCGTATCGCCAATGCCAATACCACCAGCAGCAATATTACCTTCATGCAGAATAATGATTGGAAATATTAACACAAACGAGACCACAATGGTACTTATGACCTCGGCCACTTCCATTTTCCAAGGTGTGCCACCTAAAAGATGTCCTATTTTCAAATCCTGAATCATGTCACCAGCCATGGCGGTAGCACAACACACTACGGCTGCTACGGCCAAAACGGCTGCGACACCACTTAATCCAACAACGCCAATAGCCACCATAACAATAGCCGCCACAATTAATGTAGAAAGCGCTAACCCTGAAATGGGTTGATTAGAACCACCAACCAATCCAACCAGCCAGCCACCGACGCCAGAAAAAAGAAACCCAGTAACGGTCATAATTGCGGCTGCTGCTATGGCCCCCCAAAAACTGCCACTGAAATAGTAATAAATCAAAGTTATGGGCACCACCAAGCCTATAGTTGATAGAATGATCCACTGGAGATTAATATCGATTTCTAAACGGTCTTGTTTTTGATGAGACTCACTGCTTTTCCCTTTAGATTTAAATGCACCTCGAAAAGCGGAGATAATTGAATTCCTTAACCCCCATAACGTGTAGAAAGAACCAATAAGCATTGCCCCTACCGCAATGGGTCGAATTTGATTGTACCAAATTGAATAGCTAAGTTCCTGCCAAGGTACTGGGACACCATGGATAGCCAATTTATTTCTCAATTCAGGATTTAAAAATAGGGAAAGAGGGATAAATACCAACCAAGCAAGAACTCCTCCACAAAAGTTTATGGCGGCCAGTCTCGGTCCTATGATGTAGCCAACACCCATTAATGCAGGAGAGGCTAAGGGGGTAGAAAATGCCAACCCTCCAGTATGAGTGATGTTTCCCAATATTTCTCGCGAACTTGTAAAATGGTGGATCACGGATTTGGGAAATTGTATAAAGACCTCTATGGTCTCTCTAAAAATAGCCATCCCGTTACTGTTTTTTAAAAGCTCAATTAAAGTACCCACGCCCATGGCACCAAAAACATAATTGGCTCCGCTTTCCCCTTTTTGACCTGCTCGCACAATTTCATAACAAGCATAACTTTCTGGAAACGGGAGTCCCGCATCTACCACTAAAGTTCTTCTTAACAAAATTACAAATAGAATACCTAACACACCACCCACAAGGAGAATAGCCGATGTCTCCCAATAATTGAAGTTTGTCCACAATTTCTGGCCGTCCATTTCTACCATCACAAAAGCTGGAATGGTAAATATGGCACCAGCGACCAGAGCCTCACCCACAGAAGCAGTAGTTCGCGCAATGTTTTGCTCCAGCACGCTTCCTCGAAAAAAGGGCAAACGAAAGACGGCAATGGCAATGACGGCTGCCGGAAAGGTAGCAGATATAGTTAGCCCAGCTTTGAGCCCTAAATAGGCGTTGGCGGCCCCGAGCACTACCGCCATAACCACACCTAAAATTAGCGCCTTAATTGTAAATTCAGAAAGGGTTGTTACAGACGGAACATACGGAACATCGATTTTAGGGGAATTCATTCAAATTTCTCCATGTTTGAACATAATACCATATACCATTAAATCAATCCAGAATCAGCAAAACTGAAATAGCTTTTACTGCCAATGATGATATGATCAATAACATTGATTCCAACCATCTGACAGGCAGTTTTTAATTTCTGCGTAACACGCTTATCTTCCTCGCTTGGTTCTGGATTGCCTGAAGGATGGTTGTGAACAAAAACCACAGATGCGGCGGAATGATTAACAGCTTCTTTAATAATTTCTCTAGGACTCACAAAACTTTCCATTAAACTGCCTTCAAATATTGTTTTTTCTGTAATGATTGTGTTGCGACTGGTTAAGAGCAAGATTTTAAAAACTTCACGCCCTAAATCCCTAAGATGGGGGTTGACGATTTTATAAACATCATCACTACTTTCTACTTTATCTTTGATTTTAGCTTCTTCAAGAAAAAGTCGTTTTCCAACTTCCAGTGCGGCTTTGAGTTGTGCGGCTTTTGCTGGCCCTATGCCATTAACCTGGCAAAGTTCAGCCACAGACCTAGAGTCCATTCCACGTAATCCGCCAAACTCCTTCAAAAGTTGACGAGCTAAGTCAATGGCCGTAGTTTCCTGCCGGCCCACACGAAGTAGAATAGCTAATATCTCGGCATCGGATAACTTGTCTGCACCAAATCTAATTAACCGTTCCCGAGGCCGATCATCTTCTGGCCAATCAGGTATTTTGGGGGTATAGCGAGCCATGAGTTGAAAATATATGTTAAATTATCCACATCTTTGAATAGCACACAGATAACACAGATTTGACGGATTTCCACAGATTTTATCAGGAGATAATTTTGAAATCCATGTAATTAGATAATTAAAAGAAAAGCCGTAGTAAAAGACCACGGCTTTTGATTTAAGGAATCGTATCATATAGCTTGGATTTATTGCACAAAAACCATCTTTTTTATATCTACCAAATCTCCAGATTGAAGCCGATAAATGTAAACGCCAGAGGTTACTCCTCGTCCTATATTGTCTTTTCCGTCCCAAATTACTTTATAGTATCCAGGAGCTTTTTCCTCATCTACCAAAGTTCGGACTTCTTGACCAAGCAGGTTATAAATCTTTAAAAATGTCCTAACTTTTCCAACGAACTCTCCTGCCCTGCTTGGCAATTGATATTGAATTTCTGTGGATGGATTAAAAGGATTTGGGAAATTTTGATGCAATACAAAGGTCTGTGGTATACCTACAACTGCTGTAACTGCACCGTGATATTCAAAAGACCCATCACTATCAATTTGTTTTAGTCTATATTCGTAGGTGCCCGGCTGCAAATTGCGATCAAAATAATCGTAATGGACAGGATTCGTGGTAGTTCCATTGCCTGGTACAAAAGCGATTTTAGTCCATTCGTTTGAATCTTGAAATCGCCTTTCGATTTCAAAGCCGTAATTGTTTGTTTCGGTGGCTGTCAACCAAATTAAGTGCACATTGTTCTTTTCAACAGTAGCTGTAAAAGATGCCAACTCAACTGGTACCGTAGGATCAAATAACTGATCGATGGCCTCCTTCGAGAGAGGGGATTTTACCAGGTCGGCTAATTGGCTTCCTAGACTATTAGGTTGATTTTGCTCTTTTAGATAGAAAC
>JBHIAC010000106.1:0-11711 GCA_046758365.1 bacterium
CAAAAGCATATAATCCTCTGGGAGAACCAGTACGATTGGTTAGTACCTTGCCAACCAGGTCTTTTCTACCATCACCATTGAGATCTACGAGGTCTAAAAATTTAATATAGCAATCCCAGCGACCTTCCAGCGTGTGTTCATCTTTTGTCAGTGCAAAAAAATCCGCAATGATTTTGTGTGTCAGAGTTCTGATTTCCACAAAAACGCTATCGTTTCTTCGTTTGGAAACAACTATCTCCTTCTCGCCATCATTGTCAAGGTCGAAAAAACAAGGGGAAATTTCGCCGTCGAATCTGTATTCATCTATGATTCCTAGGTCATTAGAATAGTAATACATCGAAGTAGGGGGTCTATCATTTTTAAAACGACTGTCCAGTAAACAAAATAATTCGCTTCTACCATCAGAATTGACATCGCTGCTTCTGAAATTCACATAATTATTCTTATCTACTACACTCAGCTTGTACGGGTAATTGACGGAGTCAAAGGTTCTGCGTTTATGTTCACTGGTGAGAAGTGCCCAAGTAGAGGCAAAACAAATAAGTGCAATGACTGCCAAAATGGCGACAGCAACTTTTTTACGATTAGACATAGCTGCCTCATTCGTTATTTTTAGACTACCTTAAGGAAGGGGAATATGATAATAAACAGGATAAAACGAGAAATGTCAAGAGGAAAATTACTATTTTGAAAAATTTCTGTGGTTGACACCGGAAATCGGCGCATTGTAAAACTTAATATTCTAAAAAATCGGCTTGCAAGTGGAACCAGGATTTTTACGATTGCAGTTGACCACGGAGACCTGCTAGCGGCGTGGTCGAAAAGTCCGTTTCTTGAAAAATGCTAAACTAATAAAAATAGCTTACATCCCGTTGAACCGTAAAATAGGGCTTTTCCGACTACGCCTCTATGGAATTATTTGAAATAATTATTTTATAAAGATTCCAAGAGCCTTCTTCTAAAACTGGATTTCTTTTTAATTTTTTCCCGAATCAACGGGATAGCTTCTTGAGTAACTCTTTCTCCTTCCTCGATTAAATAGCGAAGGAGCTTAAATTCAGACCAATGAACATTACCCACTTTAGGTCTAATGATCACATCTGCCTGCTTTAGAAGATGGAGGTTGTAATGGCGCGCCGTCATATGATTGGTTTGAAAGATAATATTAATGACGTTATTTAAATCGGGGTGTTCATTTAATTCTTGACCAACGTCTACAGCAATTACTATATCGGCACCAAGAGCTCTTGCTGGTTCAACCGGTATAGGACAGACTACCGATCCATCAACAAGAAGTGACCCATTGACTTCATAGGGCGGCACAAATCCTGGGATTGAAGAACTGGCACTCACTATATCCCGCATATCTCCATCAGTAAAAAGAACCTGTTGTCCATTTAAAAGATTTGATGCTACTACGGCAAAAGGTATTTTTGTATCTTCAATACGACCCTCAGGAATTAAAAATTCCATAGCCCGCCGTAAACGCCATCCTCCTACTAACGATGGTTTGCTTTGAGCTAAGTTTACGACCACGCGTTCTTTAATATAGGTGGCTACCTGTCCAAAGAAGTTTTCACCGGCTTCTTTTCGTTTAAAAAGCTCTAAACCACTTTTTTGATATTCTTCACTTTTGAGGAATTGTTTAAATCTTTCTTCTACTTTTGCGGCCTCACCGGTAATGGCGTAAATAGCCCCAACCACGGAACCGATACTGGTACCCGTAATCAAATGAATAGGAATCCCTTCTTCCTCCAAAACTTTAAGGATCCCGATATGGGCACAGCCTCTTGCACCACCACCCCCGAAAGCCAATGCAATCTTTTTATTTTTTTTCACTTTAATTAACTTCTCCCATACTTTATTTTTGCGATTGACTACCAATTTTAATGCAACTTTTATATTAAACTCAAAGTTCCCCCCACACGGACAAGCCGCAACCAAAAAGGTTTTTAACAAAAGATACTAATTATTTACTCGCACGTCGGGTAAATTGCTGAAAACAATGCCATGATATAAAATTCCAACGTCCTTTTTCAGGAGGAGTTTCAATGTGGTGTTCTTCAAGTTTCATTTTTAATGTATTTCCCCTGTAGTTTTTTAAAATCTAATAAAAGATCAGCTGCTGTGGTATATCGCTCATTTGGGTCTTTTGCTAATGCTCTATTAATGATTTCATCTAAAAACTGTGGCAAACCTTCCAATTCTTTCGATAGAGGTTTCGGCTCTTTGTGAACAATTTTATAAACCACCTTAGGGATATTATCACCATCAAAAGGTCGAATACCCGTTAGCATTTCATATAGAAGTACTCCCACCGAAAAAATGTCAGAACGGCCGTCCACTTTTTTTCCTGCAATTTGTTCAGGAGACATATAGAAGGGAGTACCAATTATGTTGCCAGTTTGAGTTAAAGTTCCAAATTGCGGGAGTTTGGCAATACCAAAATCTGCCACCTTCACTTTGTCATTGTCAATTAATATAATGTTTGAGGGTTTAATATCACAGTGAACAATTCCATTCTGATGGGCGTAATTCAATGCATTACAAATTTGGCTGATTATTCGAATTGTTCGCAATATTTCAAATTTCCCTTGAGTCTCTAAAAGGAATTTTAAATCTTCTCCTTGTAGATACTCCATAACAATGTAAGAAAAGTCCTCTTCTTCGTCAACATCGTATATGATGACAATATTGGGATGGTTAAGACTGCCGGCGGCCCGAGCTTCACGAAACATACGTTCTTTTAATTTATCGATTTCATGAGATTTAGTGCTAAAATCAAAAGCAACTTGTTTGATCACAACGGTTCTATCCAGCTTCGGGTCCCAAGCTTTATAGATATGCCCCATGGAACCTCTGCCAATTTCTTTCTCTAAAATATACCGTCCAATCCGTTTGACCTGCTTAATTCCGCCTAAAATAGTCTGAGTTTCCTGCGATTCTGATAACCTGTTATCATTATTTAAAGGAGTAGATATGGCCTTCTTTTGATTGTTCTTTTCATTTAATATGTCAGTGGAGTCTTTGGGATCAAATGTTGTAGGCGTTACAGATGCAACTTCATCTTTAAAAATTTCATCAATCCCCGAGGATAAAGATTTTTGGTCGGGGATGGATGAATCTATTACCTGGGTCTTATCAATAACTGTTGAACCCTCGGTCTTCTTTGTCCTTGCTACTCGAGTGCGTTTTTTGTGGTATTTAAATAATACCAGACCAAATATCAATACTCCACTTAAAATCCCCCAGGCCCAAACATAAGAAGATTTCTTACCGATTTTAACTTCCGAATTAAGTTTTATTGGGCCATCTTTTAGCTGTGAAGTGAAGAGGTGTTTTTCTGGAGTAGTTTTAACCAAGGTATCGGTTTCCTCGGTCCGCTCTAAAAGCTCCTGCGGTTCATTAACTAATTTTTTGTGTTCTTCAAGTATTTTGTCATTTTTTCTTTCATTAGAAGCGCTTACAAGTTCAGCAGTAGGTGGTTTGACTTGAGATGTGTCTGGGGATTTATCACTACTTTCTGAAATTTTAAGCACCGATGGTTCTTCAATTATTTTAGTTGAATCTTTCTTTGAAAGAGCTGCTTTAGCTTCTACAAGTTTTTCAGCCGTCGCTTTATAATCGGGAGGTAACATTTGAAAAATATCCAAAGCTAAGGCCCAGTTTTGATCCTCCACGGCTTGTAGACCAGTCAAGTACTCTTTCTCCTGAATTGCTTCTTTCAAGCTATTTTCAATTATTGAATTGTTTGGATAAACGGTTTGAGCCTTTTTAAGAATTTCTATTCCCTCGTCCCAGCGGCCTTCGGTTTCGGCGTTTTCAAACCTTGCCATCCAAGAGTCGATACTGTTTTTCTTTTTCGCTATTTTCAAATTTACTTGAGCTTCTTTTAAGTTAGGTTCAATGGCTAAAGCTTTTTCATAGGCCTCTACAGACTTTTTGAAATCTCCTGTGCTTAAATATATATTGCCGAGCTTAGACCAAACCATTTCCTGATTTGAGTTCAGTGCTATTGATTTTTCTAATGCTTCGATAGCAGCCTGCCAAGTATCCATATTGTAATAAACTAAACCAAGAGCAGTATAAGCTGGGGCAAAATTTTTGTCTAAGTTAGTAGCCTTCTGAGCTGTTTTTAAGGCTTCATGGTAATTTTCTTTATCATTTAATTCATTGGATAAAAAAGTATAAGCATTGCGTAAATATAGTCGAGCTTCTTTAAAAAAAGCAGAATCAATTCTAACAGCCTCATTTAGATATTTAATCGCCTGGTTGTAAAATCCTTTTTGATAATAAGTTATTCCTAAATAATACAACGCTTCTTTGAAACTGGAGTCAATCTTCACGGCTTTTTGGTAATTCTTAATTTTATCAGTCAAGCTTTCTGCCTTTAATCCTTTTTTATAATAATTGTAGGCCCCAGGATTTATTTCTTGAGCTGTGGCAAATTGGATGAGTATTAGTAGTTGAAGTTTTATATATATAAGGAATTTTAATGAACTAAAAAATGAATTCATGGTCATTAAATCTAGTTTTTTAAAACGAGTTTAAAGAACTAATTCCTGGATTAAAGATAGATTAAGAAAATGTATAATTATCGTGCTATTTAAAAGTGTGGCTCCAATGATGGGGAAAATTTAATTAAATTGCCCTTTATTTAAAAATACTATTTTATGATTATTTTGTCAAGAGCTTTTCTACAGAACATAGCCTTACCCCAAATTTTTCATTCATGGGCCTCTTGTAGATACTTGTTATGCAATATATAGATTTCACTTGATATTTAAAATTGTATTTATTATTTTCCATTTAAATTAAATAATTTGACAAATATATCTGGCACTTAAGTGCTTTAACTATAAGGAGATGTAAAATGATGTACGATCCATTTATGGTCAAACCAATGCGTGAAGAGCTTACTGGTATCGGGTTTAATGAGATGAGAACCCCCGAAGAAGTTGATAAATTAATGGCAGAATCTAAAGGGACCACCCTATTGGTGGTGAATTCTGTTTGTGGTTGCGCAGCAGGTCAAGCCCGCCCCGGGGTTGCCTTAGCGCTTACCAATGAAGTTAAACCAGATAAATTGGTTACGGTATTTGCTGGACAGGATGTTGAAGCCACGGCCCATGCAAGAAGTTATATTAAAGGATATCCCTCTTCTTCTCCATCTGTGGCCCTATTTCGAGACGGAGAATTGGTTTTTATGTTGGAGCGAAACCAAATCGAAGGACGCAGTGCAGAACAAGTTGCCATGGATCTAATTGCTAAATTTGAAAAATTTTGTAACTCGAATGACTAAAGTCAAGTTCTTGTAATAAATTTTAAAAGCATTCCCTGTGAATAAGGAAACCAGATGTTTGGTTTCCTGGTATCAGCTCTTTCAAATTTTAAAACGATTGGAATGGCAGGGAGAAGTACGCCGGGGCTATTTTATTGAAGGCCATTTGGGTGTGCAATTTGCCTTGCCGGAAGCAGTGGAATGGCTCAAAAAGCTACAAATAGAAGAGCAACCTCCATTATCTACCTCGCTGCTCATAAACACCGGCCGACCCTGCTTTACCCTTTGGAGGTACGGCAGACTGGAATTTACATGACACAAAAGGCGATAAACTAACAGTCGTACGGGCTCCATCAAATCATCTCGTATTTTTGGATGAAAAGCCAGTTCATCCTGTAAATCCCGTCAAATATATGATTATTGCAAGCCCGCACAACCACACAGTCTCTCACCGAATCCAATCCCCACTCCTTTCCAAACAAAGGCATCACTGGTGCGTGGATTTTCCCAATAGAATCGTCCACGCTTACGGGGGTGATTGCCGATCTCGTTCATGGTTTCGGCGTCGTACAGCCGACCGTTCTTCATCACATACAGAATGGATTCGCTGTTCTGAATATTGTCAAGTGGGTTTTTATTCATCACAATCAAATCTGCAAGTTTGCCGGATTCAATTGAGCCCAGATCGTTATCCAGCCCAATATATTCCGCTCCGTATAAAGTTGCTGCACGGATGGCTTCTAGCGGCGTCATGCCGCCCTGTACAAACATCCATAGCTCCCAGTGCGCGCCCAAGCCCTGCAACTGTCCATGTGCGCCAAGCTGCACTTTACCGCCGGCATCAAGAATGGCTTTGGCTGCCTTGGCGTTGCTGATGTGGCCAAAGTCGTCGTCTGGAATCATCATGCGACGGCGAGAACGCGCATCAATGATTGGTCTCGGTGTAAAATTCAGCAGCCGTGTTTTTTCCCAAACATTCGCTTTCTGGTACCAGTAATTTTCGCCCCAGATTCCACCGTAGCCAACAATAAGTGTTGGGGTATAGCCGGTCTGGCTGGCGCCCCAAAGGGTGATTACATCCTGGTACACCGGTGCAATTGGGATGGAGTGCTCGATCCCGGTGTGCCCATCAAGAATCATGGACATATTATAGTAGAAAAGAGATCCGCCTTCAGGTACTACCATAATTTCAAGTTCGCGTGCTGCTTTGATGATTTGCTGGCGTTGGTTGCGTCGAGGCTGGTTGTAACTTTTAACTGTAAACGCACCGACAGCTTTCATGCGGCGCAGGTGGGAACGCGCATCATCCAAGCTATTAATCACGGCTTTGAAATTGCCTTCGGCGCCGTAAAGAATCGTACCCGTTGAAAAAATACGTGGCCCAACCATAATTCCAGCTTGCACCATCTCAGCCTGACTGAATACCATTTCTGTATTGGCCGAGGGGTCGTGGGCCGTGGTCACACCATAAGCAAGATTGGCAAAATAGGGCCAACCTTGTTGCGGCGAAATGCCGTTATTGCTGTTCCATAGGTGCGCGTGAACATCAATCATGCCGGGCATAATGGTCTTTCCATTTACCTCGATGGCCTTGGCATCATCAGGCACCTCGATCTCCTCAGATTTGCCAACAGCCACAATTCGATTGCCATCAACTACAATGGTGCCATTTTCGATGACCTCATCCCCACGCATGGAAATAATCCTGGCGCCTACGAAGGCCAGTTTGCCGGAAGGTACATCGGTTTCCAATTTTAGTCCAATTCGCAAACCGCTGGTATCCGGGGGAGGAATACTGTCGGGCGCGCCTTCAAGAAATTTAAAGCTCTGTTTCAATTCACGTGTGAAATACTCCGGCCCAATCGTCCAGTGCAACTTCTGACTATCTCCAGACCAGTGGAGGTAGTTTCCAGCGTCCCGGGTGACTTTTTTAACCGGTATGGCTTTGGTTTGGCTGCTGAATTCTATCGAATTACCTGTTTTAGGAAAGGGTGTTATAAAACCATTAAACAACTCCCTAAAAGCGATCCACTGTTCATCCGGACTTGGAACGATGTGTGTGGCATATTTTGAAGTAAAATGAGTTCGTTCATCTCCACCATCCAGGCGTACACTTTTGAGCGCCTTTTTGTTGTTTTTGATATTTTTGAGAAAATAAATGCGATCATCTTTACGATTAAATCTCGGCTCGCGACCGTCTTCTCGGATAAAATACTCCTTACCTCCTTTTGCGGACAACCAATAAAGACCAGGCTCAACGCCGTGGGTAAAACCTAAGATTGCATTACCGTTTCCGCGGCGATAGACTATTTTTTTACCATCATGAGAAAAAGAAGGCGTGAAATAATACCCTTTGCGAAGGGTTAATTTCTTTGGTTTGTGACTGTCAATTTTTATCTTGTAAATAGCGCCCAGGGCTGTATCGCTCCAGGTGGTGTACACAAGCCATTTACCATCTGGACTGAAGGCTGGCGCAAACTCAAAGTGGCTGTCATTAGTAAGGCGTTGCACCGGGCCATTCGGTAAACGCTTTTTCCAGAGATGGCCGACCGCATTAAAGACCAGCCATTTACCCTCCGGTGAGGTGGTTGCTTGACGAATCATTTTCACTTCAAAGGAATCCGGGCTGACGACTTGCTTAAATTTCAAGGCTTCGTTTATGATCTGTTTGACCTTAACTTCGAAAGGAATTTGCTTGACGTTTTTATGAACAATATCGATTTTCCAAATATGGCCCTGCGCCCAAAAAACCAGATTTTTGCTGTCTGGTGTCCAGGCATAATTTGGGTAAACTCCAAAAATGGCCCAGGTTTCCTGCTGGTCTTTGTTCAATTTGTCGTAAATAGGCCATTGTTCTCCAGTTTGCAAGTCGTGGAGATACAATACGCTTTTGGTACGGACTCTCCGAACAAATGATAAATATTTGCCATCAGGTGAGATTTGTGGACGTACGGCACCTCCAGCACCAGTTATTATGTTTTTAATTTTACCTTTTTCTAAATCTAAACGGCGTATGACATAAATCTGTCCATTGGGATCCTTGTTATATTGGAAGAAACCTCCCGGGCTCATATCCTCACTGAAATAAACGTATCGTCCATCTGGAGAGACACACGGTTCACCGGCATCCTGTTGGTCGTTTTTGCGTTTGGTGAGCTGCAGTCCCTTGCCACCAGAGATATGGTACAGCCACATTTCGCCGGCTCCGAGAGAACGCCGGCTGGTGAAATGCTTGCGAGCAATGAGATAATTGCTATCTGGGGTCCAGCAAGCATTATTTAAAAGGCGGAAGTCTTCTTTTGACACAGCATGGGCCTCAGAGCCATCACGATTCATGACCCAGATGTTATCACCGCCACCGCGGTCGCTAGTATAGCTGATTTTGTGGCCATCTGGGCTGAAACGAGGCTGCACTTCAAAAGCAGGATCACCCGCAAGGAGTTCTGCCTCCCCACCAGTCATGGGCATGATGTAGATATCCCCCAATAGATCAAATACAATTTCCTGGCCATCTGGACTCACGTCCAAGTTCATCCAGGTGCCTTCGGTGGTGGTGAATTCAACAGTCTTGGTTGGACCCAGGGGAGCCGCGACATCCCATTCTTTCTTCTTTGCGGAATCTTGAGACACAGCTTTTGTAGTATCGCGGTTGGTAGGTAAATTTTTTGCAGTAAGATTTTGAGTGAAAAATAACAAATTCACCATTGCGAAAAAATAAAACCAGCGAAATCTCATTGTTACCTCCTTTTCTTGGTAAATGGTATAATGCAACTTAAGCAATCTAATTAATTCAAAGTTTCTTCAAACAGCTTTAAAATTCTTCTGTATTCATCCGTCCATGAACTCGGCTCTTTAAAGCCATGACTTTCGAGAGGATAAATAGCCACTTCCCAATTTGTTTTCCCCAATTCAATTAAACGCTGCACCAAACGGACTGTATCTTGAAAGTGTACATTCGTATCAATCATCCCGTGACAAATGAGCAAATGACCCTTAAGACCCTCGGCATAGTAAATTGGACTACTGCGTCTATAAGCAGTACTGTCAGCCTGAGGTATATTGAGAATATTAGAGGTGTAGGGATGGTTGTAATGCGCCCAATCTGTTACGGGTCGTAAAGCTGCGCCAGCCGCAAAAACATCGGGTGCGGTAAACATGGCCATGAATGTGATAAATCCGCCATACGAGCCGCCATAGATGCCAATGCGCTTTGGATCAATGTTAAGCTCATCCACTAACCATTTGGCGCCATCCACCTGGTCGTCGAGGTCTCTGCCCCCCATATGGCGGTAGATCGCTGTACGCCAGTCTCGACCGTAACCCGCGCTGCCGCGGTAGTCAATATCGAGGACCGAGTATCCTTTATCTGCCAGCAGATTGTGGAACATATATTCACGAAAATAGCTTGACCACCATTTATGTGCGTTTTGCAAATACCCTGCCCCATGTACAAATATTACTGCAGCGCCCTTTGGCTTATTAGGACGGTACAATCTGGCATACAGTTGCGTACCGTCTCGTGCAGGTATGCGCACGATTTCAGCAGCACGCCAGGGATAACTGCGCCATTTCTCCGAAGTAGATTGTGTCAGTTGCCTCGGCTTCGCATTGAGACGGGTATCCTGTACATACAGCTCTGGGGGTTTATTGATAAAGGAATGCCGGATTACGAGCTTCTTTCCGTTCGGCGACATAACCGCATCGTTGCGACCGGGCATGCTGGTCAGCTTTTCCCAGGGGCCTCCTTCGATAAACATGCGGTAAAAGTGCCGTTCCCCCGGGTGTACCTTATTTGAAGTGAAATACCAATATTTCTTATTGCGTGAAACGTGGGGATGGTAGATTTCAAACTCACCTTGGGTGAGCGCTCGTTTTTCACCCGTAGCAGGATTGCAAACATATAGGTGGCTGTAACCGCTTTCCTCACTACTAAACCACACCCGTTTATTATCGGGCATCCAGCCGACAACTCCGGGAATATTCCAACTAAAAATATTTGGACCGCCAATCCAGGCGTCATCATGCTGGTGTTCGAACGTGTTGAGTTGTCCTGAAGGCAGGTTAAGGATTGCCAGCCAGCGGTCTTTGTTATCGACCGATCTCACTACAACAAATGCTTGTTTGCCATCTTCGCTCCAGTATGGACCAAAGAAGGTGACCATACGCGGTTTTTGTTTTTTTGTCGAGCGGTTCTTCGCGCTATCTTTTTTAGATTTCGTAATAGCAAATTCAGGTCTATCAAAAATACCTGGGAGACTGTCAGGCTTTATATAAACCAAGGTGTCCCGCTCAAGATCGACAAAAGCAAATTGAGACGGCGTCTGTGGTGCCCCAACTTTTGGACGTGCTTCTAAATCTTCTGTATATCCTATTTCAGTTACATAGTTAGGGACAATTGTGGCCTGAAATTTTTTCGATTTTTCTCGCAGCCGTAAAGTTACATATCTGCCATCGGGTGATAAGGAAAGGTTTTCTATCCTTTTATCCTCAATATATATTTTTGTAGGCGCATACGGATTCTCAACTTCCTTGGCTTTTCGTGTGCGTTCGCGCAATTCTTTTCTTTTACGCAGAACTTTAATGAGCTTAATCTCCTCCTGCTTAAGATATTTTCCCGCTTCGGTTTTGGCTTTAGGCCCTTCTTTCGGTTTCTTACCTTTGCGAAAGTCGGTAATCTGAATGGTGGCACCTGTTGCTCTGTCCCAGCGTAAAAGATTCATCCCTCTTTGAAATATGACAGCTCTTTCATCCTGGGAGAATTTTACATTAGATTCTTTCTCGATGGTATTCGTAATTTGCAAAATGGAGCGGCTTTTTTTGTCATAGAGAAATATGTCTCCATTCCGGATGAATAGTTTGTAACGGTAGTCTCGGGTGTATTCACCTTTAGAGGTTGGTATTTGCAAGCGTTCCTGTAACGAGAGTTTCATTGCCTCGGTTCCATCTAGCGCAATTTTGTAAAGAGAGTCTGCATCCGCACCTTCTGGATTCCAGTAAAAGTAAATCCACTTACCATCTTCAGACCAGTATGGATTGTTTGGTGGAGAACCCATCCATTCTTTCGGGTCCTGCATGATGGTTGCTACATCTAATTCTAATTTTGATTGAGCAGGGGTGAGCCGTGGGAAAGCTAACAAAAATATGAACAGCATCAATTGGCATTTTGGAATTTTCATTTTTATTCCCTCCGTGAGAAAGTCAAGGAGAAATTGATCATTTATGCGATGGATTTTTTATATCAAAGCGGCTTTTATATTTGGCTTCTGAGTCACTTTATTGATGCGTGGATAAATCTAAGTATGCCTTCCAAAACTTCCTAAGACAAACTCACAATCACTCGTGCCCGTTCCATCTCCCAGCAAATTACTAAACTATTGTAAATTTCACATATTTGCTCTCTGAATGTCATTCCAGCATGGTGTAAGCGGGA
>JBHIAC010000107.1:0-11700 GCA_046758365.1 bacterium
CCAAATGGTGCATTATGAAGGTACATCCCGCTTACACCATGCGGGAATGACAGGAAAAGGCTGTTTTCGTTCAAACACTATTTGGACGCCTATAAATTTTATAAGTTTAGAATTCTAAGATAAAGGTAGAAAATTATGAGGAAGATTGCCGCAGCTGTTAGTTTGGTGTTAATCTTGTTTGTTATCATTCGGTACTGGCCTACTGAGAAACATATCAAATGGCGGGAGGAAAGCGGTTTTAGATGGGCAAAACTTTCTATTCCAAAGTCTAGTAACAGCGGCTTCAAGCAGCTTTCAGCATCTGAAACAGGAATCACATTTACTAATAATCTGACAAAGGATCAAATTGATAGCAATCGAGTTCTACTTAACGGCTCCGGTGTGGCTGTGGGCGATATAGATGGTGATGAATTAGCTGACCTGTACTTTAGCCGGCTTAATGGTCCAAACGTTTTGTATAAAAATCTTGGAAATTGGAAGTTTGAGGATATCACGGCTGCCGCTGGCGTTGCTTGTGCTGAGCAATATTCTTCTGGTACTGCTTTTGCTGATATCGATGGTGATGGTGATCTTGATCTTCTAGTAATAGCCTGGGGAGGCCCCAATGCTTGTTTTCTCAATGATGGTACAGGTAAGTTCACAGAGATTACAACCTCTGCTGGGATTTCTTCAAAGACGGGTGCTTCGACTATGGCTTTGGCCGATATCGATGGAGATGGTGATCTAGACCTATATATTACGAATAACAAAAAGATTCGTGCAGAAGATATTTATTTACCTGGTGAATTAGCTTTTGAGAACATTGTGGAGAAAGTGGGTGATTCTTATCGCATAGCCCCAAAGTTTCAAGAACACTATAGCATAGAAATTAGAAGTAATTTTGTTTTGAGGTTCGAGACAGCCGAACCAGATATCCTTTATCTGAATGATGGCAAAGGGCATTTTAATAAAGTTTCCTTTACAGATGGAAGGTTTCTAGATGAAGAAGGAAAACCTGTGTCAAAGCTCAAAGACTGGGGATTGATGACCAGATTCCAAGATATGGATGATGATGGTGACCCAGATATTTATGTCTGCAATGATTTTGAGAGTCCCGATCGTATCTGGATCAATGATGGTAAGGGGTATTTTCAGGCAATACCTAAAATAGCCATTCGCAAGACCAGCAATTCAACCATGGCGGTTGATTTTTCTGATATAGACAGAGATGGGGACCTAGATTTCTTTGTTGTAGATATGCTTAGTCGAAATCATCGACGACGTATGACGCAGATGAGTACTATGGTACCCATACCATTTGCCATTGGTACAATAGATAATCGTCCGCAGTATATGCGTAATACTCTTTTCTTGAACCGTGGGGATAAAACCTATGCAGAAATTGCACATTTCAGCGGTGTACAGGCCTCCGAATGGTCCTGGTCTAATCTATTTCTAGACGTTGATCTTGATGGATATGAAGATGTACTTGTTTCAACTGGGCACTATTATGATGCCCAAGATTATGATACGAGAGAGCGAATCGACAAGCGCCTGAGATTCATGAAAACGGTGGGGTTTGCAAAGCCTCCTTCAAATCCTATTTTTTTGTATCCCAGATTAGAACTCCCGAACATTGCTTTTCGCAATCGTGGAGATTTAACATTTGAAGAAGTCGGGCAAGAGTGGGGATTTGCCTCAACAGATATCAGCCATGGTATGGCCTTGGGAGATTTTGATAACGACGGTGACCTTGATGTGGTTATCAATCGATTCGATGCCCCGGCCGGGGTGTACCGTAATGAATCGGTAGCCCCCCGAATTGCAGTGCGTTTGCGCGGCCTTCCACCCAACACCCAGGGAATTGGGGCAAAAATACGAGTGGTGGGTGGTCCCGTGCCGCAAAGTAAGGAAGTCATTTGTGCCGGAACCTATCTTTCAAGCTCTGATCCTTTCTATGTTTTTGCCGCGGGTGAGGCTGAAAATGACCTCACCATCGAAGTGAAATGGCGAAATGGCAAGATTAGTGTTATTAAAGATGTCAAGCCCAATCGTGTATATGAGATTTATGAATCTGCGGCTATTTCAACTCAAATCGCCCAACCAACTCCTGACTCTATCCCTAAACCCTATTTTGAAGATGTAAGCGAGTTAATCAATCATACGCATCACGAGGATCCTTATGATGATTTTAAGCGACAACCGTTGTTACCGAATCGCTTGAGCCAGTTAGGACCCGGAGTCGCCTGGCACGACCTTGATGGGGATGGCGATGATGATTTGGTCATCACCAGTGGAAAGGGAGGACAATTGGCCTATTTTCGAAATGATGACCAAGGAGGATTTCATCGAATTCAAGACCGTTTATTAACCCAAAAATCGCAATATGATCAAACCACGGTGCTGGGCTGGACAAAAGAAGATGGATCAACCTCTCTGCTCGTGGGGTGTTCTAATTTTGAGAACTCCAGGCCAAGTGACTCATTTGTTCTGCGTTACGATTTTAAACATGGGCAGGCCAATACGAGCAATCAAATCGTGGGGGATATCTCCAGTACGGGCCCGATGACGATGGCAGATTATGATAGCGATGGAGACTTGGATCTTTTTGTAGGCGGGCGGACCATTCCTGCACGGTATCCAGAGCCTGCCTCGTCTGAATTATACCGCAATGAAGGTGGTAACTTTAAACTTGATACATTAAATACAGAACAGTTTAAAGAGGTTGGTTTGGTATCAGGAGCGGTATTCAGTGATTATGACAATGACGGGGATGCGGACCTTATTTTGGCGGTTGAATGGGGGCCAGTGATGGTTTTTCGTAATGAGGGTGGTGTTTTCACTGATGCGACGGAGGCGTTAGGTTTAAGTGAATATCATGGTTGGTGGCATGGTGTGACCACCGGGGACCTGAATGAGGATGGCAAACTTGATATTATCGCAACCAATTGGGGATTGAATAGCAAGTATCAGGATCAATATGAGAACGGCCATCCATTACGAATTTTTTACAGCGATTTCGATTATAATGGTACGCTCGATATTGTTGAGGCTTATTTTGATCCGGTGACACAAAAGCTGGTTCCAGAGCGCGATCGGTTTTGGATGCTAAGAGCCCTACCAAACGTCCGAATACGTATCCCAAACCATAAAAAGTATAGTAGGTCCAGTATTCAAGAGATCATTGGGCCCAAACTCAGGCTAGCCGGCGAGCTAAGAGCCAATACGTTAGCGCACACGATCTTTTTTAATCGCGGGACTCGATTCGAAGCTGTTGAGATGCCGGCAGAAGCACAATTTGCACCGGCGTTTTATGTTGGGGTGGCTGATTTTGATGGCGACGGTCATGAGGATGTTTTCTTAAGTCAGAATTTCTTTGACTCTCAGGTTATAACTCCTCGGTCTGATGCTGGTCGCGGGCTTTGGTTGAAGGGAGACGGGAATGGTAGGTTGGAGCCAATCCCTGGTCAGGAGTCCGGGGTTAAGGTTTACGGGGAGCAGCGAGGTGCAGCGTTAGGCGATTATGATCGGGATGGCCGTGTCGACCTCGTAGTTTCCCAAAATGGCGCATCCACAAAGCTCTATCATAATGTGGGTGCCAAACCAGGGTTACGCATTCGATTGCATGGGCCCAAGGGAAATCCCTGGGGCGTTGGTGCTATAATACGTTTAGTCTATGAAAACCGCTTTGGTCCTGCACGCGAAATTCATCTCGGTTCCGGATACTGGTCGCAAGATTCCAGGATACAAATCATGGGAACTCCAGAACAACCTAAAGGTGTCTGGGTTCGCTGGCCTGACGGTCATATAACTCAATCAGATATCCCTCATAGCGCAAGGGAAATCATTATTAATTTTGATGGAAAAGTAATTATTATGTAATCTGCAAAAAGCTGACCTTCTATTAATTTTTATTAAATATCTATTTGATATATTTATATAACTCATTAATAATCAACCTAATTTACATAAAGTAAGAAGGTCAGCTTTTAGGGTAATTACCTTTTTGCAGATTACTCATTATTGAATTATGATTTAAAAAATCTTTAAAAACTTAATATAAAATTATAAATTTAGAAGTCTGGCAAAAAAGTCCCAAAATGCTTAAGCTCCGATTTTCCTTATAATATTTAAAAAGGGAAGTCAGGGCGCTCTAAATTTTTGTATTTACGTCGGGTGAGGACGCCCAAGGGAGGGGGTGAAGTGGTTTTCAGCTAGATTTCTAGAAGTTACAATATATGAATATTATTAAAAAGATTATTTTCATAACGAGTCTGGTATTAATTTTTTATTTAATAATAATTCAATTTTGGCCTGAGAAGTCCATCGAATGGCACGAGGGAGTAGGCTATCGTTGGGCAGAACTTCCTCATCATAAATCTGGCAAAACTGGCTTCACCTTATTGCCCCCTTCTAAAACGAGAATCACCTTTTCTAACAGCCTGACGCAGAACCAAATTGGAGACAATCAGTTTCTACTGGGTGGCTCCGGCGTGGCAACCGGAGATATTGATGGCGATGGGCTGGTGGATTTGTATTTTAGCTGTCTTGACGGTTCAAACGTATTATACAAAAACTTAGGCAATTGGGAGTTTAAGGATATCACCAAACAAGCAGGGGTTGCTTGCTCCAACCGTTTTTCAACCGGTGCAACGTTTGCAGACCTAGACGGCGACTATGACCTCGATCTACTGGTTACTGCACTGGGTGGACCAAATGCATGCTTCATAAACGACGGTACTGGCAAATTTACCGAAGTAACCGATTCGGTAGGCCTAAAATCGAATAACGGAAGTACTTCCATGGCGCTTGCTGACATTGATGGTGATGGAGATCTAGACCTTTACATGACAAATTTTAAGAAAAAATCTGTTGAAAGCCTCTATTCACCCTATGAAAGAGCACCTAACCGTGTTGCCAAAAAAGTTGGTAACACATTTGAGGTATTGCCTCAATTTAAAGAACATTATAGAGTTGAGATGATTGGCGACCAGCCCTTTCTCTTTGAAAATGCCGAACCCGATTTTTTATATCTTAATGACGGTAATGGGTATTTCAATCGGGCTTCGTTCACAGATGGAAGATTTTTGGATGAAGAGGGAAAACCTGTATCTGAGCCCAAAGATTGGGGGCTATTGCCGAGATTCCAAGATATGGACAATGATGGCGACCCGGACATTTATGTTTGTAACGATTACTGGAGCCCTGATCGTATCTGGATTAACGATGGCACAGGACATTTTCAAGCCATAAGTAAGTTAGCCATTCGCCATACCAGTAAGTTTTCCATGGCGATGGACTTTTCCGATGTCGATAGGGATGGCGACCTGGATTTTTTGCTGATCGATATGTTAGCCCAAGATCATCAACGGCGTATGCAGCAGATGGGTACCACCAGACCAACACCCACTGCAATCGGGCAATTCGACAATCGGCCGCAGATAAAGCGTAATAATCTGTTCTTGAATCGTGGCGATTGCACCTATGCCGAGATTGCTCTTTTTAGCGGTGTGCAGGCCACTGAGTGGACCTGGTCTGCTCGGTTTCTTGATGTTGACTTTGATGGATATGAAGACATACTAGCAACAAATGGCCAGTTGCATGACTTCGAGGATACCGATACCAACGATCGCGTTCAGAGGCTCTCTGCGTTTGGATATGATCATCGCCAGCTCACATCATTATACCCTAAGTATCTGACATCGAACATAGCCTTTCGAAATAAAGGTGATTTAACCTTCGAAAATGTTAGTCAGGACTGGGGCTTTACTTTGCCTGATATATCTTGGGGTATGGCATTTGCTGATTTTGATAATGATGGAGATTTGGATATAGCCACCAACAGACTATATGAACCGGCAGGCATTTACCGCAATGAATCAATAGCTCCACGGATTGCAGTGCGCCTTAAGGGCCTTCCGGCAAACACGCAGGGTATTGGCTCAAAAATTCGAGTTGTAGGTGGACCTGTACCGCAAAGTAAAGAAGTTATCTGCGGGGGAACCTATCTCTCTGGCTCAGACCCAATGGTTACCTTCGCTGCGGGCAGCGCTGAAAATCATCTAACGATTGAAGTAGTTTGGCGAAGTGGCAAGATCAGTCAGATTGAAAATGTTATTCCAGACCGAATTTATGAAATATTTGAGGCAGATGCCAAGGCAGATGGACAATCGCAGCCCGATTCCTCACGTACACTAACTCATTTTTTTGATGATGTAAGTTATCTAATCAATCATGAGCACTATGAGGATGTGTTTGATGACTTTAAACGACAGCCCCTGTTACCCATTCGACTCAGCCAATTAGGCCCTGGGGTAGCCTGGCACGATATCGACGAGGACGGCGATGATGATTTAATTATTGCTAGTGGAAAGGGGGGACAACTCGCATGTTTTCGCAATGATGGAAAACCAGGATTTTCTCGAATTCAAGGCACTCGTTTGACTCATGATTTAAAATATGATCAAACCGCTGTAGTCGGTTGGACAAAAGAAAATGGCGCAACATCTGTTTTAGTTGGTTGCTCTAATTATGAGAATTTGCAATCCAGTGATGCATTTTTTATGCGCTACGATTTTGAAAGTGAATCAGTTGTGAATTCAACTAGGGTAACAGGCGACCGGTCTAGCATCGGCCCAATGGCCATGGCTGATTACGATAATGACGGAGATTTGGATTTATTCGTGGGGGGACGAACCATACCCAGTCGCTATCCTGAGCCAGCCTCCTCAAAATTATATCGAAATGAAGAAGGTACTTTCACCATCGATGAGACCAATTCAAAACAATTCAACCTTGTGGGGATGGTTTCCGGAGCTGTCTTTAGTGATATTGACGGTGATGGTGATCCAGACTTGATTTTGGCTGTTCAATGGGACCCTGTGATGATTTTTCGTAACAACAATGGTAATTTCGTCGATGCAACAAGTGATCTGGGATTCGATCAATATAAAGGGTGGTGGAATGGCGTTGCTACTGGTGATCTTGACGAGGATGGTCATCTGGATATTATAGCCACAAATTGGGGATTAAATACTCCATATCCGGCCAGTATTGAAAATCCATTGCGAATCTATTATGATGATTTCGACGGCAATGGTACTCTGGATATTATTGAAGCGCACTTTGACCCGGAGATGAACAAAGTGGTTCCGGAACGTGGCCTAGCATCCTTGGTGCAAGCCATCCCTTATATCCGTTCTCGAACACCGACCTACAAACGATTTGGTGCAGCTAGTGTGGATGAAATCATTGGTAAATCGTTGACACAATCACACGAACTGCTGGCCAATACGCTTAAGCATACGGTCTTTTTTAATCGTGGAAATCGATTTGAAGCGGTTGCATTGCCTAAAGAGGCCCAATTTGCTCCTGCTTTTTATGTTGGTGTTGCCGATTTTGATGGCGATGGCCATGAAGATGTCTTTATAAGCCAGAATTTCTTTGCTACACAAATTGAAACGGATCGGAACGATGCTGGAAGAGGGCTATGGCTAAAAGGAGATGGCACGGGCAGCCTTCACGCGATTTCTGGTCACGAGTCCGGGGTCATGGTTTACGGCGAACAACGTGGTGCTGCCCTCGGCGATTACGATAAAGATGGCCGCGTGGATCTTGTGGTTACTCAAAATGGTGCAAAGACAAAGCTTTACCGAAACATTGGTGCTAAACCTGGTCTTCGTGTCCGATTATCAGGTGCACCAGGCAATCCAATGGGCATTGGTTCGACGATTCGTATTGTTTATGATAATAAATTTGGACCTGCTCGTGAAGTCCAATCAGGCTCTGGTTACTGGTCGCAAAATTCGGCCGTGCAGGTATTAGGCATAGCAGAAGAGCCTAAAGGTATTTGGGTGCGCTGGCCGGATGGGAACGCTACCATATCAGATCTACCTAAAGAAGCGCATGATATAACCATTAATATGAAAGGGGATGTCGTAGTAACTGCTCTTGAATCCAAATTATAGTTATATTCCAATCAGCTCGATTCGCAGGTGGGTAAGCCATGAATTTTGTCAGGGTAGATAATAATGGATGAAGAATATTATTTTTAAATAATTGCTAAATCATCAAAAAGCATAAGCCATGATATTAAGAATTTTCAAATTAATGCTACTGTTCTGTTTCCTGCTTTCAACCACTTGTAAAAATAACAACCCAGTCAATTCCACTGAGGCAGAGCAAAAATCTTACTATCTTTACGTCGGCAATCAGACTGACCATGAAGTGTACATTGTCGATACAGCCAGCAATGTGGTTGTCGACACCCTGCGCTGGTTTTCAGGTGATGTTTGGGATGTAACCCCGACAAACAACGGAGAAAAGCTTTACGTTATAACAAGAGGCAGTTCTCGTAGTGGGCCGGGTAAGGTGTGTTCGGTTGATCTACAGACTCGTACGCCTTCTGTGATCTGGGACGACATAGCAGCCGATGTCTTTACTGCACCAAATGGCAAGATATTTATCATCGCCTATGTGCCGCGCTCGGACGACGCCTATCTCGGTACCATTGATCCCTTCACCGATACCATTGCTTTTTTCGATACACTCGACATTCGGAATACCTTAAGTAATCATCAGGCCGTGGTCTTTGATCCGAACGGCCCCCTCATGTATACGGTCAACAACGACGACCGGTTGTTTGCTTATGATTATGACAAGAAAGAGGTCGTTCGAACTTACGAGAATATTTATATTCCACGCCGCATGGCTATTTCTCCCGATGGCAAATATCTATACGTCGCAGGTGGCCCGGTGGTCGACCTTGAGAACGGCGAAGCGATTGCCGGCGTTGGCGGGAATGTTTTGGGCTCGCTCGCCCTGAGCCCGGATGGGGAACTACTATATATAACGGATCCTGGTAAATATTTCCATGGTTTGAGCAATCCTAGTGGAAAAGTTTTCGTTTACAACACGCGCACGCATCAATATGTTGGAGAAATTGATGTACTGAAAAAATTACCGAGTGGCCGTAGCCGCAGAACGGATTGGATTGCCCTCATGCCCGATGGTCAAACCGCCTATGTTTGCAACTTTGGAAGACTGATTTTTATCATAGATTTACAAGTCAGAGAGGTGAGGGAAATTATTGAATTTCCCCCTTTTATCGTACTAATTGCCCTGGGCATAAAACCCTGAGATTCAATTTGAAGGTTAAACTTAAGAATTTAACCCTGGAAAGTATTTCTTTTGCGAACAGAAAAATCAGATCGCCTCCTGTTTAAACAAAATGCGCCCCTGGCGTGGCGTCTCTTACAGGATCACGGCAGATGAACCGTGGAAGTTGCCAGCAGCACCAGTGGGCCATTTTTATTTTTATCCTAGCTAGTCTATGTGTCAAATATTAAGGATTTACTTTTAATTTCAGGGAGGGTAACATCATGAAACCAATATATTATTTATGCTTCGTCCTTTCTGCGCTTATTTTGATCTCGCCTGTTGGCGCCTTTGGCCAGGATTCATTTTACTATTTTCACGGCGCAAGAGTCGCGTTTGATCCTTCGCCTGACAAGATCTCCGTCAAGTTTAAGTCCCCGGTCACACCAGGGCAGATTCAGGCGCTGGCGGCTCAAGAACCGCAACTGGATGCCAGCCGCACGGCAGCATTTGCCGGAGAAAAAAATCTTCACACCATTGGTTTAAAAGACTCAAGCGGCTTAAAACAGCTCTTAGCGCGTTTGCAGGAGATGCCCGAAATTGAAATCGCCAGCCCGGTTTATTTGTACCGCGGAAGGGAAGTCACTCCCACCGACCGCTTTATGGTAAAATTTAGATCTTAGGTGACCCGCAAGCAGATCGAGGCCTTGAACCACCAGTATCAGGTCAAAGTGGTGGGAGTCAGTGGCGCCGCTCGCACTCGCTATACGTTCCAGGTAACCGGCGCTTCTAACTTATCTGTTGCGGAAATCGCGCAACTGTACTACGAAAAGCTGCCGGCCGCCTGGTCCATGCCGGATTTCATCATGTCAATTAAACGTAACAGCCTCATACCCAATGACACCCATTTCCCGCAACAATATTACTTCGACAACGCCAATAACGTCGATATCAACGCCCCGCAAGCATGGGACCATTCCACCGGCGACCCCTCAATCGTCATTGCCGTGATCGATATGGGTGGCGAAGCGCACGAAGATTTGCCGGCAAGCCGCATTGTACCAGGCTATGACTTCGTACCGGAGGACGGTGACTCTGACCCGAGTCCGGAAGGCAACGAGGCTCACGGCATGGCGGTTGCCGGCATCATCGCATCAACACAAAACAACAGTAAGGGTATTTCGGGCCTGGCGCCAAATTGCAAAGTGATGTTTCTAAGAGTATTCGATGAGCTAGGAGTAGGAGTTGCAGTCAGTAAGTTTGCGGATGCTATAGAGTTTGCTTGGACCAACGGCGCGGACGTCATCAACAATAGCTGGGGTACGGGAGATACAGATCCCAATGCTGTTCCAGCCATTTCTGATGCGATTGACGATGCTCTGACGCAAGGCAGGAACGGTAAAGGGTGTGTGGTGGTTTTTTCGGCCGGGAACGACGGTGTGATTGAATTTCCGGCTAACCGCCCGGGCGTACTCGCAGTCGGCGCGGTAGACCAATCCAATAATGTTTGGAATTACAGCGGCAAGGGCACCGAACTGGCGGTGGTAGCGCCAAGCGGCGATATCGAGACCTTAGGTAACCTGGATCCCTGCATGGCGGGGAAACAGAACGGGGAGATTACACAACAAGGCGACGTTTGGTCGCTGGACCGCCCGGGCGCGCCCGGATATAATCCCGGAAATTACAACGTCTGCGTCGATTTTTACCATAACTATTTGCCAAATACCAGCCCGGCGTCGAACAACTACGCCACCAGATTTGGCGGCACCTCAGCCACTGCACCGCAAGTTTCAGGCGTAGCGGCGCTTATGCTGTCGGTAAATCCTTCGCTTGTGGCCAAGCCGAGTAACCCGCAGGTACAATCTATTATTAAAGACACGGCGGTTCATCCCAGCCCTGGGTCGAGACCTGACAACAACTACGGCTATGGCCGGGTGGACGCTGCCGCGGCCGTACAAGAGGCTGTGAATGTCACCCACGTTACTAACCCGCCATCTGCTCCGGGAGGTCTGACCATCACAAATGCCGGCAACGTCGGGGAGAATCCCATCTTGAGCTGGAGCGTTAGCTCAGGTGCAGACTATTACCGTGTATATCGCCGGGTCAGTTTCGACCCGGACTGGGTGTTCATGGGTACGGCCGTATCGACTTCTTATCAGGATAACACCCTGACTATTAAGGCGCAGGGCGACCCGATGACTCATGAATTTCTCTACCAGGTTAAAGGGGTAAATTTTGCCGGGGAATCGGGTCCCTCAAATACCGCTTCGGTCTGGGGCTTCAGTTTCTATAAGCAAACCAATGATGATAAGGTAACTGGCATTCCCGAAGCGTTTGAACTGGAACAAAACTACCCCAATCCGTTCAATCCGGAAACGGAATTGCGCTATACGCTGCCGACTTCAGGAGAGGTTGAGCTGGTCATCATGAATCTGTTAGGCCAGACGGTTCGTACCCTGGTAGCTGATAGCCAATCAGCCGGCCGCCATAGCAAAGTTTGGGATGGACGAAATGACCAGGGAAATCAGGTGGCGAGCGGAATATATTTGTATCGCATTAGTGTAAAGCCATACAATAGAAACAATAGGTTTACACAAGTGCGAAAGATGAGTTTGTTACGATAAG
>JBHIAC010000108.1:0-11664 GCA_046758365.1 bacterium
TTTCTTCGGTGGTCATACCAGCGAGTTCGAGGGTTTGCTCCATGGCTGCTTTGGTTTCACCGTTGGCCCCGTTGAGCGTCATGCCCAGCGCCATCGAGACGCTCAGTGGTGAAATGAAAACATTTTTGTCCTTTTCCTCTTTAATGATTTCTTTGAAAAGCTTGAAGCCAAATTTATTATCCGACTCGACCAGACTTTTTTCAAGGGACGTTAATTCACGAGAAACAGGTGCCGTGGGATTGTGTTCGCATTGCATAAAAACTAAGCAGAGCGCCAGTACGAAGGTGAAACTAAAATTCTTTATCATCTTGTACAACCTCCTTTAAAATTATTTTTAGGGTCTGTCTGTTTTTTCTGTAAAATTTAATAGGTCCGACACTCCATTATTTCAACTTTTTGGAAATGCTGAAAGTTTTTGATTATTAACATTAAAACTCTTTTATTAACTGCTTTAGTCTATAATATTACAGTAATTATTTGAGTTTAATCTATTTGACCTTTGCCATTTTTTTCACTTGTACAGAACGTTCTGTTGATAATTTATAGAAATAAATACCACTCGCTGCCTCTCTACCAAAAGAATTCTTCCCATCCCATTCTGTAAAATGGTATCCAGCAGACTTGAAGCCATTGACCAACACTTTTACCTCTCTTCCAAGAATATCAAAAATAGCAATTTTTATGTGAGATGCTCTTGAAAGAAAATATTGAATAGTCGTTTCTGGATTAAATGGATTGGGATAATTTTGAAACAGGATGAATTCTTCAGGAATTACAGTATAGTCCTTGCCTGGTTCATGGACTTTATAAGCTATGTTATCAAGACTAACGACAAGATTTTTGCCAATGGCAAAGTATTGACCCAAGTTTGTGTTGTTCTTTAGTAAGTCAAAATATTCATTGCTTGAAAATTCCACATCAAAAATAGTTACATTGCCATTGAATTCGGAATCTACCCAGAAGCTATCACGCATAAAGAAAGTTTTGTTCCCGACATAGCGGACATATTTAGACATCACTTCCGCTGGATTGACAGCTCCTCTATAATTTCCAATACTTCTAGCATCTGAAACCGCGCTTTCACCTGTTTGATTGCTTAAATTACTAAAATTGTCTCCTGAAGGATTGTCTTCTAAAATTAGAAAGGAAGTGTATGGAGTAATGATACCGTATCGCTTGCCCAGAGCAACAATTTCATCTATGAGTTCTTGAGTTTCTCCATTGAGTCGTATTTCATTTAAGAGGTATCCCACTTTACGCGTAGCCCATAAGCGGGGGATAAACTCGTTGTCTAAATTCTCCGCTGGAAATTCTGTGTTATGCTGGAAGCTCTGCACCGTGCCATTGACGTCTCCCGATAACGTAATGGTTGTATTTCCGCTGTTGCTGTATCTGCCAAACTCGATTAATTGCGAGCCTTTAAAGAGGTCAGGCAGTTCTTTTGGGAAATAGTCGTGTACGGCTATGTTTTCATAATCTAAAGAAATATTAGTTAGCACCGGATTGCTTATCTTATTAAAGAAAGAAGATACCGCCACCTCAATATTTTCATCAGGCCTGACATACGTGGAAACTCCGTGATTGTCTAGTGAGAGGTTATCTAAAAGATGGGTATTGACATCAAACCCAACACCAAAGACGAACAGACGAGCCTTGTAAGTATTGGCGTTCTTGACATTTTGCCGAATTGTTTCATTATCTGTCTCGCCTACCGTTGGTTGCCCGTCCGTTAGAAAAATAATCATATTTGAAAAGCTATCTTGTTTTAATTCGCTTAGAGCAGTAAGCAAAGCATCATTAATGTTCGTACCTCCTGATGCAGTAAATCTGTCGATGTAACTCAAAGCTTCTTGAATGTTAGTTGAATTTGCTGCGACAGGATTTGTTTTAAACTGACGTACATCGCTGCTGAAATCAATCATGTTAAATAAATCATCGGTATTTAAATTATTGACACAAAATCGTAGTGCCTCTTTGGCTTGCAGAATTTTTTCACCTGACATACTACCCGAACGATCTAAAACAAAAAGCATCCGTTTTTTGACTACCTCTGTTTCCTCGATTTCAAGTTTAGGTGCTGCCATAAAAATGTAAAACCCATCCTCGCCAGAATCATTGTAGGCCATGACATTCATTCCAATGTCATCTGAAGAAACCGTGTAATAAAGAATGAAATCTCTATCCGGTTTGACATTTTCCTCCGTGTAAGTAATTGTCGCATTGTAATCATCACTCTTTTGAACAACAATAGGATGAGAGGGGGAATAAATGGTTTTTATCGGATTGGATGAGGCCAGAGTAACGTTAACGGAAACATCTTCCAATGGCTTAGAAGAAAATTTCTCCGTGCTCAATGGGTAGAGATAACGGTAGATATCAGAATCGTAGTTTAGAAGTTCAGAGTATGAAATCTTAATCCTTTTTTCTCCTTTTGCTAAAATCGGGTAAACCCGTGCTTGGAATAACCCTCTTCCGACATATTCTAACAGCGCTGGATCAAGATTCCTGCGCACAATGCTTTCATAAATTACTCGTGCTGAATCGGCATCATAGATCTTTGCGGTCAATTCTTCCCCATCAACGAACATAGAGAAACTTGAGAATGAGGCATCTTTAGGTAATGGGAAAATATAAATTCCCTCTACGCTGTCTATATCTGTGTCATTCAAAAAGACTTGATCAATCTCTGTATGAACAATTTGATCATTGATGTCTACAGTAACGTGATGATATTTAACGGAAATATTTACCCCCGGTGGTGGAATAATAATTCCATCGGCAAAAGCCATTGCTGTAAAGGTCAGTGTTGCTAATACCAAATAAGTAAAGCGTTGCTTTTTCATTTTTTACTCCCTAAAGTTTAAATAAAATAGATTTAAAATTCATGTGTTATTCCTATTTTTACTCAAAATATGGTTCTACAATTTTCCCTATAAAAAGGAGAGTTTGTGAATGATTTTCTCGAATCACAAAAATAAATGGTCGATCGACACGCATGAATCTTATCCCGCTGGAACCATTAGCAGACTTGATTATGGCCACAATCGTAACGGCAGCGGCTTCCGTACCTTCCTCGTTGACCTCGACAAATGTTTTATGCTTGACATAATCGATCCATAAACCACCTCGTTTATACATTCTGGTAAAATCAGCCTGGGGGGTAAACGCAATGCCCATCCCCAACGCTGCTAAAATATCATTCAGCTTAATCTCATATTCAAGTTCAAATTTAGGAAGTTCCAGAGTTACAGAGTCTTTGGAAAAACTACTTAACCAACTATTCCAATTTGTCTCATCAAATTCTGCAATCAGAGAATCAATACTTTTTGTTGGTTTCGGCAGAAAAATGGTCATGCGGAAATCTTCGCCTCCATAGGGCAAATCAATGGCCTGAAAATCGTCATTTTCTAAGTAATTAAACTCACCTGTTTGTACCATCATTTGGCATGCTTTATAAGAACCATCTGGCAAAGTAAAGAAATCATCTTGTGTCATTTCCTTATCAAATTCATATTTCCAGGTACCGTAAAAATAAATAGCATTAATCAGAAACATCACTGTATTCGGGTCAATTGGGTTTTCGAGGATTTTTTCTATTTTGCCATTTGTATTATCCTTCACCCATCCATTAATGATATTCACAGAGTTTGGATCGTTAAAATCTAATCCTTGCACCAGGGCATCAAAAAATGTTTTGTTGAGATTTATGAACTCCTCTTCAAAAGTCATCTCCTGTCGGTACCAGATGGAATTAGCGATTTGAAAGACAACTTTGGGATCGAGCTGTGTAAGTAGTTCTATAAGGCTTTGGTAGGATTGATTAATTTCTTCTGTGGTCAGGCCGACCAGTTCAAGGGTTTGCTCCATGGCTGCTTTGGTCTCCCCATTAGCACCATTCAAGGTCATCCCTAATGCCATAGAAACACTTAACGGTGAAATGAAAATATTTGTATCTGGTTCAGCTTTAACGATCTCCTTGAAAAGCTTAAAACCAAATTTGTTATCCGATTCGACCAGGCGCTTTTCGAGTCCGGTTAAATCGCGCACGTCAGACGAAACAGGGTTGTGTTCGCATTGGGTCAAAATGATGCCTACACAAATTAACAGAATGAAATGGATTATTTTCAATTTAATTACCTCCTCATAGGTTAATCTTGAAGATTCATTAATCAGTACGTTCTATCGGTTGACTTGAAGCCCTTAATAATTTCTTATCATTCTGTCCATAGGCAACAAGAACAATGACATCTACGAAAACTCCAGGCCCCCATTTAGGACCATTTCGAGCAATTCGTACTATTCGGTTAGGCTTCTGCAAATCAGATGCAATTGGTTCGTCACTAAACCAGGACTTCCAAACTGCCCCCCGATACACAATATAGATAGCATCGGCAGAAATAGAAGCTGGTAGTTGCGTGGAATCAGTTGATTCAATATAAATAATGGCAATAAGTGGTCTCCCATCCGGTGGACTAATTGGCTGGAAGTCACGCCACAATGAAGTGAACAAAAACAATTTTCTACCTTCAACAAAGATTGTATCTGGTGTGGATAGTAATTCCTCAATAGCAATACGAGGCGGAGTCGAAATGGGATTTAAGCATCCAACTGCACTAAAAGATAATATAAATGTTGATGTCAAAATAATTGCAACTTTCAGCATTTCCATTCTATTCTTAAAAACCTAATTTCTTTTAAGCTAAAATGAATAGGCCAGCCCAACTTTAAAGGCCCACCGATTCTTTGGAAAGTTAAATTCATCTTTGCCTAACTGCATGGCTTGTTGCACTTCAACAACAACCTGCAATGATTTATTGAGATTTACACCTGCATTGATACCAATTTCGGCATAATTTAACTCCATGCGAGAGTCGTGTCCGATATCTCCTTTAAAAGCAGTGCCTCCCACATAGTTCTTTCCCACAAAGTGATGTGAAAATCCCGCAAAGAATTCAAGTTGTACGGGCAAATCTTTTCGATTAGCTCCTGGCATAAAACCAAGACGACTCCCAAGTATGAAACTATTGTAAGAATACGTTCTGAAGTCAGCAATTGGAAAAGCCTTATCCACGCCATCGTCCCAATAGCCCAGATATACTGCCCAACGGAGCAGGTTTGAAGAAACGAGCGAGCCACCGATTTGCAATTCTGGATATATTGAATATGTGGAATTGAATCGACCGTAATCTTCTGGGTAGAGATTTTTAATAAGACCGGTTTTTATGGTAATAGTTGACAATTTTGGTTGAGAAAACGACTGTGTGGTGATGACTAATAAAATAGTCAACATTATTTTAGTTAAGAATAGCTTGTTCATGTTTATGAATATTTTGCTGAGTGCGCCTGCTCTGTAAAAAGTGCTGTCGACTCATTAAACACACAAAGTCAGTTTGTTAAACATTAGATTAACGAATAGGGTGTAAAAGCTGTTAACTTCCTACAATCCTTTCCAATCAGGCTCAAAAATTTGACCGTCATCTCCGAGATGACAGTCAAATGGGGTTATTTCAACAAAGTCATTTTATTGACAGCTACTCTTATTCCGTTTGCTTGCAATTGATAAAAATAGACGCCACTGGGCATGGATTGGCCAAACTGGTTGCGTCCATCCCAAGTGAGGTGATGCACACCACCTCCTAATACGCCATCAAAAAGTTGTGCTATTTCCTGGCCGAGCAGATTAAAGATACGCAACTGCACACGCATCTCCGAAGGTAAACCAAAAGAAATGCGTGTTTCAGGATTAAAAGGATTTGGGTAATTACCGTAAAGTTCGATGGATTTAGGTAGTGTAGAATTCGAACGATTTTTTACACCAGTCACGGTTTCTGAATCAAGAATAAAGTTTACTTCAACATTGCCAATGCCAACCTTGATAGGATCGGCTTCTGAAAAACTGTTTGCACTGTTATTATATCTGCTGTGATAACCCACCAGACTAGCTTTTAGACGATACATACCCGGCGGTACGTTTCGCAACTCATAGATGCCTTCAGCATTGCTACGGGCAAATGAAATAGGCTGCTCTGCGTCATTCAAAAGATAAATGGTAGCACCGCGGAGTGCGTTGTCATTATTATCTGCAACTTTACCAAACAGGATGGCGCCATTTTGTGGTCCTGTCGCCAGTTCCCTTTCAAGTATTAACATCGGCATTAGGCTAAAATCAATGCCCGTGGTGGGATAGATGCCGTCAACTTTAACTAACGTTGCCTCTGACGGATCAAATACGTTATCATAATATTCGCCAATATACCCGGGCGCAAAGCTCATCACATAATATTCGCCAGTGGGAAGTCCACTGATTTGGTAAGTGCCATCGGGATTGGTGACCGCATTAAAGAACATTTCTGAGTCGGGCCAAACCAAAGGCATAATTGCCGGTCGTGCAATGACCACAGCAATTTCAAGCAGCTCCTTATTCCACTCACCAGTCACTTTACCTGAAATGATACCCGTACCTTCATTCCGGGGTGTGAGGCCGAAATTTACCGCAGTAGTAGCCCCACCAATCACCTCAACTGGGGTGGCCTGCTCTGGTACCACAGCATTTTCAAAATATTCAAAGGCGCCGTTGGCGTAAACCGAAACGATATATTTGCCCTCTGGTAACCATTCCAATTGGTAATTGCCGTTTTCATTTGTAATGGCATAGTAGGACCAGAATGTGATAGGTGCCTTGTCATAATATTTGTAACCAACCGGTGAGATTTCGACATACGCTCGGGGGATGGGCACTCCCTTTATTTCATCAGTTACAGAGCCAGCCACCGCTCCGTAATATGGCCTTATCGTCAGCTCAAAATTTATGTCATCTCGTATGTCCCCATCAACTAAATGAATCGGTGTAGCATCAGCTAAGCTTTCGGCATGGTCGTACCATTGTTGACCAAAACTAAGGTTTTGCCAGTATTGCGCATGGGCAAAGTAGGTGCCAGCCGGCAAGGTGTCGATTTGAAAATACCCGTTGCTGTCACTGTTAGCGTAGGCCAATACATCACGCCTGGCAGGGTCAGTACTTGGATCGACTGAACTAACCTGAATGGCGGCGTATTCAAGAGGAGTGCCATTAATTGAAACAACCTTTCCTGCGATAATGGCTGTACCGGTAGTTATTGGCAGTTTAAAGTCTATAGGCTGGAGGTCCGTATTCCCATCGACTTCTACGGGTTCTGCCTCATCGGGTGATTCGGCATCAGGCCACCAGCGCTGGACAAATTGCCAACCACTCTGGGCTGATGCCGAAACCAGATAACGGCCATTCGGTAAATTCTCGATGCGATAGTTCCCCTGTTTATCAGTAAATGCATAGGCCCATACTTCAACTCGACCAAAGGGATCATTGAAGGGCGCTTGTGCCTGGACAAACGCACCTGCGATTGGCTGACCCTCTAAGTCAGTTACCTTACCAAAAATCTCCCCAAAAACTATTGGAAGCGAAAGTTGAAAGTCGATTCCAGTGGTTTCTTCGCCAGCTTCTACAAGTACAGGTGTAGCTTGATCTGGTGAAGGTGCATTGTCGTACCATTCACTTATGTGGGACCATTGGTTCCATGCTTGTGCGAGCACAAAATAACTGCCAGTTTGCAAGCCGCCTATGTGATACTCACCTTTTTCATCAGTTAAGGCGAAGCCCCAATAGTCAAAATAGAATGAATCTGGTGATGTTGGATCTGAACCCTGCATTTCCGTCATCGCCTGCACAAAGGCCCCAGCGATGGGTACGCCGTCGTCATTGATTACAACACCAGAAATTATACCTCCGAGGGTCAAAGTAAAATTGATGTCGCTGGTTTCATTGGGTTCATCGACTTCTATGAGAGTAGCATCCTCAATGGTTTCGGCATTATCAAAAAATTCGGTTAAAAAACCATCTGCCCAACAACTTGCATAATACTCCCCACTTTTTAAACCAGTGATTTTATAGCTGCCATCCTCCGAAGTTTCCGCCCAGCCATAGAGAAATGGATTGTCTGGAGAAAAGACACTAACAAATGCGTGGGCGATGGGTACTTCGTCGCTCTCGCTCAAAACAACACCAGATACACCTGCCGACCCCGGAAGCATTTTTTCCATATAAAAATCAATATCTTCAGTCACCGCATCTTTGGTGACCATCACCAAGGTCGCTTCGTTGAAGTTTAAAACATTGTCATAAAATTTGGGTATATATCCTTCAGCCACTGCGAGGACATAATAATCACCAGCAGCAAGATTATCAATAAGATAAGCGCCACTGGGTTCTACAACAGCGAAACCAGTGCCAGTAGAGCCCGTGGTAGAGTCGGCAGTCCAGGCCACCACTACGGCTGTTCTAATGTCATCCTCTACAATACCAAACAAAGTACCAGCAATGGCACCTCCATCATCGGCTGTGACCTTTGTGTCAACCGCCTGGGGAACTGCTATAAAATTTTTATAAGATAAGGGTGGCTGCTTTTGCAAGGATCGTAATAAATTGATTGAACGAAGAATTTGTTCTTTCTTGAAGGTTTGTTGGATTTCAATCGAATTATTTGCATATCCAGTCTGGTTAAAGACAATTAACATCAGGATTATTAAGGCAAGCCATCGTGAACGCATTCTTTCCTCCTCTATTTTTGTGAAGCTTCACGGCTAAAATTGAATTCTTGTTTATTAAGGTCTCTAGCAAAAAGACGCCACAACTTTCATTATTATATCTTTACAGTTAGGAATATCGGGTCTGATTTTTGTACTCCATTTAGCCGAGAGCCTTTTTTGTGTTAACGATTAATTGTATTTATTCTTATTTTAAACCGCCTATATAGAATATTTTATGTTCAGGACTGCCACCAGGTATAGAAGGAAGCTCAGCTCCAATTATAAAATATCCATGAACTAACTTTCCAGTGTTATTATGCCCATCCCATGTGACTTGATATGATTTTGTTTCTCCTGCTTCCAAAACTAATTCCCAAAGAGCCTCTGTGAACACCTTATCGTGTGCCCAGTTCCAAATTACATTTTCATCTGAACCTTCTTTGTTTATTGTTTGCGCCGCATAAAAATCAAAAATCTGTCCTGTAGAAAACTGGAGGGTCAAGGGATTATCACTGCTATTTGTTATTAAAAGTTTTAAATCTACCTTTTCACCAATATTGATTTCATCACGACTCAATTCTAATTTTAAATCGAGACCGCTGTTGGTGATTTTCGATTTCAACTGAAGTATTCCATCAATAATTCTTTTGAGATTATCAGGAGCGCCAAAATAATTTGTCTTAACCGTATTTTCCTGATTTTGATAACTAAAAAAAATGGAATAATTGAAGGCATCTTCAACCTGTTCGTCAAAATACTCGCTTTTTAATTGAAAAAAATTGTTTTCAAGCATGAGATTTGTCAGGCTGTCTAATTCTGACGGTGAAAGCTGAATTATCCATTTGGCCCCGGGGTTGAAACTGTCAGCATAAAGGGCAAGACCAAATTCGTCTACTACTAGGCTTTGGCTGACTCCAGCTATCCCGCCGGTAACTTCAACAAAAAGCAAGGTATCGGCTAAATCTAAACGATTTCGATTAGATAGTAAGGATTGGTCATCTCCGCTGAGTATGGATGGAAGATCACAGCCCCAAAAGAATAAAGCAACTAAATAAGTCATTGCAAACAATATTCGTTTCATTTCTCACCTATTTTAAAATAATCTTTCAAATGAAATTTTACTTAATGAAATGCAACGGTTGTGCCAAAGTGAAACGTCAGGATTCCATATAACAATGAGGAGAAAATTGAGGTGAAATTTTGAATTTTTGAAGGAATTATATCAAAATTCTGAGGAATGTATCAAAAATCTGATACGAAAATTGCTTAAAGCCGAAGGTCAAAACCCACCGTGAATATCGTTTTTTGATAAAATTGACTCCTAATAACCGACTCATTATTATAATATGCAATGCGTATGAGGGCTGTAATATTAGGTCTAATATCTTTAGAAAAGTCTAAAACGAAGAAATTGCTCTCTTCGCGTTCGGTGTCAATGTCCAGTGGAAAAATAGGGAATGTTTTTTCAGTGTAGTTTTTAGTCTGAATTGCACTAAAACCTCGCAACCATATTCCTCCAGCAAAGGGAAAACCAAAGATTACAATAAACTGGTTTTTATTGTAGGAGTAGCCAAAGCTATTGGAATTATTTCGTTGAAAAGTATAAGTAAGATTTAATAAAAAAGATTTCGTATAACCTAATTGAATGAGGAGCTTATAATTTTTATCCGTTTGATTCACCGCCAATTCTGCCAAAGTATTGTCTTCTGCTGGAATAAAAATTTGGATTGAGCGGTCGTACTTTACCAGCTTGCTGGATAATTCGAAATTCCAAATAAAACGGGATGCCACTATCTTTGAAATAACCCATCTGAGTTGAATATCTGAATAATCAAAAGCGGAAAAATTTTGATAATTTAGTCCTCCCGATTTTAAAGCTATTTCACTACCAAAATTCAAAATTGGCGGTAAACGTAAATACACTTCAGCAGAACCCATTACATAATCCAAAATATCGTTTAGATAAATCTTCAATCTTCCCGACCCCCTAAATCCTAATGCAAACTTTTGAACTTTAAGATGTGCGGTGGTTTCTATTTCGTTGATGAGTTTATTTTCAATAGAGTTTTGAAAGTAGGTTTGTAGACCGCCTCGGTAGGTAAACGTAATTCGAGTCTTTGGACTGGTCCTAAAAGCGCGGGAGTGGAACAAAAATTTTAACGAGGAGTCTTCGATTTTGTGTACAGAGTCGGAAGACGTCTCCCGAATATTGCTGTCGAATTCGTAGCTAGTCTGCAGTCGATTTTTTACTCGCCATTTCGCTCTTTGCTGAGCAATTGAATTCTCATGGCTGCACAAGCTTATAATCAGTAGAAGAGATAATATCCAGCGCCTTTTCCGATAATTATTCACTAGTTAAAATTATTGTTTTTTCATTTCTTGTGCTGCCTGATAAAATGCCTCCGCCTGTTTAGCAAGGCTGTCTGCCTGAGCTTGAATACGCTGTCGTCGCTTCTTCAAATTCTCGATAACTTCTTCCAGTTGCTCGGTTGAGAGATTGGAAAAATCAAAATCTTTTTGACCAACGTAAAGATTCTCTTCGATAAATTCCCTATTCTCTTTATAATCTTCGGTTGGGCCGCCTTCCTCACCAGCGGTGAGTGCCTTTGTATTTAGTGTGCTAACATTTCCCAAAGCCTCTTCTTGCTGGTCAAAGAGAGCTAAATCAGTTACCAAATCACCAATACGATTTTGGATTTCTAGTTCCCGATGTAATTCTTCGGTTTGTCTGTTGATCTGCTGCGCGAATCGCAGAAGCTTATCTTCTTGGTCTTTCAGTAAATCTGCTTTTTGTTCAATTTGTTTAGGGGTGTCGTCTGGGTCTATTTGAAGTTTTGATATTTTAAATTCTTTTAGATTTAATGGCCTTATTTTGCTTTTAACTTGTTCTATTTTAGAACGCAGAAGTTCAATTTTTTGAAATAATGCTGGACGTAACTCTGATAAGATTTTCTTATTTTCTAATTTATTTAAACTTTTCTTTATTTCAGAATCGTAAATGCTGATCAATCTATTTCCAGTTTTCCTGTACAATTTATCTAAAGTGTGAAGCTCCGAATCAATAGCTTCAATTTGGTTGGACAGGTCCTGGGAATCCTTAAG
>JBHIAC010000109.1:0-11660 GCA_046758365.1 bacterium
TATTATCCTATTTTTTTCTTTTTGGCTATAAGTTGGTTTGGTAAAAAGAATAAATGGGCAAATCCTATTTTAATTCTTTCCATACTATTTTTTATTTTTTCTAGTGGTAGACGACTTAACTATTTGCTGTTGTTATTAGGTGTGATAGGTATTATTGTTGTGGGAATTTTCAATGGAGATTATACTATTTCTAAGTTAATTAAAAATTCAAAAAAACTTACGGTTTATATAATTGTCATTTTGATTTGTCTAATCTTACTTTTACCTAATTTTGGCCAATCTGTTGCTTTCGCTTTTAAAACACTAGACATGAGTAGTAAAGTAGGACAAGCTCATGGTGGGGACATCAGAGTTGCTGAAATAAAAAATCTTTTTTTAAACATGAATCAAAGACCTTATACTTATATATTTGGGTTTGGATTAGGTACCAAGTGGAAAGAGATAATTCATCAACCAATGGATAGTTACACATTTCAACAAAAATACCTTGAGAAGGCCCAGGCGTGGTTTCCCCAATTTCATCTACCTTTTATAAGTACTTTATATCGGTTTGGTTTTTTGGGAACAATTTTGCTTTTGACTATAGTAGTACGACTTGTTTTGAAGTACATAAGGCAAATAAGAAAGACCCATAGCCTTTATTATAAATCCCATTTTATGGCTATGAGTGTGTTTATTTTTCTGACTTTAATTAATATTGGAGATAGCCTTAACCCTACCATGCCGATTATGGCTGGGTTTTTAATTGGTCTCTTGGAAGCCTACCAAAGACATAATTTGGACAATGAGTACTAATGGGAAACAGAATCAAGCGTATTATTTTATTAGCAAGAGGATGGGATGAAAGAACCTAAAGTATCAATAATAATTCTTAATTATAATGGATTTACAGATACAATTGAGTGTTTAGAATCCTTAAAAAATATTACCTATAAAAATTATGAAATAATTGTAGTTGATAATGGTTCGTTTAATAATGAGGCTGAAAGAATTGAAGAAAAATATCCAGAAGTATTAGTAATTAAAAATCCGACTAATTATGGATTTTGTCGAGGCAATAATATAGGTGGCAAAATAGCATTGAGTAACAATGCTGAGTATCTATTATTTCTTAATAATGATACTTTAGTAGAACCAAACTTTTTAGACGAACTTATTACATTCTCTGAGGCTAATCCTGATGTAGGAATAGCTGGTCCTTTAATTTTATATTACTTTGAAAGGAATCAAGTTTATTCCAGCGGAGGTAAATTCAATAATATTTTATTCTATTGCAAAGAGTTTAAATATCCTTATAAAGAACCCCAAAAAAATCTAAATTTTCTTTCTGGTTGTGCTTTCCTTGTAAAGAAATCAGTAATTAAAAAGGTAGGTATATGGGATGAAGATTATTTTAAATATTGGGAAGAAACAGATTATTGTTTAAGAGCAAAGAAAGCAGGATTTAGAATTTCTTGCGTACCACAATCTATTATTTATCATAAAGTAGCTCGTACAAATATATATCTTTCTAAAGGATATATCTATTATATGGTTAGAAATAACCTTTTGTTAGCAATTAAACATGCTAAATGGTATTATTGGCCTTTGATAGGAATAAATTTTTTTCTCCGTCGTTGGCTTGGTTATACTTTAAAACTTTCCTTAACCAAAAATTTCATTTCTCTACCAGGAATATTTTGGGGAACGTATGATTTTGTTTTTAACAGTTATGGTAAAGGAAGATATTAACTTTAGAGTGTGTAGCTTTTCAACTAATATATGAATTATAGAAAATTTTATGATATAATAATTTGGAAAACTCTTAAGAAAACACTTTAGTTTAATAATCTCTTTTCGTATGAAAATTTTATTTTTAACATCCCGTTTACCTTTCCCACCTGTGGGTGGGGATAAACTTAGAACCTTTAATTTTCTTAAATATATAAAAAAGAAACATAATCTTACCATTATTTCATTCATAGATAGTGAAAAAGATTTAGAATATATTTTTGAATACAGGCAATACTATGACAAATTAATCACGATTACTTTGCCTAAATTACAGTCATATAAAAATTGCCTCAATGGATTATTTTCTCCAACACCTTTACAAGTTCATTATTATTTTTCAAAAAAAATGAAAGAAACAGTAAACAAAGAGCTTAAAAATGGTTACGATACAATTTTTTGCCACCTTATTCGTATGGCTCAATATTTACCGGCGGATAATAACATATACAAAGTTATCGACCTTACAGATGCAATTTCTTTAAACTATATAAGAAGTAAAAAATTCAGGAGAGGCATATTTTCTATCATAAATCTTATAGAATCAAAAAGAGTTCTGAATTACGAAATAACAGCAATAGACAAATCTGATAAATCAATATTAATATCAAATATAGACAGAAACTTTCTTTTGAATAATCAAAATAGTGATAAAATTAAAATTGTAGCCAATGGTGTAGATCTTAATATATTTAAATTTCATCAAGGTTATTATGATGAAAATCAAATATCATTTATTGGGAATATGAGAACTTTTCCTAATACGGATGCGGTTCTATATTTTGTTGATGCAATTTTTCCTAAATTAAAGAAGGTGAAACCAAAGTTAAAATTTTTTATCGTTGGCAATGAGCCATCTAAAGAAGTGTTAAGAATTCACGATGGTAAAAATATATTAGTAACTGGATATGTTGATTCAGTTACCTCATATATAAAAAATTCTGTTGTTACTGTGGCTCCAATGCGTGTTGGAGCAGGAATTCAAAATAAAATATTAGAGGCTATGGCAGTTGGAACACCAGTAGTTACAACCACGATTGGTGCAGAGGGATTAGATGAAAATAAACTCACAATAGGTAATACTCCAGAAGAAATCTATCTAAAAACCTTATCATTAATTGAAAATAAAAAATTAAGACAAAAAAAATCTTTAATAGGTAGAGAGTACATTGAAAAAAACTTTTCTTGGGAAATTAAACTTAAAAACTTAGATCAATATTTGACAAATAGTCATCAGTCTGAATGTGGAAAGATCCAATAACTTAGCATGAATAGATTTAGAGATTTCTTGTTCATTAATATACCGAACAAACGCTAACCTTCTTTAAAGAAGCTCAGCGTTTCTTAGAGGCTTCCAAATACGTTGACCTTTTTCCAGAAGCTTAGTGTCTTTTTTTATTGAGCAAACGCTAACCTTCCTAAAGAAGGTCAGCAAATCTTAGAAGTGAGGTGGAAAAATTAATTTGCACAATAAAAATTAGTAGTCATGGTATTACTTTGTCTTACTCCAATGGCGAAACCATCTTAATTACTCAATTATTATTACTTATTTAACATAAGGCTAATTTTATATAATTGAACAGCTTTAAGCTCATTATAATTATAGTCATATTCAATTAAAATAAGTTTTACGGATTATGTTTTTGGTGAAAAACTAAAATCTTTTAAATTAGAATATACTAAAAGTAATTATACAAATGAAAGATTTAGTAAGAAAAATAAAAAAAACGGTACAGGAATCGGTTCATGTTAAACAAAAAATATTAGAAAATGAAAATTTAATAAAAAGAATTCAGCAAGTAGTCAATGCAATTTTAAATGCTTTTAAAAATGACAAGAAAGTTTTTCTTTGTGGAAATGGTGGAAGTGCAGCAGATGCACAACACATTGCAGCAGAGCTCTCTGGCAAGTTTTATATTGAAAGAGACCCTTTATTTGCTGAAGCTTTACATGTAAACACATCCTATTTAACAGCCGTAGCTAATGATTATTCTTATGATGAAATCTATTCGAGGCTCATAAGAGCAAAAGGTAGTAAAGGCGATATCTTAGTCGCTATTTCTACATCTGGAAACTCTAAAAATATTTTAAAATCAATAGAAGTTGCTAATGATATTGGAATGATAACTGTTGGTTTAACCGGAGACCACGGGGGTAAAATGAAAGCTATTTGTAAATATCTCATAAATGTTCCTTCCAATGATACCGCAAGAATTCAAGAAGCTCATATTATGATTGGACATATCATCTGTGAACTTGTAGAGATGACTTTGTTTGGTACTTATGATAAATGAAGCCATAATTTTGGCTGGGGGTTTTGGAACAAGACTTAAAAAAGTTGTTAAAGGGGTTCCAAAGCCAATGGTAAATATTAATGAAAGACCTTTTTTAGAATATTTATTAAACTATTTAATCGAGCAAGGTATAGAAAAAGTAATTTTAGCGGTAGGATTTAAATTTGATGTAATTCAAAGGTATTTTAAAAATCAATATAAAAAATTAACATTAGAATACTCAGTTGAAAAAGAACCCCTTGGAACGGGTGGAGCAATAAAAAAAGCACTAAAGTTAACCAAGACGGAAAGTATTTTTATATTCAATGGGGATACTTTTTTCAATATAGATTTATCAAAACTTTACAAATTTCATAGATTAAAAAATACAGATTTAACCATTGCTTTAAAAATAAAAAAGAACACTAACAGGTTTGGATCAATTGATGTTGATGCAGAAAATAGAATCGTACATTTTGAAGAAAAACAGCCAAAGAAATCTGGATTTATAAATGGAGGAACTTATATCATAAATAAAGGACTATTTGAAAAATTAAATTTAGTAGAAAAATTTTCATTTGAAAAAGATTTATTGGAAAAGTACTATAAAGATAATAACTTTTATGGCCTTCCATTTGATAAATTCTTTATCGATATAGGAATTCCTAAAGATTATGAAAAAGTTAAAAAAGAATTTAAAAAAATGGTACGCTCGATTGGGATTTAAGCCCATGGGTTCAGTCCGACAAGAAATCACCATCGGAACTCCCTCGCGTTGGGGATTCTACAATAGAGAAACGAGGAGAAAATCCCCAACGAACCGTGTTTTTAAAATGGAATGTTATAATGTAAATTAATTAAATTCTGAGGAGGGCAAGGAATCTATGTTGGTAATGATTCTTACGGCGTTGGCAACATTGGTAATTTCGTTAATATGCACAGCGCTTGTACGACGTCTGGCCATTCGTTTTAAGATTTTCGACACACCCAATTATAGAACTATCCACCAAGCATTGATTCCAAAGTTAGGGGGTTTAAGTATTTTCGTGGCATTCTCGTTGGGATTGTCCATATTTTCTTTTGCAACAAAGTTTAACGGGAACTTATGGGGTTTACTCATTGGAGGTGGCTTAGTGTCGCTAGTAGGATTTTTAGATGATATTTACATTCTTGGCTGCTATCGAAAGCTTATAGGACAAGCCGTTGCCACCGGATTTGCTATCTATTTTGGATTTTCCTTTCATGCTATCAGTCTGCCTTTTGGTATTACTGTTGAGCTTGGAATTTTGGGAATACCTCTGTCTATGCTTTGGATTTTAGCCATTACCAACGGTGTGAATCTACTGGATGGCTTGGACGGTCTGGCGGCGGGCTTTAGTATTTTGGTTGCTCTATTTATATTGATTGGGGCAGAATTTTCTCAAAATATTACATTGGCTGCAGGTGCTTTAATTTTCATAGCCGCATCTTTGGGATTTTTAAAATTTAATTTCCCACCAGCAAAAATATTTATGGGGGATATGGGCAGTCTCTTTCTGGGCTATTTTTTGGCCTGCCTATCTATCAAAGCTTTCACGTTTCCAAGTTTGGGTCCGCAATTTGGGGTTCTATTAATTCTTTTTTCAGTGCCTTTGGCCGATACTTCCTTGGCGATACTCCGGAGGTTGCGCCTGGGAAAGCACCCTTTCTTTGCGGATAAAAAACATATTCACCACCGTCTCTTGGAAATGGGATTTAATCAATTATACGCGGTTTTAACTATTTACGCCGTCACCTTTGTTTGTGGTATTATTGGTTTAGTTTTATTAGTTTCCAACTTTAATCAATCATTCTGATGATGTTAAGGCAAGCAACATGGATTGTTGTTTTATTTCTTCTAATTCACAGTAGTTTGATTTGGGGACAGTCGCCTACTCTTTTAAATAATGCCTTTCAAGTTATCGAATTTGATGCCAGTAAAGTAGTTTACATTTTACAGCCTTTCGACCTACGTTTAACCCCTTTTCCTCTTGATAATGCCACCTACCATTTAGTGACCGTTCCAGGTTTTGGCCTAACGACGGTTCCGGGCTTTCCAATGCTGCCTGTAACTGGGGCTTTAATTCAAATTCCATCTGATGCAGAACTTTTCGTTACCATACTTGAAAGTCAATACGAAGAATTAACCGGAATTGATTTGCCACCCGCTCCGGAAATACAGGAAGATTCGACTTCAGAAAATATTTCGTTTTTATATAAAAAAAAAGCCTCGATTTACTCTTCAGACATTTTCTGGCCTACGAAACTTGCTGAAATCTCTGGTAAAGGTCGATGGCGTGGTCTGAACATCGGAAGAATTCAGATGAATCCTATTCAGTACAATCCTGTGCAAAAAATCCTGAGAGTGTACAAAACTCTAAAAATTCAAGTTCAGTTTTCCAAACCCTTAAAACGAAATACAAAAGGCGGCGGCCAACAGTCAGATGTTTTTGAAAATCTAACAAAATCGGTTTTGTTAAATTATGATAAAAGTCTCCAAAGCGTATCGGATAAAAATTTATTCAAAACTAAGATCAAAACTACGACTTGGTATAATCCTCAAGCTACATACTACAAACTTCTTGTGGGTGAAGAGGGCATTTATTCTTTAACCTATGAAGAACTGTTGAATGCTGGGCTTGAGGTTGATCTGCTTGACTTAAATAATTTAAAAATTCTCTATCAAGGAAAACAAATACCTATATGGATTGAGGGGCCTCTAAATTCAACCTTGAGTCCACAAAATACTATCTATTTTTATGGCGACCGACATCATGGTTCTGACACTTATTTTGACCTATATACGGACACCAATGTTTATTGGCTGACAACGGATGGCGGCATTGGTAAGAGATACCAGCTTGTAATGGAAGATAGTCTATTAACCAATGAAGAGCCATTTTATTGGGAGACACTGCATTTTGAAAAAGATTCTTTTTTCTACCGATGGAATAGTTCGAGTTCTATCGATCCAGGAGAAGGCTGGGTTTGGCGATATCTTTTCGATAATGAAGGGGAACGCTTTAATTTCCATGTGAGCGGCTTGTATGAATCCGTTAGTGCTTGTTCCTTAAAAGTTAGAGTTCAGGGAACTACTAAAGATCCTGTAAAACCGGATCACCATATTCAATTATTCATTAATGATCAGGTCGGGGGAGAAGCCTATTTTGATGATAGAGAAGAATTAATTTGGGAGCTTTCATTTCCCACAAGCTTACTACATGATGGAATGAATAAGTTTGAATTACATTTAGTGCCAGATACCGGCGCTCAATTAAATCAAATCTACCTCGACTGGATCGAAATTGTTTATCCGAGGGTTCATGCAGCTCAAAATAGTAATTTAAAATTTCAAAATCCAAATCCTTCGAGTTTGCTAACTCAATATTCTGTTGTTAATTTTGATAGTTCAGATATATTTATATTTAATCCGAGATTTGCTAAAGTGTGGAAACCTGAAACTCAAAAAGCATCCTTTTATAGAGTTGAATCGGCTGGTTTCGATGATGGTAAATATGTGCGCATTGAGGCTGATTTTAAAATCTATGACAATTGGGATAGGGGACATAATTTAGTCGCCATCAATCACCAAACCAGGGAAATAATTACGACAAACTTTGACACTTACACTTCTTCCGATGCAGCAGATGAAATGGCTAACTTTATTAATTCTTTGCCTGAAGGAAGTGTGGTTCTAGTTGGAATTTTAGATGAAGGTTCCGCAAATATGACAGAGAAGGCATACCAGGCCTTGGAATCGCTTGGCAGCGCTTTAACCCGTGAGGTTAGTTATCGTGATTCCTGGGCCATTGTCGGCTGGAAAGGCGCGCCTGTTGGTACTGTCGAGGAAGTTCTTTCTAAAAGATTTAGTGGGCCTGCATTTGTAGAGGATACTCTAAGGAATGAACAAGCGTATCACTTTAGTGCTTCATTTAAAGATACTGCTACCTCTGGAAGTTTTTATTACGGTGTTTCCGGGCGTGGATTTAAGAAAGTCCTGCACATTCAAAAAGATAAAAGTAGCGATTTACAAGCTCTTTCGAACGGAGCCGATTATATTATCATTACCCATGAGAATTTTATAAAGCAAGCAGAAAGACTGGCAGAATATAGAAGAGATCATAACGGATTTAGGAGCGTAGTCGTGGATGTCCAAGACATCTATGATGAATTTAACGGTGGTATCATCCATCCCCAGGCTATTAAAGATTTTTTATATTATGCTTACTTAAACTGGGAAAGACCAGTGCCCTCTTATGTGGTTCTTTTTGGAGACGCTTCCTGGGACCCCAAAATGCTAATGAAAGAGTCCAAAAAAATTAATTATGTACCAATCTATGGAGATCCGGTTACGGACAACTGGTTTGTGGCGTTTGATGGACCGGACGATGTGCTTCCCGAAATGTTTATCGGCCGTATTCCTGTTGAAACGGCAGAGCAAGCGGATGTGGTGGTGAATAAAATAGTCTCCTACGAAAAATTATCATTTGATGCATGGAACAAAGAATTTGTTTTTTTAAATGGCGGTATAAATAGTACTGAGCAAAACATTTTTTTCCAACAGGCGAATACCTTAATTAAAGAATATATTGAAACATCGCCTTTTAATGGAGAGGCTATTCAATTCAACAAAACGACCGATGAAGCCATTACCGTCTCATTTCGAAATGTTGCTGCCGATAAAATAAATAAAGGCGTTCTTTGGGTAAACTTTTTAGGACATGCTGGAAGCGCAGTATGGGATATTGATATCGGCCAGCCAGAAGATTGGAGGAATACAGAGATATTTCCTTTTATGACGGGAATGTCATGCCATTCCGCGCGCTTTGCCAATCCAGTAATGAACAGCCTGTCTGAAAAGTATGTTCTCAACTCTATGGGAGCCTCAGCTTATTGGGGGTCTACCGGTTTTGGATATGTAACACAAGATTTTTACCTATTAGATGGGCTTTTACCAGTCGTGACTAAAGACACGGTTCGCAGTGTAGGAGAAGCTACGACTCTGGCAAAAGTAAGTCTATGGTTGCGATTAGGAGATCAATCACGTAATCGCAATGTAATCCATCAATATAACCTAATTGGAGATCCAGCACTGAATTTTGTTCTTTCCACCAAGCCAGAACTTGCCATTAACTCTGGGGAGATTAGGTTCGAATCTGATTTTTTGTTGACAACCGATTCATCTTCGACTGTTTCAGCAAAAATCCGAAATTATGGTTTAACGCCAGAAGATAGTGTAGATATTCAATTTTCAGTTATCGACCCAGGAGGTAATCAGTTCACATTAGAATTCTTCAAGATAAAACCAATTGGTTTTGTAGATTCTGTAGCAGTTTCCTGGAATATACCTAATTTCCCTGGACTTTATCGTTTACAAGTCCAGGTTGACCCTACGGATTTAATCGAAGAGGAAGACGATTTGAATAATGTGGCAGAAAAGCAAATTTATGTTTATTCATCTCAATTGACGATTCTAAAGCCTTTGGAATTTGGTTTGGTGAATACGTCTACTCCTGAACTGGTGACTAACAATACAAAAGTGGTTGGCGAAAATATAATATATTATTTTGAAGTGGATACGTCGCTGAAATTTAATAGCCCATTATTGATGCAATCCGACCCGATTCCGGAGGGAAAACTGGTGACGAAATGGAGCCCTCAACTTTCAAGAATCGGGGTCTATTATTGGCGCGTACGAACATTTGATGGTGAAAATTATGGGCCCTGGGAAAGTTCATCTTTTACCTATTTACCACTCAGCAATTTTCAGTGGCAGCAATCAACAAAGGATCAGTTTATTAAAAATCATTTAGAGAATGTAAACTCATCTCTAAGTGATGAAATTGAGTTACAACAAATACAATTCATTTACAAGGCCGAATCTGCGGGCTTTAATGATGGAAATTCGGCCGTGTTGTCTTTAAACAAGGAGGTTTTTGGTCAAAATTTGAGGGGGCACAATCTTGCCGTTTTCGATGAATCGAATGGAACGTTGTTATTCACTGCAAGTTTTGATACCTGGGTAGATCCTGCTAATGCAGAGGCCATGGCCGAATTTATTAATAGTTTACAAGAAGGTCAAATTGTCTTGGCAGCTATCAGAGATGAAGGTAGTTGGTCCATGACCGAGAGTGCCTATTCAGCTTTAGAAAGCCTTGGCAGTGCCCTGACTCGTCAGGTGGGTTATCGAGATTCATGGGCCATCATTGGCAGAAAAGGAGCCGCCATGGGTTCGGTACCCGAGGCCATGAGCAAAGCCGGCGAAGGTCGTGTTGTCATTGCTGACACACTCTACCGTTTTAAGAAATCGGGAACGATGATTTCTACAGAAATCGGACCTGCTTTGGGTTGGAAATTGTTACATCTTTCTTATAATGTCACATCTCCAGAGGATCGGATACAATTTCAGATCATTGGCCAGAATCATGAAACAGGTCAATGGGATAGTTTGATGTCGGCTATTAAGGATGTTGAGCAGGTTAATTTATCCAACATTGATGCAAAAATTTATCCAAAGATTAAATTGGAGACTCATTTATTATCTGCAGATGGTTTAAATTCCCCCCAGTTGAATTCCTGGGCCCTAGATTTTAAACCACCGCCTGATCTAGCTGTAGGCAAAGGCTCTATAAGCCTAAGCCGTGACTCGGTTTTTGCAGGTGCTGATGTAGGATTAAAGGTAGAAGCTGCAAATTTTGGACTGAGTCCTACCGATAGTTTTACCGTACGTATTCTGCGCTCAGATCCGGTAGCAGGTGATGTTGAATTAAATCGTTTAAGAATGTCAGGCATTTCAATCGATCAATATAAGACCCTCAACTCGGTAATTCCAACCAAAGGATTATTAGGAAAAACAAAAATAACTGTGGAAGTGGATGCGGATCATGAAATCCCAGAGATCGATGAGAATAACAACAGTTATTTTACTAATCTTTGGGTCGCCCAAGACACCCTCTTCCCTGAAATTCGAGTTACTTTTGACGGCCGAGAAGTTGGAGGGGGTGAGTTTGTTTCGGCCAACCCGGAAATTGTAGTCGAATTGCGTGATAAAGGAACGGCCTCGTTTACGGACACTTCGTTTGTTTCTTCTTTTTTAGATGGTGAGCGAATCGTTTACGGTTCTAAAGCTGGTCAGGCTCAATTAATACCTCAAAACGATTCCAATGATCCTGACCTAAAAGCTTTAGTCATTTTTACTCCACAGTTGACTGATGGTGAACATACGCTTGAAATAGTAGCAAAAGATGCTTCAGGTAATCTTCGCACCTTTCAAAATCAATTTTATGTAAGTTCGAAGTTTTTAATCGCCAACGTCATGAACTACCCAAATCCATTCCGTACTGAAACGGATTTTACCTATGTTCTCACCCAACCCGCAGATGAAGTTAGAATCAAAATTTATACAATTTCGGGTAGATTGATTCGTGAATTAGATTTTATTCCTACCCAGGTCGGATTTAACCAGTTTCATTGGAACGGCCGCGATCACGATGGTGATGCCCTTAGCAATGGTGTTTATCTGTATAAAATAATTGCACGTAAGAGCGACCAGCAAGTTGAGATTGTGGAAAAGTTTGTAGTAATGAGATAAAATTATTT
>JBHIAC010000110.1:0-11592 GCA_046758365.1 bacterium
ACGACGGCAGAAATCTACGATGTCTTTTACAATGAGAAAATAATCGGTGAATCCTAGCTGGCTAATTACATTCAGCTCGTAATTGATCCGGTCGATGACTTTTTGCGTCAAAGGGTGGTACCGTTCCCGAGCGCCCTGGAAGCAAAGCTTGCGCAGATAGGATTGGCTGGTTTCTCCCGTGGACACCTCCATGACGGGGAAGATAGGCTTACCCAAATAAAAATGAAAGTTGCACGCTTCCGCGATGCATTGAGTATTTTGAATGGCTTGCGGGAATTTAGCGAACAGCTGCCGCATTTGTGCTGGCGATTTTAGATACTGCTCCTTGTGGCCGGCGGTCCGAACCCGCTCCCGCAGGGTGTTCTGATCGATGGCGTGCAGCACCTGTCGCAGAGGTAAATCCTCGGGTGAGAGCAAGTGCACGTCGTTGGTGGCGACCAGGGGCACCCCGCACTTCAGAGCGATTTCTCGCAGCCTTTCGTTGAGGAAATCATCCCAGGGGACAAACCGCTGAATTTCCAGATAAAAATTCTCTCCAAATTGATCTTTCATCCAGCGGCCGTGCGCCTCGGCCTCTTCCAAATTGCGACTCAGCACCAGTTGAGAGATGAGGCCCTTTTTCCCGCCGGAAAGCACAATGAGTCCCTCTTTGTAGGCAAGAATGTCTTTCATCTCACATTTAAAATTCAGATGCCCACCTCGCAGATAGGCCACCGTGATGATTTGGCAGAGGTGTTGATACCCCTGAGTATCTTTCGCCAAAAGCACTAAGCAGGTGCCATCGGTCAGGGAGACCTGGGTGCCGATGATGGGCTTAACCCCTAACTCCTGACAAATCTGGTAAAATTCCACGGCGCCGTAAAGACCGTTGTGGTCGGTCAAGGCTAGCGTAGACAGGCCAAGTTGTTTGGTCCGTTCTACCAGCGTTCGGATGGGTAGCGTGCCATCCAGAAAACTAAAGTTACTGTGTGTGTGAAGGTGGACAAAAGTATTCATCTTCATGAAATTGATTACTTAACCATAAGACAAAAAGAGCACAAAGAACTCTAACATGCTTAAAATTCTTAGACCCAATAATTCTCTTGCTTAAAGCAATCCTAAAATGCTCAATGGACATCCTCGCCTGCGACTTTAATTGAAAAGTGGATTAATGTTCACCATTAATATAATAATTTTTGAGGTTCAATGCAAGTAAAAAGATTATTAAATAATCGAAAAATAAAGAATACAAATTATAAATTTGTGAAATCTGACGAAATAAAAAGTATTCATCCTTTGTAGTAATTTATAGAAAAAAATTGAAGAATTAAGGAGTTGTACCCCCATGTTTAAGACAGTAGCACTTGTAATCAGCATGTTTGGCATGATAACGGCGGCGTATTTAGAACTAAAGCCAGACAAATTACAAATCAAACAATTTGACAAAGAAGGCACAAAATACAATGTGCGCATCCTGCGTGATACCTGGGGTGTGCCGCACATTTTTGGTGTGACTGATGCAGACGCGGCTTATGGGTTAGCCTATGCCCATTCTGAAGATGACTTCATCACTATTCAGCGCTCTATGCTGTCAGCGCGTGGTCGAATGGCTTCGGTCTTCGGACTCAAAGCCGTACCAAATGACTACTTAGTTCATCTATTGCGCATTTGGGATATAGTCAACGCCAAATATGACTCTGAGATGAGTGCCGAAACTCGAGCCATTTGTAAAGGGTATGCAGACGGCTTAAACCATTATGCATCGCTTCACCCAGATGAAGTATTACCTGGATTGTTTCCAGTCACAGGAAAAGACGTGGTGGCCGGATTTGTTCTTAAAATTCCTCTGTTCTTTGGACTTCATAATACGCTGAAAGAACTTTATGAGCCGAAACGAATGCATGTGGTCTCTACCCCTCCTTTAGTAAAAAATTCAAAAAATTCACAGTTCCAGATGGACTGGAATATGTCCTATGGCTCTAATACTTTCAGTGTTGCACCAAGTCGTTCAGCCGAAGGCAAAACATTATTAGCTGTGAATTCGCACCAACCTTGGGAAGGACCGCTAACCTGGTATGAAGCACATCTGCACAGTGAGGAAGGCTGGGACATGGTAGGCGGTGTCTTTCCAGGAACACCTGTTGTGCTGCATGGTCACAACCGCCATCTTGGTTGGGCGCACACCGTGAATAAACCAGATCTGGTGGACGTGTATGTTCTTGACATTAATCCAGAAAATCCAAATCAGTATCTTTTTGATGGCGAATGGCGAGAGCTGGAGGTCCGAACAGCAGCAATAAAAGTAAAGCTGATTGGACCAATTTCGCGGACCATCAATCAGGAGGTTTTATGGTCTGAATATGGCCCTGTGGTAAGGCGGCCGCACGGCACCTATGCGATTCGCTATGCTGGATATGGAGAAATCCGACAAATTGAACAATGGTACCGCATGAACAAAGCTCGAAACTTTATTGAATGGCAAGATGCCATGCGTTTAAGAGCTATTCCGATGTTCAACTGTGGATATGCCGATTCCGAAGGTAATATTTTATTTCTATATAATGCCTTGCTACCGATCCGTGACGAAGGCTATGATTGGTCACAATATTTGCCAGGTAACACCTCAAATACTTTGTGGACCGACTATTTACCGTTTGAGCTGTTACCGCAGGTCAAGAACCCCTCATCAGGTTTTATACAAAACTGTAATAGCACCCCATTTCAAACAACGATTGGCCCAGATAATCCAAAACCTGAGAATTACCCACAATCTTTCGGAATCGAGACCTCTATGACCAATCGCGCTTTGCGAGCTTTAGAATTGTTTGGTTCAGATGAATCTATCACTGAAAAGGAATTTTATCAATATAAGTACGATGAAACCTATTCAACTAAATCTGATGTTGCGATGTATGTACAGCAAATTCTAAACGCTCCTGTTCCAGACGACCCGATTGCACAGGAAGCCTTAGAGGTTTTGCGAGCCTGGGATTTGAAGACAGATCCTGAAAATAAAGGAGCTGCCCTTGCAGTATTAACTTTAAAAACCCTTTTTCAGAATCAGGAACATAAAAGCAGCCTGTCCAGCTTAATGGAAACCTTTGTCAAGAAAGCTCGAGAGTTGAAACGAGCCTATGGACGCATTAATGTCCCGTGGAAGACAGTGAATCGGTTGATTCGTGGTAAGCTTAATCTTGGCATGGGAGGTGCTCCAGATGTTTTGCATGCAGTGTATAGTGATAAAATTGCAGATGGGCGCCTAAAAGGCAAAGTAGGAGATTCCTATATATTGTTAGTTTCCTGGGATGCAAACGGCCGGGTTAGCTCGCACAGCATTCATCAGTACGGCAGTGCAACTATAGATAAGAACTCGCTCCACTATGCCGACCAAGCCTTCTATTTCACGCAGCGAAAGTTGAAGCCGGTATGGCTCGACGAAGCGGATATTCGCGCACACTTAGAACGTGAATATCGCCCTGGTGATGAATTTGAGCAATAGCTTAGAGACATGGACGAAAACCCCAAATTTGCAGAATTAACAACATCTAAGTTATTGTTTTTTTGATCGAGTTTTTTCTAAAAATATACTTTCCGTCCACGTCTTTAGAAGTCTGGCCGAAATCCAACTATCCTGCTCAATCGAGCCTCTACGCGAGATGAAAATCCCGACCATCCATATAAAATGAATATCAGAATTAAGGCATTTTGGTTAGATTACTTGTCCGATGTACATCAATGACGTAGGTGCAAAAATAGGATAATTTCAACTTTAAGTACGTCCTTTACAACTTAAGAATTTTAGCTACCAACCCTTTTTGCACCTACGTCATAAATTTAAAAGCAAGTTATTCCCACTGTTTAGGCAGATTAGCCCAAAACAGTGATTATCACTGTGGAGGATATTTCTCGAGAATTTTATTTACGGCTTCGTTAATTTTCTCTTCAGATTCTTCTGGGTCGCCAACTACGCCTACAGCCCAACCGCGCCAGACGAGTTGATTTAACTCTGGGTCAACGATGTCTATGATGATTGTGCCTTCCTTGTAACGGTGAGCATAAACCCTGCGTCCTCGAGGCCATCCACGCCAGTATCCATAATTCACCGTGGACACATCTACTTTCTGCTTGACACCAACATGATAGACAATCACAGCATCCGTTTTCCCTGCTTCTTTTATTTTATAACCTTTAGCCCTTAAATCGCTTTCAACAGCTCTTCTTATGCGTTTATCTACGAGTGAATTTTTTTGCACCACATCACGACGGCGTTTTTTGGGATAAGCCATCCATTTATAAGATTTATATTTGGCAAAATTAACCTCGCGGTCGTAGTCTGATTTTATGGTAATTGATGAACAACTCATAAGTCCAAGCATCAGACCAAAACAAAGTAAAACACGGATAAGTTTCATGGTCATTACCTCCTCAAGTTTGTTAAATAAATAAAATCATTTTATCATTTAATTTAAGTTTCATAATATAAGAAATTTAATAACGATAATTTTACTTTTATCATAATATATTCGAGATAATTACCGAACCCGTTTCTGAAACTTCAACGAACTCAATCCTAAAATCACAACCCCAAAACCAACTAGACTTAGAATTTCACTCATTAAAAATTTTGCGGAACTTCCTTTTAAAAAAATTTCCCGCAAGATGATCACAAAATATCTCATAGGGTCAAGATAGGTTATTTTTTGAATAAATATAGGCATATTTTCAATAGGAAAAAAGAACCCCGACATAAAAATCATAAAAATCATAAAGAACCAGGAAATAAACATGGCCTGTTGTTGCGTCTGAGCCAATGTGGAGATAAATATACCCAGCCCTAAAGTCGAGAGAAGGTAAAGAGCCGCTATACTAAAAAGAAGAAACAAACTACCCGACACCGTCAGTTGAAACACCACGAAGGCTACTAGTAACATCAGGGCAAGGGCAAAAAATCCGAGTATATGAAATGGTAATACTTTGCCCAATATTAACTGCCAGGTTTTAATTGGCGTAACCATGAGCTGTTCAAGGGTACCAATTTCTTTTTCCCTTACCAGAGCCATAGAAGACAAAAACATACTGAGGAGTGTTAAAAGTACCGCTACAAGCCCAGGTACCATATAATTCTTGCTTTCCAAATCAAGGTTGTACCACATCCTGGTTTGAGGTTCAACAATCGAAGCTTTGTTCAAATGGGCAGCGAAGGATTGATTTGACATAACAATTTCTTTGGCAAAATCTGAGAGAATGCCCTGGGCGTATCCGAGAGCGATTCCCGCTGTGTTGCCGTCTAAACCATCAACGATTAATTGGATTTCAGGGCGGAGTTTGCGTTCCAAATCCCGTGCAAAATCTTGTGGAATGACGACAACCATCTGAGCTTTCCACTCATCAATTTGTTTTCGCAGATTTGTTTGACCCCGGATATAACCCTTAACAGCAAAATAAGGATTATTTTCAAATTTGCGACCAATCTCACGGCTCCTGGGACTGTTGTCGTAATCAACCATAATTATATTGACATTTTTAATATCAATGGTAATGGCAAAACCCATCACAGTCAATTGCACCAGAGGGGCAAAAAATATGATAAATAGCATGGGCCTATCACGAAAAACCTGTCTGAATTCCTTTTGAATTAAATATAAAATCTGCTGCATAATTAGACCTCGAGGGTTGATTTAAATTTTTTAGTGCTAACGATGAGCAGAACAAAACCAATAGCAACCAAAATCGATATTTCCGGTAGAAGCTGATTAAGTGTATTTCCTTTTAGCATGACGCCCCGAATGACCACCATAAAATAACGAGCGGGGACAGCATAAGTTAGAAGTTGTAAAATTTTGGGCATACTGGTAATGGGGAAAATAAATCCTGAAAGCAACACCGTTGGCAGCAAAGTTGCCATCAAAGCCATCATCATGGCGACTTGCTGAGTTTGTGCTTTTGTGGAGATAAGTAGACCCAAACTTAAGGCCGCAAAAATAAAAATTAATGACGAAAATAATAACAATCCGAGACCCCCCACAAAAGGGACTTTAAATACAAAATGCGCAATTAAAAGGATTATGATCAAATCTACAAAGGCCAAAAAAATGTACGGTACGACTTTCCCAATAATTATTTCTATGGGTCTAATGGGTGAAACTAATATTTGTTCCATGGTGCCTGTTTCTTTTTCTCGAACAATGGCAATACTGGTTAACATGGCAGATATCATAATTAAAATCAATGCCGCCAGGCCGGGTACAAAAAAATAAGCGCTCTTTAGAGCAGGATTGTACCAAATCGTGGGTTGAATATCCATGATTGGGATCGTTGCCTTTTCAACACTATAGGATTGAAATATGATATTGGAGTAATTCCGGATAGCTTGCGATGCATTGGGATCGCTGGCATCAATGAGTACCTGAACGTGGGTTTTTGATTGACGGCGCAACTTTTTGGAAAAATCTTTGGGAATAATTAAAATCATACGACCAGTGCGCCAAGAAAAAAATGATTCTAATTCAGATTCAGGACCATTAAAGCGCTGAACAGTAAAATACTTACTTCCTTCGAATTTACGAATTAAAGCGCGGCTATCCGGACTTTTATTATGATCCAATACAACAAGATCGATATTTTGAATTTCCAGATTAAAAGCATAGCCATATAAAAATAACATGGTGATGGGCATAACAATGACTATAATTAAAGTCCGAAAATCCCGTGAAATGTGGATGAATTCTTTTATTATGATTGGTATGATTCGTGATTTCACAACAAACTCTTGTTAAATGAAAAATGAAAAGTCAAAAGTGAAAAGAGCAAAATTGCCCCCGAAATGTATCTTATAAAGCCTGTTTTTACAATTTCAATATTTCAATAATCCATTTTCACATCAGTCATTAAGAATAGCTTATGTAATTTCCTTAACAGCTTTATATTTTTAATACTCATTTTGCAATTTGCACTATGATTAATGTATTTCATCGGTCCACCAGATGAATAAAAACCTCCTGTATGGTCAACTTCTTGAATGCTTTCTTCAAGGTCTCAGGACTATCCATTGCGATAATCTCGCCCTGGTACATAATCGAAACCCGGTGGCAGTATTCCGCCTCATCCATGTAGTGGGTGGTCACAAACACTGTTTTTCCCTCATCGGCTAAACGGTATATCAAATCCCAGAAATTTCGTCTTGCCTCAGGGTCAACGCCTGCCGTAGGTTCGTCCAAAAAGATAATTTTAGGATTATGCAGAAGGGCACACCCTAAGGCCAAGCGCTGTTTATAACCTAGTGGCATATCACGGGTCATCCTATTGGCCTCGTTAGTCAACCCCAGTTCTCCAAGCAGTTGCTCGCGTTTTGCTTTTAATGCTGCCCGCTCCAGGCCATAAACTCCGGCATAAAATTCAATATTTTCCGCTAACGTTAAATCATTATACAAAGAAAATTTCTGGCTCATATAACCGATATTCTGTTTAATTTTTTCATTTTCTTTCCAAATATCAAAGCCAGCTACGTTCCCCTTCCCTTCAGAAGGCAGCAGAAGCCCACATAGCATTCTTATCGCTGTGGTCTTACCAGCGCCATTCGCTCCTAAAAATCCAAATATTTCACCATGCTGAACGGCTAAATTCAAGTTTTTTACAGCTTGAAATTTGCCAAAACGTTTCTCTAAGTTCTCGGTGTAAACGGCGTAAGAATTCAGTGCTCTTGCTCCTGTTTTTTCATCAATTCCAAAAAAGTATCTTCTATACCAGGCTGAAGTTTCTTAATGGAGGTGATTTGGATTGGAGAGTTGTATTGTATTTGAGAAATTTTTCTATCATCCAAAGCCTGGACAAAACTCACATGCAAACGGTCTCCAAATATTTGCACCGACTTAACATCAAGCACATTTTGAAAATAGGACACCACAGATCGAATTTCTGCAGTAGTTATTTCATATAAATAAAAAGGAAAGAGTTTGTGCAATTGATCCGGTTTATCTAAAGCTAAAAGATGTCCATTGTACATAAAGGCAACCCGGTCACACAAACTGGCTTCATCCATATAAGGCGTCGAAACCATGATTGTCACGCCCTCCTGACGCAATTGTCGCAAAATCTCCCAAAACTCTCTCCGAGAAACGGCGTCTACGCCGGTCGTGGGCTCATCCAAGATGAGAATCTTGGGTGTGTGAATAAGGATACAAGAGAGGGCTAACTTCTGTTTCATCCCACCCGAAAGGGCACTGGCCAGTCGGTTTTTGAATGGCTCCAATTTACTGAACTGATAGAGCTGTGCTAATCGAGCCATCTTTTCACTTTTAGGCACGCCAAATAAATCCGCAAAAAAGTTTAGATTTTGTTTTACCGTCAAATCGGGGTACAAAGAAAAGCGCTGCGGCATGTAGCCTAGGATCGAACGGATGTAGGGAATTTCCTTTTGTACTTCTTTGCCATCCACGTACATCTCCCCTTGTTCACAAGTTAATAGGGTACACAATGTGCGCATGGTGGTGGTTTTGCCAGCACCGTCCGGACCGATAAGCCCAAACAGTTCTCTGGAGTCAATTCTCAAAGATAGATTTTCAACAGCTTTAATCGCACCGTAGCTTTTGCTGAAGTTTTTTATTTCTATTGTGCCCGACATATGTTATGATTATTAATTATATTAAAATAAGAATGTCATTTCAAACAGAGGTAAAAATCTGGTTTTAAATGGATCGAGCTAATTAGTTCATTTATTAAAGTTTACTAAGTAATTTGATTACCAGATTTCTCGTTTCACTCTCAATGCTGTCTCTTTATAAAATTTAAATTCATGTTTATCTGTCTAAATTTGTGACCATCCGTGTTCTATTTTGGGCTGAATCTTTAATAAATTAGTGCAACCTCCACGGGCATGCCGTGCTTTAAAATTTTGTTTGTATTTTCAACCTCTAATTTTACCGCATAAACCAAAGAAGTTCGGCTCTCTTCTGTTAAGATATTTTTAGGCGTAAATTCCGCTTTGGGGCTAATCCAACTAATGTGTCCAGTCAAAGTCTGGTCGGTGCCGTCGATGCGAATTTCGACCTCCTGTCCTATTTTAATTTTAGGTAACATTAGTTCCGAAACATACACCTTCGTCCACATCTTCTTTAAATCAATAATTTCAACGACGGCTGCACCAGTTGGAATCGTTTCACCAGATTCAAAGTATTTTGTTGTTACCGTACCTGATAGGGGGGAAGTGATGGTCGCATCATTTATTTGCCGCTGAATCAATTTACGTTGGGCTTCTAATCCTTTTTGTTTGCTTTCCACAAGCTTTAAATTTTGTTGGGCATTTTCCAATTGGGTTTTAGCAGCATCATAAGCACTTTTTAAATCATCCAAAACCTGTTCCGACGCCGATTTCTTTTTATAAAGATCTCGATAACGATTATATTTCTTTGCGATATGATCATAATCCAATTTTGCCTTCTCAAGGATATTTAAACTGATTTTGTGTTGCACGTTCATTTCCTCGAGCGCTGCTTGAATTTGTTCTACTTGATAAAACAGTTTCTCGGTATCAACAACAGCCATGACCTGTCCCTGTTCGACATCCTCCCCTTCTTCAAAATTAAATTTTAAAATGTAACCTCCGGTTTGAGCGGCTACTTTAACTGCAGTTCCCTCCATAATTCCACTGGCAATAAACTTGTCTGAGTTGTTATTACTACATCCCATTAAAATTACTAAGTTGAAAATAAAAATAAATATTTGTTTTAAACGCATTGGTCCTCCCTTTCTAAAAATTTTCTTGAATCGTTCCAACGGCCTTACTTAAGTTGGCCAGAAATATGTAATATTTGATCAAGGCTTGTTGGGTTTGAAGTTCTGCCTGAGTAAGGTCTGTTTCGGCAGTAATTAATTCATTTGTAGAAGCGATACCATTTTGATGTTGCACCGATATGATTCGATACCGTTCTGCCTGCTGGGCTTGAAGCTTCTCAGCAAGTTGCAATTCCTGCAAACTAAAATTTAACTTTTCAAAGCTCTCCTCGACCTCGTATTCAATCGTTCGCAAAAGCTCTCTTTCCTCTAACGAAAGCTGGTTGTACTGCACCTGAAACTCTTCTATTCTTTTCTGGTCGCCTTGCCATCGCCACAAGTTCCACTGAAGATTTACGCCTACGGAAAAGTAGTCCATCCAATGGTTGGTAACGGGGTCTAAACCAGGCTTAGCATAATGAAAGTTTGCATGGGTAAAGATTGTAGGATAATAATATGAACGGGCCAACTTTTGTTGGATTAAAGTCCCTTGTTGGGCCAGTCGAACACTTTTCAATTCAGGACGCTTCTGAAATGCCTCGGCCTTTAGCTGTTTTAGGTCTATTGCGTCTCTCGACGGGTGATGCAATGGTTTGTCTGCAATTGGTCTCGCTGCCTTTAAATCTAAGAGACGGGCCATTTGAAGATTTGTCAGCTTAGTGGCCAACAGATTATTTCCCAGCTCTATTTTTACAGATAAGGTCTGGTTGTAAACTTGCAAGGTGTCAAATGCCATCACCTGGGCAGCATAATATAAATTTCTGACTTGTTCAAGTTGAATATTCAAACGCTTCAAGCTGGCCTGTAAAATCTTTCTTTGATTGTGTAAACTTTGAGCTTTATAAAAAAGTAGATGCACTTGATGGTAAATTTCATTGGCGAGTCCTTCAAATTTTGACTGTTCGCTTAGAGTTGCATTTTTGGCTAAATCTACCTGGGACTGAAGTCGAAACCCAGTAAAAACAGGCTGACGAACACCAAGTATAAGTTCTGAACGATCATGGCCACCCAACGCCACTCTTTTGTCTGGTATACCAATGGTCTGACTTAAATCGATTTCATTAATTTCGGACAAATAGCTGGAAGTCACAGAAAAATCCAGTGAAGGAAGGCGTTGGACTTTTTGAACCAACTCCTCTAAACGGGCCACTCTTTCACTCGCTTGCTGCTGTTTTAGCTTTATATTATTTTGCTGAGCCAGCCGCAAGGCCTCTTCCAGATCAAGAGGGATTTGGGAGTAAGCTTCTTTGGTAATTAAACAACTAAAAAATAATTGAAGTGATGAAAAGAGAACCAATAATTTTGAATATTTTTTCATCGGAATTTGTTCTCCTGCAATAAAATTAATAGGATACTACTAAATAAATTTAACATAATTCAGTAAATCTGTGGTTACAGTCGGCCAAAGCTAAAAGTAACAAATTGATGAAGATGATATCAATTTCTAATTAAAAGTTTATAATGGTGGGATTCAAAAAAAGCTTTTCAATTGCCAAACATCACTACCAAATAGTTTTAACGATTCCTGAATCTGTAATTTCTTTATCTTTGGTTAAAATGAAAACTTCCCCGTCCGCAGAACGAAATTTTTCAAAAACTTTAGCTGTTGCTACAATAACAGCATCATGAATGCTCAACGAGGTAGAAAGTTCAGATACGACTTCCAAATCAATTGGATAAAATAAGCATCTTGAATCATTTTCCAAGTGTTCTATGACTATGTCAGGTGATATTTTAAAACGCTTTTTGTGATGGAGGTACTTTATTTCTAATAGAACCATTACGGAAATGATTATTCTATTATTTGAATTTTCGATTTCAGTCTTTGAAATGTGAGACAATTTT
>JBHIAC010000111.1:0-11540 GCA_046758365.1 bacterium
CTTTTTTGTTTCAATTCAGTGGTCCCGCCTAGCGGGATGATTCAGTGGTCGGATTCTCATGTATTAATTCAGCTATCCTGTTCACATCGCTAAATTCTTACTATTTCTTAAAGTTTTTTGCCTCTTAAAATGTAAAACAAAAAACCCAAAATGTCAAACAATTTGAAGAATAAAATTATCGAATAAACATTTGAAAAAGCTTTTCAATTGACTATTAAGAAAAATATTACTATACTTTATACAAGTCCTGTGTTTTAAGAAAGGAGAACCTTTATGAACCCAACCAACACACCTCAACAAATAAACGTGGAACTTGGGGAAAAAGAAGCTGAAGGAATCTATTCAAATTTAGCTTTAATATCTCATTCACCGGCTGAATTTGTGATTGACTTTACACGGATGCTGCCGGGCATACCGAAAACAAAAGTTTACGCCCGAATCATAATGACTCCTCAACATGCCAAGTCATTTCTTAACGCTTTAGAAGAAAATGTGGGAAAATATGAAAAACAGTTTGGCGAAATCAAAATTCATAGTGACCAAGCCCAACTTCAGAAAGCAATCGGGTTTAAGCTCCCACGCGAAGAGAGTGTTAGCCCAAAAAACAAATAGATTTTTTACTAAAATGAAAGACAAAAATCTCCAGAAAAAATTCGAGTTTGTTATAAAAAGAATTACTATAAAACTCGCAACGGAATACAAACCAGAAAAAATAATTCTCTATGATTCTTTGGCAAATGGCAATCCTCGCGAAAATATTGACATTGATATGTTAATTATTAAAGATTTAAAAACAAAAAACTATTCTGATCGATGGATAGAAGTACGACGCTTAACTAGAGAGCTAACTGAAGGAATTTCATTTAAACCAATATTAGTTCGCCCACTGAATCATCCCGCTAGGCGCTTTCGCGTCAACTTAAGTGAAAGTCCCCCTTAGCAAAGGGGGATTTAGGGGGTTGTATTTGTATATATTTCTGAGATGGTTGCTTAATTAAGAAACAGGAGCTAAGCATTTAACCAGAATGAATGAATTAATATAATAAAATAGGCTTTAACAACCCTATTTGTCCCCTTTTTTTAAGGAGGATATTACAGAAAAGCTTAAGTTGACGCCTATGCGCTAGGCGGGACCACTGAATTGAAAAAAAGGTCTTGTTTCTGTGGGATTTCCAGTTCCGTGGGCGTTTTTTTACTCGAGATTAAATCAGTAGTTAATTTTGACAATACCTTTTATCCTTTCAGGAGGAATTCATGTTATCTCAAGCTTACGGCAGTTTTTCATTCGTATTGCATTCCCATCTGCCTTATGTGATTGCACACGGCAAATGGCCTCACGGTATGGATTGGCTGAATGAGGCGGCAGCGGAAACTTATATTCCAATTTTAAATGTTTTAAATGAAATGGTCGAGGAAGGATTACAGCCCAAACTCACTATCGGTATTACGCCCATTCTTACCGAGCAGTTAGCGGATGAGGCATTCAAATCTGAATTTCTCAGCTATCTTCAAAACAAAATCGAAGCGGCCATCGAGGACCTAAAACAGTTTGAGAAATACGGACAGGCGCACATGGTCAAACTGGCCAAAATGTGGCAGGATTATTACACCAAGATTAAAGTTGATTTTGAAGTGAAATACCATTATGATATTGTGGGGGCTTACCGAGAACTTTTGGATGACGGGTATTTGGATATCCTCACCTGTGGAGCTACTCATGGCTATTTCCCACTGCTTTCTCAGGACATCAGCATCCAAGCTCAGGTGAAAATGGCCGTAAAAGCTCACAAACGACATTATGGACGACAACCTCGCGGCATTTGGCTACCAGAATGCGCCTACCGGCCCAGGTACAAATGGGCCCCGCCGGTGGAGTCTAATGTCGGAACTAAACCTTACCCTAGAAAAGGGGTCGATGAATTTCTGAGCGAAAATGGTTTGGAATATTTCATTGTGGATTCGCATCTTCTGAAGGGTGGAAAAGCCATCGGCGTTTATATCGATCGATTTGATGCTCTGAAGCGCTTATGGGCGCAGTACGAAAAGGAATTTGAATACACCACACAGGAGGAAGACTTCGAAAAAACGCCTTATGAACTTTATTTGGTCAGTTCTTCTCCGGAAGGCAAGAAGCCCGTGGCTATTTTTACCAGGGATCCGAAAACAGGTTTGCAAGTTTGGTCGGGCGAGCACGGCTACCCAGGGGACGGCTGGTATCTGGATTTTCATAAAAAGCACTTTCCTGGTGGACATCGCTACTGGCGGATAACCAGCGCAAAGAGTGATCTGGCGGATAAAGAGCCTTACGACCCTAAAATACCGCCCCAGCGCATTAAAGAAAATGCTGACCATTTTGTATGGCTGGTTAAGACCATTTTACGGGAGCGCTATGAAGCTACTGGCAGCCAAGGCATGCTCACTGCTCCTTTTGATGCTGAACTTTTTGGCCACTGGTGGTTTGAAGGGCCTGCCTTTCTGAAACTCGTGCTGAGCAAAATGGCCTCTGATCCCGAAATTGAATTATCCACATGTACGGAAGTATTAGATAAGAAGCAGCCCACTCAGGTAATTTCTCTGCCCGAAGGTTCCTGGGGCGAAGGTGGACACCACTTCATCTGGCTCAACGAAAATACCAGTTGGACCTGGAAACATATTTACAACGATGAATTAAGAATGCAGAAACTGGCGCAGGCATTGGGAGGTAAAAAAGATGGCAAGTTGCAAGACATCTTAAAACAAGCTGCTCGCGAACTCCTCCTGCTGCAATCATCTGACTGGCAGTTTCTCATCAGCACCTGGGCGGCGCGGGACTATGCAGAACTGCGTTTTCAAAAGCATGACAACGATTTTAACCGTCTGGCAGACATGGCTGAAGAATATGCTAAATCCGGAAAATTAGACGACGGAAGTTGGAAACTCTTAGAAGACGTAAAAGCTCGGGACAAAATATTCCCAGATATAGAATTGGATTGGTTTAAAGGGATGGAATTTCCAGCGGATTAAAAGGAGGCTGTTCTGAAAATCTCAAATTCAAAAAAAGAGCAGCAGATTCAATACTGGCTAAGGGCTGCAGAGAAAGATCTACCGGTCATGGATCATTTGTTCGAGAAGGGAGATTACCATTATGCCTTATTCATTGGGCATTTGGTTTTAGAGAAAGTTCTCAAGGCCTTATTTGTAAAAAGAGTAAATAAAATTCCCCCTTTTAGTCATAGTCTGGTACTACTTGCGAATAAAGCTGATTTAATCTTGGATGACGAACAAAAGGAATTCTTAGAGATAGTTACGGATTTCAATATCGCAGCTCGATATCCAGACCAAAAATTTAAATTTTATAAAAAGTGTACTAAAGAATTTACAGAACCACAAATTCGTAAAATAAAGGAATATTATGAATGGCTGAAGAGCTTGGTCACATCTTAAGAATCATACGACGATATGTAATTGAATTGCAAAAACAAAGAATAATTGTAAGCAAAGCATATTTGTACGGATCGTTCGCAAAAGGTCATCCAAATGAATTCAGCGATATCGATTTAGCTTTAATTTCCGAAGATTTTACTGGCGATTGGTTTGAAGATCGCCGAAGAATTGTGCCCTTGCGCCGAGAGATTGATGAGCGCCTCGAACCCATGCCATTCTTACACAAAGATTTCCACCAAGGCAATCCCCTGGCCGCGGATATTATGGAGCATGGGATTGAGATTGAGTTGGATGCAGTGAAAATTAGTGATTCAGGTTAAGGATTATCATTAGCTCTATTTCCCTAATTCAAATTCCTAAAACAGTGGCTTTCCCGCCCATTCAAAAAGCATAAAAATCATAAAAAACACGGTCAGACCTCCAAAGAAGGCAACCGCCGCAAAGAATTTTAAATTAGCCTTCATCACCTCTCCATATTCCAGCGCTGGAGTGACACTAATATTAGCGTCATCGGTCAGTTTAGCCTGACAGGCAAGACGCATTTTTGGTTTATCCCCAAAATGCAGCTTTTCTTTCCAGGTGGGTTGCGTGACGCAGTCTTGTGGCTCTACGATGATTCGGTCGGTTCCACACAGCCCAATACCGCGGCAATTAATAAATTTATTGACCCCACCATAAACAGAGACATTATTTATTTGGGCTATTTTTCTTATATCTTTTCCTGCTCTTGCGGTAACCGTTACATTAGGTTCTTCGAAGTGAACGGACGGCATAGACTTCCTCTTTCATTGTGAATTTTTAACTACTGCAAATTTTATTCTTTAGAAAAGGGTTTAGTATTTGTAATCAACCGTCACCAAGTCATTTCGCTATGCTGTCATTATTAGTTATTTGTCAGTTGATTATTATCAATTTTCAATCGTTAATGACGCTGAAGGCAAATGCCCCATTGACTTAATGACTGTATTGATTCACACGGTATTCATCTCAGCAATTATAAATTAGGAGAGGTACTTTACAATTGCCCGGCTAAAATCCGGCAAATCATTCACATGTCTTGAACTGATTAAATTGCCATCCAAAACAACAGCCTCGTCTGAATAGAGGGCGCCGGCATTGACCAAATCATCTTTTATGGCAGAAACACAAGTTGCACGTCTACCTGTTAAGATTTTTGCTGAAATGGGCACCCAGCCCGCATGGCAGATAAAGGCAATCATTTTGTTCGCATCATTAAATTCTCTAACAATTTCCAACACCCTTTGAAAGCGACGAAGTTTATCGGGTGCAAATCCACCAGAAATCACCAGACCATCAAACTCGTTGGTATTTACTTTATCTACCATGATATCAGGTGTGCAAGGGTATCCGTGTTTCCCCTTGTATTCTTTTATTTCAGGCGCTACAATGACCACTTCTGCCCCCTCTTCAATGAGCCGAAACTTTGGATACCAAAGTTCTAAATCTTCATAGAGTTCGTGGACAAAAAATAATATTTTTTTACCTTTTAGTACTGCCATTTTAATCCCATATTTTATTTCAGTTTTGAGTTGTTTGGTCAACATGTTCCATATTTTGAATTTGCTTTTTGGCCATGTTAGCTATCTCGGTATTGGGGTGATGTTGTACAAGTAATTTCCAATTTTTCAAAGCTTCTTCTTTATTGCCTATATGAGCATAAATTAGGCCTAAATTATAAAGCCCAAACGCGTAGGTTGGTTCATTTGTTAAAATTTCCTTAATTAATGTAATCGCTTCATCGCTCCTGTTCATATTACTATAAGTCATAGCCAAAAACATTTTTATATCTCTATTATCTGGTTCAATTTCTAAATGCATCTGTAAATATTTACCTGCTTTTTCATAACTACCCACGAAATAGAACATTTGGGCTAAACTATCTATGGCAACCAGGTCTTCGGGATTGGCTTCTATTTCACTTTGCAAGCGCTCAAGTGTTTTGTGCACCTGTTCCATAGCTGCCATACTCTGTATGTTTTGTTCATCCTTACTCGCATTTGAAACTTGAAGAGGTTCGCTTTCTTTATTTCTCCAAAAAAGAAGTACTATGATTAATGCAATAATTGGTATAAACATAAAAAGACCAACAGCAGACAACCAATTTCGTTTAACACTCTTTTCCTCTGACCTCCCCGTTACAAGAGTCCCACAGTTGTGGCAAAATTTAGCCTGAGGTTTTATGTTCACACCGCAATGGGTACAAACATCGTTAACTTTTGACCCACATTCGGGACAAAAAATCACATTTGCTGGTAATTCAGCAGAACAATTTATACACTTCATGATTCTTTCCTCTAATAATTGCTAATCCCACTGCCTCCTAATTAGTCTCTTGAAATCTATTTTGTTAAATCTATTTTCCGTGCCGTTAATCAATCTTCTAATATTTGAACGATGGGTGTAAAAAATTAGCCCGCCGACAAAAAGACTAAATAAAAAGAGTGAATTGGATATTGTATTTCCAGACATGCGTCCTAATAAAAGAAGCACAAATGGTAGAGAAGCCGCAGCCGTAATAGAACCTAATGAAACATAGCCAGTCATTAACACCATGGTCAGAAAAATAACAAAACAAATTAAAGCAGCCCAAGGATATAGTGCTATAAGCATTCCTGCAGCGGTAGCAACGCCTTTGCCGCCTTTGAATTTTGCCAAGACCGTCCAAATATGACCCAAGACGGCCGAAAGCCCTGCAATAATTTGAATCAGTCCGTAATCGAGATTTACTGGATCTATTCTGATTTTGGCAATCAAAAGAGTTGCTAATATACCTTTTCCTACATCAACGACTGCTACAAAAAGACCGGGCTTCCAACCCAGAACCCTAAAGACATTAGTGCCTCCAGCATTTTTACTACCATACTCCCGAATATCAATACGTCTTAACATTCTTCCCACGACAATACTTGTCGGGAAAGAGCCCACAAGGTAAGCTAATCCAATTATTAAAATAAGCGAATACATGATTCTTTACCCTCCTAAAAATGCCACCCCAGCCGCTCCGGGACCAACATGAGCGCCCAAAGCGGGAGATACATTTACAATCATCACTTCTTTTACTTCAAACTGTTTTTTGATTTGTTCATTATACCATGCGGCTGTTTTCGGAGCATTGGCATGACCAACGGCAAACCTTAAATTTTTTTTTCCATAAGCCTCTTTACAAACAAAGTCCATAGTTTTTTTCATTGCAGCTTTACCACCAAAAGTTTTAGCGGCAACTTTTACTTTGCCTTCAGCATCAATGGTTAATATTGGCATTAAATTTAAGGCTTTAGCCAAAAATCCTCGTGACCTACTTACGCGCCCGCTTCGAATTAAATATTCCATGGTAGCTATGCTTACAAAAAAGCGAACATTTTCGATTGCCCATTCGATATGAGCCACTACTTCTTCTAAATCGCAACCCTCCTCAATAGCCATAGCCGCCTCGGCTACGATTAAACCCAAGGCAACACTAGCATTGCGGCTGTCAATTACACAAATTTCACCCTCTTTAGTGTAGTTGGCGGCTGTTTGAGCAGCTTGAAGCGTACCACTCAGCGCCCCTGATAAATGAATTGAAATAGCTTTCTCATAATGGCCCCATAACTCTTTATATGTCTTGAAATAATCTCCTGGACTTGGCTGGGAAGTGGTAGGGTAATATTCTGATTCCTGTAATTTCCTGTAAAATTCCTTAGGTGTAATGGTGATTTTGTCTATATAGTTTTCATGCCCAAAAGATAATTGTACTGGCACCATTTGAATATTATGCCGAATTACAAATTCTGGTGTGAGGTCACAGGATGAATCTGTTACTAATGCAATTTTAGAAACTCTTTTCTCTCTATAAGCTTCGAGATGTTGATTTCGCATATCGTTAAATTTGGTGTTGCTAACCAGTCCGTATTTTCCAGCAATTTCAAATACGAACTCTGGTTCATCAGTGTGCACATGGATTCGAATTTTCTCTGAGGACCCAGCAACAATCAACGAATCCCCTAATTCCTTTAACGCTCTCTTGAGTTTTTGCCGATCAATCATTACACCTTCTACAATACATTCGGTACAGAAACGATAAGTAATCTTTTCAGGGGCTTTTTCTAACTTAGCTTGTTCAACTTTTTCTTTACCACCGATGCCCACGGCCCGTTCAATTTTCCCAGATTCCATAAAGTGGAAAACCCCTTCCAGCATATGAACAAAACCTTGAGCCCCGGCATCAACCACTCCAGCTTTCGAAAGGAGTTTAAGTTTTTTCGGAGTGTCTTTTAAAGAACGCTGAGCTTCTCGAAGGCCATCACCGAGTAATTCTAAAAAATCATGTGATTTGTGGCATTGAGATTTTATCTTCTCGGCCCAATCATGGATGACTGTTAAAATGGTTCCCTCTTTGGGTTCTGACATGGCGTCATAAGCACACCGTTTAGCACGTTCTACCGCTTCTCCAAAATGTTTAGCGGTAATCTTAATATTGCCCTTAAAACTTTCTGCTAAACCTTGAAAGAATTGTGCTAAAATAGCCCCAGAGTTACCTCGCGCCCCCATTAGAGCTGAATCGGCTAAACACTTGCTCATTCCTGAAATACTGGTATCACGACAACTTATGGCACCTTCGGCTATACTCTGCATGGTTAAAGCCATATTGGTTCCTGTGTCATTGTCAGGTACAGGGAATACGTTAATTCGATTTAGATTTTCCTGCATCTGGATGACTCGTCTGGCTCCGGCAATGATCCCCTGTTTAAGGCGATTTCCGTCAATATACAGAATTTTCACAAAACCTCATGCAGTTCAAAGTTGTAAATAAATTTTTTCAATTTAATTGCAATAATTCTAAAAGTCAAGAAAAATATCCAAATATGATATATGATAATCTAATATAATTTTCCTTGATTTTCAATTAAGTGAATGTTATAATTATGATTGGAATCCATCTTTCCATGTTAAAATTAGGAGTTAAATATGTCTCATTTTTGTCTTTTATTTTATATCATCTTTTTTAGCTTAATTATTAACACAAAAATTATCGCACAAAACGCGGAAGAACTTAATAAGAATGCGATGGAATTATTTAAGCAAGGGAAAATAGAAGAGGCCGCTGCTGAATTTAAAAAAGCAATTAAATTAGACTCGACATTTGTAAACGCCTACATAAATCTTGGATATCTTAATTACTTAAATGGCAAACTTGACGAGGCAATTGCTATTAATAGAAAGGCGTTAATATTTGAACCTGAAAATGCCTTGGCACACAATAATTTAGCCGGAGCTTTATTGGCGCAAGGAAATTACAATGAATCTATCAACGAATTCAAGTTAGCCATTCAATATAATCCAAATTACCCCCAGGCCTATAATAATATGGCATTCGCTTTTAATTCTTTAGGATTGCATGACCTGGCTATTAAATCTGCAAAAAAGGCAGTTGAGCTCAAGCCTGATTATGCTCTGGCCTATAACTATTTAGGTATGGCAAATCTTGCTAAGGGTATTTTTGATGAAGCGGAAGTCCATTTCAAAAAAGCCTTAGAGCTTGAACCAACTCTCGTGGCTGCGCACAACAACCTGGGAATCACCTACCGAGCCAAGGGCCAGATTGACGAAAGTATTAATACACATTTAACGGCCCTCAAAATAGACTCTCTGAATATAGAAACCTTAAATGACTTAGGCCTATCTTATTTTGACAAAGGAGAAATGAAGAAAGCAATTGAAGCATTTGACAAAGCCTTAAAAATAGCTCCTAATTTTTCCAAAGTTTACAATAATCTAGCTTATGTTTACTATGAAATTTATAATTATAGTCTCGCAATGCAGTACGCCAAAACAGCCGAACGCCTTGGTATCAAAATAAATCCAGAATTCATGGCTGACTTAATGAAGGCTCTTGATCCAAATTATATGAGAGCAAGACACATACTCGTTAAAACTCGATCGGATGCGGATCAAATATTGAATGAACTGAAAAACGGAGCGGACTTTAGAAAGCTCGCTCGAAAAAAATCTCTTGACAGCGCCACATCCTATAAAGAAGGCGATTTTGGCTACTTCAAAAAAGGGGATTTGCGGTCTGAATTTGAAAATATTATATTAAATTTAAAGGTAGGTGAAATTAGTGGCATCGTAAAAACCGATATGGGCTTTCATATTTTTCAAAGGCTTAACTGATTGGTAACAATTCACCGCAGAGAGTACAGAGGATGCCGAGATGACTGAAAAAGAGAGATTATACTGAATGAAGGTGAGCATCATTTCCAGGGCCAATAATCTCAGTTCCTTACTTCTCATAGTAGTAATTAACATAGTATTTCAAATTAATCAAATCTTGAAAAGTTAAAAGTAATGTTTTTACATGAAATTACTTCTTGTAGTTTATCCTAATAAACTGTGAGTCGCAGGTTATCTAGATAACTGGTGTACAGCCGTTCAATTAATAGTTGAACGAAACAGCTTCGCGGTAGCTTTTTAGAGTGGATGAACGAGGTCATTTGGTTCTTTGACAATTTTGAAGAGTTCAGGTAAGCTATTTTCTTACGTTTCATTTCTACTGGATATTTAACCATTATTCTCTTATCTTCCTTTAGTTATTAATTATTTTATCCTTTAAGAACTAACAAAAGGAGGATAATCATGGGTAAATTACGTGACGAGATGCTGATGGAGATGGAGCTCAGGAATTTTAGCCCCAAAACTATCAAAGCTTACACCTGGCACATGGTGGCGTTTACCAAACTCTATGGTAAATCACCCGCCGAGTTGGGAGAGCAGGAAATCCGTAAATATCTCCACTATTTGAAGACGGAGAAGAAAGCCAGTTGGTCTAACATTAATATTGGCTATTCCGCGTTAAAATTCTTTTATGTCAATACTCTCCATCGGGAGTGGCAACTCGATAAACTCCCCCGCCCCAAAGGTGAAAAGCGGCTGCCACTGGTGTTGGCTCGTTCGGAAGTGCGAGCCATTTTGGAGGTCATCCCAAACCTAAAACACCGCATGTTTCTCATGACTACTTACTCTGCTGGACTCAGGATAAGTGAAACTGCCCATCTTAAGCCTAGCCATATTGACAGCGGGCGCATGCAAATACGGGTCGAGCAAGGCAAAGGCAACAAAGACCGCTACACACTGCTCTCAAAGACGCTTCTTAAACATCTACGGTACTACTGGCGAATCTATCGTCCGAGCATCTGGTTGTTTCCCGGAAAGGCACCCGACTTCCCCATTGCCCCGAGTACCATGCAAAGAGTGTTCAAGCGCGCTAAAAAAAAGCCTGCATCGCTAAACCGGCCACCGTCCATACCCTACGCCATAGCTTTGCCACCCATTTTTTAGAAGCTGGGGGCGACCTCTTTACTCTCAAGGAGCTCCTCGGACATAAAAGCATCCAAACCACTCTCATTTATGTCCACGTCCAGCATCACCACCTGAAGAAAATCATCAGTCCGCTTGACCGGCTGATGGGGAGGGATGAATCATGAAGCTCCCCAATCAACGCAACGGACTGGAACTGGGGGACATCTTTCGTGAGTACGGCCCGGCTTACCGAGAAACGCACAGCCTGTCGCCCGAACAACGTCAAGTTATGGAGGCCATCGAAGTGTGCCGCACCAAAGCGCCTGGGGGCCATCTGGAAGTGTGTACAAGCTGTGGCGCTGAATTACCAGCCTATGACTCATGCCGCAATCGTCACTGTCCGAAATGTGGCTGGATGGCCAAAGAGAAGTGGCTGCTGAAGCGCAAACAAGAACTTCTGCCCGTGACCTACTTCCACGTGGTCTTGACCATTTCTGATTTATTAAATCCGATAGTACTCCAGAACCAGCAAGTTATGTATGACATTCTCTTCAAAGCGGGTTCGGAAACCCTGCTGGACTTAGGCAAAGACCCGAAACACCTCGGCGGCGACATCGGTTTTATGGCCATCCTCCACACCTGGGGCTATGCCATGATTGACCCCGTGAGATATAGAGTTTTATTAGGAAATTCGCTCAACCAGATAAATAGTTATCTCACGGGGTGAATTCGGCGCTTCTTGCTGCACGTACTGCCCAAAGGGTTCTTTAAAATCCGCTACTACGGTATCCTGGCCACGAAACATCGCGAAAAGCTCA
>JBHIAC010000112.1:0-11447 GCA_046758365.1 bacterium
ATCCAGAATCACCGTTGTTAATTCAGTAAAGTTGAAATATAAAAAAATGGTGGGCAAAATTCGTGACTTTAACAAAGTAAAAGCATATAGGAACAATACAAAATGTTAAAGCAAGTTATAGAAATATATGAACTTCTGGATGATGCCAATATTAATGGGGGAAAGGTGGCTGAATTTCTGAAGAGCAGGGGATTGGTAAAAATCAAGGTAAATAAGATAAATAGAAAAGGAGGTTCTACAGATTTTATAAAGATAATTATTTCCGGTAAAGAGGGAAAGGAAAAGAATGGAAAGGCTCTTACACTGGGCATAATAGGAAGACTCGGAGGAATTGGAGCGAGACCGGATCGGATTGGTTTAGTTTCAGATGCAGATGGAGCCATTACAGCATTATCATGCGCCTTGAAACTGGCAGATATGAAGAATAAGGAAGATGTATTGAGAGGTGATGTGATTATTGCAACCCATATTTGTCCAAATGCCCCTGCTCAGCCTCATGAACCCGTCCCCTTTATGGGGTCTCCAGTAAACATGGCAGAGATGAACAGGCATGAAGTTGATCCTGCCATGGATGCGATACTATCAATTGATACAACCAAAGGAAACAGGATAATTAATCATAGAGGGTTTGCAATTACTCCTACGGTTAAGGAAGGGTATATACTGAGAATAAGTGAAGATTTGTTAAATATTATGGAGTGGACAACAGGTACATCTCCCAGAATTGTTCCGATAACTACCCAGGACATCACGCCGTATGGAAACGGTCTATTTCACATGAACAGTATTATGCAGCCCTGCACGGCAACGAACGCTCCTGTGGTCGGTGTTGCAATAACGGCCGAAACAGCGGTTCCGGGATGTGCAATTGGAGCAAGCCACGAAGTAGATATAGAAGAAGCAGGGCGATTTTGCATCGAAGTAGCGAAAGCTTTTACAGATGGAAAGTGCAAGTTCTACGATGAAAAGGAATTCAAATCAATTGTCAAACTTTATGGCCCCATGAATATTTTGCAAACCATGGGAGGAAAATAGATGAAAATAGGAGCGGTAACCATAGGTCAATCTCCCAGGGATGATATTATTCCTGAAATTCGAGAGGTTTTAAGTTCAGAAGTTGAGATAGTTGAGAAGGGAGCATTGGATGGACTTAATCTAGAAGATGTAAAAGATTTTTATCCCAAACCGTCTGAGTATACTCTTGTAACAAGAATGAAAGATGGAACAGAAGTCAAAATTGCTGAAAAACACATTGTACCCAGAATCAAAAATTGCATATTAGAACTTGAAGAGAAGGGTGCAGAACTTTTAATACTTTTATGCACCGGAGAATTTCCAGAAATTGAATCTAAAAAGATACTCCTGCGACCGGATAGAATCCTACGGAATATGGTCAGAGGGATACTAGAAAAAGGGAAATTGGGCGTAATAGTTCCCTCTGCTGATCAAATTCAAACAATGGAAAAGAAATGGAAAAGAAATAATCTCAATGTAGTTTCGGAAGCAGTTTCCCCATACACAGGAACAGAGATAGATATAATTGAAACAGCAAACAAGATCAAAAATTTTAATGTGGATTTAATAGTTCTGGACTGTATTGGTTTCAATAGAAAGACAAAAGCAATATTTAGAGAGGTAATAAAAAAGCCTGTGCTGTTACCAAGGACGATAATAGGAAGAATTGCAAGGGAAATAGTGTAGGTATGATTCAATCTATTGGGAGCAATTAACTTTTTGTACTTGAGCTAAGGCATAAATATCTTCAAAAAGATGAATTGATTGAAGCTAAAGCACGATCACCAAAGGATGGGAAAAAAGAATGAGCAGACCATTGAAGTTAGCATTGATTCAACAGTATGCTACTCCTGACAAAACGGATAATCGTCACCGGGGAGTGGCGGCATTTGAAAAAGCTGCCAAACAAGGTGCCCAGATAATCGCTTTCCCTGAGTTATCATTTACCTATTTTTATCCCCAGCATCCGGTCTGTGGCGATATCCTGAAATTAGCCGAACAGATCCCGGGTCCCACGACTGAACTTTTTTCTGAGCTGGCCCAGAAATGGCAGGCTGTGGTGGTACTGAACGTTTTTGAAAGGGACAGGAATCTAACCTTTGATTCCACACCGGTAATCGATGCCGATGGTACCCTACTGGGGGTCACCCGCATGGTCCATATCTATGAGGGCCCTTGTTTCCATGAGAAGGGATATTATACTCCTGGGGGTGGGAATAAGTTAGTCTATGAAACAGTCGTCGGCAAAATCGGTGTTGCGATCTGTTACGACCGACATTTCCCTGAATACATGCGAGCGCTCGCTTTGATGGGTGCGGAGCTGGTTGTGGTTCCCCAGGCAGGAGCTGTTGGAGAGTGGTCGCCAGGTCTGTTTGAGGCTGAACTGCAAGTAGCGGGATTCCAGAACGGTTACTTTGTCGCCCTTTGCAACCGGGTCGGAAAGGAGGATTGTGTCACTTTTGAGGGAAAATCTTTTGTCATAGCTCCGGACGGGCGGATCCTTGCACAGGCACCAGCAGGGAAAGACTCTATTCTCATTACTGAAATTGATCTCGATGAGGTAAGAAGTTCCCATGCCCGCCGCAGTTTTCTTTCTGACCGCCGACCGGAAATATATTCAGCCTGGTCAACAAAGGAATGAAACCCGTAGCCGGAAATATTGCACAGGGAATGATGATCGGCCACAAAAGGCTCCTGTTCTAAAAGAAAAGGACTAGCGAAGTAGGCTTCTGAAATGTACGATGCACTTCGTATATAAATTATTATATTATAAAAATTATCAGTTTCAATCAGCATAATACTATAAGAAGATCCGGCCTATCCGTTAAAACAATCTGTACTCCACAGGCTTTACATTTTTTAAAGTCATTTTCTGTATTTATCAAATATCCCACAAATGTTTTTTCGCGCCTATGAATTGAAGCGATTTGTCTTTTTGAAAAGACCGGCAGTTTGAAATGATAGGCTGGTAAGGACAGGATTTGGTTTTTGGGTTCGAATATATATCCTAACCTGGCAATACTAGACCAGCCCCACATTCGAGTACGAGTTGCCCGGGGGAACAAATTATATCCAGGGAAAAATTTTTGAACATGATTATCGGCCTTTTGACTCCAGGTAAGAAACCATATTCGATTGTGAAATCTTAATTCAGATAAAAGATTTTTTAAATTTTTAAAAAGGGACTCATCAGATATTTTGCAATCAAAAATGTAGTCTTTGTTAGGGTAGGCCTTAAGTAAAGTTTTAAGAGTTATTAATTTGTCGCTATAACGGCCATCGAGAGACGAGATTTCAATATTACACAATTCTTCAGAAGTAAGTTCGTTGATTACTTTATCTGGATAGCCAAATCGTACCAGGGTATCATCGTGCGATAAAAAGATTTGATGGTCTTTGGAGAGTCTTAAATCGGTTTCAAATCCTGTCGCTCCAGCTTTGTGAGCAAGATTAAACGCCAACAGGGTATTTTCTGGCCACATCAAAGAAGAACCCCGGTGGGCAAAAATTTTCATTGTATAAGAATTATATACTCGATTTTGAATTCAGAATTACAGTGCCTCCAGGACTACTTAAATAGGCCAAATTAATTACTCATCGTCCATTCGTTAATCCCATTCTCTGATATTTTGTCTGGTACTTTTTATACAATTGCGTATGTTTACTGTTCAGGTCAATTATACGGCCTTGAATGAACTCCCATTCAACATGAGTTCTAATTTCCAGTGGATCCCCATCTGTGACAATAAGAGTCGCATCTTTATCAACTTCAAGAGAGCCTACACGATCCGCAACTCCAAGAATTTGTGCCGGGTAGAGGGTTACGGCTTTTAATGCTTCTTCTTTCGGTAACCCGTACGCTGCAGCCATAGCGGCTTGGTACGGGAGATTTCTTTCATGTGCTGCTTCAAAGGTGTTTCCGGAGCCTGAAATACAGAAGGTTACGCCCGCCTCATAGAGTTTAAGTGGAATGGTAAATGGTGTATCATAGGCTTCCCAGCGCCGCATCGGCATGTCAAGAGTCCCTTCAACAATGACTGGAATATTTTTCGGCTTGAGTAAATCTGCTACGCGCCAGACATCGTGTGCACCTACGAGCACAACGTTTAGGTCTTCATCACTAGCCCAATCAATTGCTGCCTGCATCTGCCTAATCTCATGTGCATGGATAAGAACCGGAATTTCCTTTTTCAAAACTGGGCTCATGGCTTCCCAGCGGAGGTCTGTGTTGTGATAGGGGACACCCTTTTGGGCCTCGGCTTCTTTGGCTTTAAGATAGGCTCGTGCTTCAGCAAAAGTATCGCGGATTTTCTGGATTTTTTCATCCCGTTCTTTTATTTGTTCTTCTTCACTTTTGGTGACCCAGGGTGCACGGCTGATGCCCATCTGGGGCCAATTAATATACAAACCAATGGGGGCTTTCAAAGTCATCTTTTCCCAAGTCCAACCATCGAGCATGATAAGTGCAGATGTTCCACTTATTAATCCCCCCATGGGGATGGTGTGGGCCAAAGTAACGCCATTAGCCCGGGCTACCGGCAGTAATTCACTATCTGGGTTAAAAGCCACTTCCGCACGAACGTTGGGTTTGATGTCGCCCACTTCAGCATAATCCCTAGTCGCGCGGACTGCACTGATTTCAATAAGTCCAATTCTGGAATTCGCTGCAATAAGTCCAGGATATACATGTTTGCCTTGAATATTAATTTGTTCTGTACCTTCAGGCAATTCCACTTGGGTGCCCACAGCCGTAATTTTCCCATCTATAAATAGGACGGTTCCGTTTTCAATAGTGGGACCGCTTACCGTATGGATAATGCCACCCACTAATGCAATGGGATGATCTTGCGGTGGAGCTGGTATTTGATCCGAGGCCATGGCGTTAAAAGTAAAAACACAAGATATGCTGATTGCAATGACCATCAAAATAAGTTCATATTTGAGAAATGTTTTTTGATTCATTTCATATCTCCTTGTTTATTATGTTCTTACTCTTACAATAACGTGAAACTATCAATAATTGAATTAATCGGTTGGTTTTGACTCAGGTTTACTTTCTTTCTTTTGATCTTTTTTCTTAGAGGCTAGCACTTTTTGGATGATTCGGGCTCGCTCAGCTTCTACCTGCTTGCGCTTTGCCAGATCTTCTTCTCGATCAAAGTACTTCCTACCATCTATCCAGGTTTGTTCACACATGGTATAGGTAGAGAGGGGATGGCCGCTCCAGATCACGAAATCGGCATCTTTGCCTGGCTCTAAAGAACCCACCCGATGGTCGATGCGTAATTGTTTTGCTGGATTCAAAGTAACGAATTTCAAAGCCTCTTCTTCGCTCATACCGCCGTATTTAACAGCTTTGGCAGCTTCGAGGTTCAAGCGACGAGCCAGTTCGTCACTATCTGAATTAAAAGAAACCACCACGCCGGCATTATGCATCAAAGCCCCATTGTAGGGAATAGCGTCATACACTTCAAACTTGTAAGCCCACCAATCGCTAAAGGTTGAAGCTCCTGCACCGTGTTGCGCTATCGCTTCAGCAACTTTGTATCCTTCTAACACATGCTGAAAGGCTGCGATGGTGAATCCAAAGTCCTCGGCTACACGTACTAACATGAGAATTTCATCCTGACGATAGGAGTGGCAGTGTACCAATCGTTTACCATGCAATATTTCAAGCAGGGTTTCCAGTTCTAAATCCCGACGAGGCGGAATCACACCTTTTTTATTCTTCAGGGAGTTATATTTTTCCCATTCTTTCTTATAATCTAAAGCGGCTTTCAAGCGATCGCGAATAATTTGCTCAACGCCCATACGCGTTTGTGGATAGCGAGTTGTAAATTGGTCACCCCAATTGCTTTGCTTGACATTTTCACCTAATGCGAATTTGATGCCTGGGATAGCATCTTTAATCCTTAAATTATCTGCTGACTCACTCCAGCGCAATTTTATAATAGAATTGTGCCCGCCTATGGGATTGGCAGAACCATGCAGTTGATTAATCGCGGTTAATCCTCCGGCGAGTTCTCTATAGAAAGCAATGTCATAGTTGTCTATAACGTCGCCAATGCGTACTTCGGCGGTTACGGCCTGAGTACCTTCATTTACGCCTTGACTAATCCCTGTATGACTATGTGCGTCAATGAGACCAGGCGTCACGTGTTTCCCATTTGCATCAATAATTAATGCATCAGAAGGAGCCTTAAGACTCTGGCCAATTTTAGTAATTTTACCTTGGGTGATCAAAATGTCTGTGTTTTCAAGCCGTCCCTGTGGGCCACAAGTCCAAATGGTAGCCCCACGGATTAACACATGCTTGGGCTGTTTTGGTGGGGACATACGACCATAAGCGCCTGGGGGCGACACCGGAGTTTTTGCTGGTGCAGCAGCCACTTGTGGTTTTTCTTCGGTTTTTTTCTTTTCAGTCTCGATAGTTTCCTTCCATTCAGCTACCCAATTAAACCAGCGCCCATCTGGGAGTTCACCCTGACCACGGATTCTCTTTTTTTCTAAGCTTCCACTCATTCGAAAAATACCCGAATATCCTAAGCTCTTTCCTGGGAAAGTAAGAAAAATTCGTTTATGTTCCAGAGCAGCCTTTTGCAGCTTAATTTTTGTAGTATCTTTCAAAAGAGTTCCACTCAAACGCTCAATTTCGCCTTTAAGTTCAAGTTTAACATTTAATGATTTATCCTCAGGCAAGGCAAATGTAAGTTGCCATGTACCCCGGGGATCTACTTCTGGCTTCTTTTTTATTTCGTAACGATTGCCGTTAATCCAAACATCTAGAATCTTGGTTTTCTCATCAAATAATTCTCCATCAGTAACGACCAAGTGGGCGAGTTTGCCCGGCTCAATACTGCCCAGTTGTCGCTCAACTCCAAGAAGTTTTGCTGGGGTAGTAGTCAAGGCTGCAAGGGCCGCTTTTTTGGAAAGACCTCTTTCAATGGCTTCACGGACTCTTTTTTGAAAATCCGTAGGCTTTTTTAAAGTTGCACTGGTTAATACGAAATTAATACCAGCCTCTTGAAGTCGCTTTGGATTTTCTGGTGCTGCATCCCAGTGACTCAATTCCATAAGACTTACATTCAACGCTTCTTCAGGGGTATCCACTTTAAGGTCTTTTGGAAAATTAACTGGAAGCACAATGGGTACACCAATAGATTTAATTTTTTCGAGCTGACGATATTCATGTCCACTGCCTCGCAACCATAGCTTGAGTCCAAATTCTTCAGCAATCTTAATGGCGCGCAGTAGGTTTAAATCATTATCTACTTCAATTATTACGGGTTGGATACCTTGCACGACTTTTTCTAATGCTTCGAGTGATTCATTCGTTTCAGGCTTTGTTTGACCTTGAGGTTTATAATTGTAAGCCTTATGAGCCTGCCGGTACCACTGAGCATCCAATAAAGTCTGTCGAATGAGTGCAATAGCACCCATTAATGAATTAGGATAGGTACGATCACGAAAACTTCTCGCTCTCTCAAAGGTAAGGTGTTGAGCCACCTGATCACGAATGATTTGATCTTTGAGTGTACCATCACCAAGACTTACTAAAGCACTTGTACCACGAAATATCCCTTTTTTCGGAACCACTAATGCAGCGGTGAATCCCAAAGCCCTAAATTTCTGTAAATCTTTTTTATTGGGCTGATAAAGCTCTATCCCATTTACCTCAGGATGCACGCGTGGATTCCAATACTCCACACCAGTTTGTATTTTGGGCTTGTTTGTAGAATTATTTTGCACTGATTTCTTTTTCTCTTTAGGTAAGCCTAAATGGGAATATGATTCGATCAAGCCAGGATAAATAGTTAGACCTTCATAATCCCATATTCGTGCATCGGAAGGTGGGGTAACTCGGGTACCAACGGCCTTAATGATACCATCCCGCAATACCACGGTTCCTTTTTCGATGACATTACCTGGACTCTGTACAATACGGACGTTTATGAGGGCGTGGACTTCTGGGGTGTTTTCACGAATTCCCACAATCGGGGCTGTTTGAGACCATCCTGATTTGAAAAAAATTAGGGAAAATAAAGCGATTAAAAGCCCCACTCCTAATGTGCCACTGCTTTTCGGATAATTTCGCATGAAGAACCCTCCTTTCAAATTAATTGGATGTTTAATTGAAATAATATTAGGGTTGGTAAGAAATCATGTGATTTGTGTTTACAGATTTATTATAATTAATTTGAAATATAAAGTATTAGCATTAAAACGTCAAGTAATTTTTCACAGAATAACTGTTTTTAGGTTATGTTATAGTTAAAATATAGTAGAGTAAAAATGACGATACTAATTATAAGCTGTGGTCTAAGGATCGTGGCTTTTTAATTTTAATCATCCTTGATTTGACAACTTACACTATATTGTTTAATTAATGGTTAAAAGTTCTAATAAATACGAGATTAATTTTATATTTGTTGCAATTATGATTTTTTATTATTAGGAATTTATAGTTCGTTTATTTAACATTTACTGATCCCCGCCTTGTTAGGGCTTTTTATTTTAAGTAGTACAAATTACATTTCTCTTGCATTTATTTTAGAATCTTATTATTATTTAAATTAAATATAAGCCTTTTACTTTTAAACTGATTTTAAATGTATTTGAACAAACTTGATAGAGGAACAATATAATGACCGAACATGCTACTAAACCAAAGGCTGTTGTAAAATTAGACATCGAAACGAATGTACAAACTGGTGAGGGGCGGATATATTTAAAGCAGTTGAATCGAGTGAGCCATGTACTATTTTTGAGAGCTGCGGAAGTTGAATTTAAGGGAGAACTGGTGTTGAAAACTGGTTACGTTGGAGACTGTAAAAGTGTGATGCTTTACAAATGCCCAAACGGCTATTTCCTGTTTTGTGACAAAGCTTTTGGAAAAAATAACTGGTCAGCCATCGGGCAGACTTTCGAAGAAGTGATAGCGAAGGTAAGTAACGAAGAAATTAAGAAGAAGTTAAATGATGGATATTAAATCGGTATTTTTTTTCGACGAAGTTGCTGAATAGAAGGTGTAATCATTAAATAAAGTTCAGAATTCTAATAAATTTTATTAGAGTTCTGCAAAATGAGAAAAACCAGACATGTCATTCAGTAGGAATCTTTTTCGTTTGGAGCACTAACCTGTTATTTCCATTGCAATTGCAAAAAGATTCTTCCAGAATGACAATGAGGATTATTTCAGATTTTCGTAGTTTTGCAGAAGTCTTTTAATCCATAAGGAAGGAGGAATCATGGTACCTAATAAAATCTGTCAGATTATTATTTCTATCGGTCTTATCGTTGCAGGTGTGCGCTGGCAGACCTTTGCACAACAAACTAAATTTACTTCTCAGACCAATTCACAACTGAGTGAGCGTATCGCAAACTATGATATGGACGTCAAGCTGGATGTACAGAATCGCTTGATCAATGGTACAGAATTGTTGACCTGGAAAAATAGCACAGCTTTCCCAACCTCTGAACTGCAATTTCATCTTTACTACAATGCCTGGCGAAATGATCAGAGTTCGATGTTTAAGTCTGTTCGTTATCGTTCTTTCGATTTCTCTGATTATCGCGATCAGGATTGGGCCTATTGTGAGGTTCGTTCCATTAAGATTCAGCCTGGGTTTGGTAGGAGTGAAGCTGACCTCACCGAGAAAATGGAATTCATCCAACCAGATGATGGCAATGAGCACGATCGCACGGTGTTTCGGGTGGCACTGCCTGGGCCGGTGGCCCCTGGAGAAACCATCCACTTGGAAATTCAGTGGCAATCAAAAGTACCGCGCACGTTTGCTCGTACCGGTGTCCGGGGTGACTATTATTTTCTTGCACAATGGTTTCCCAAAATAGGTGTTTTTGAGCAGGATGGCCAATGGAATTGTCATCAATTCATTCAGACAGAGTTCTACGCAGATTTTGGAGTTTATGATGTTAAAATGACGGTCCCAACCGGTTGGGTTGTTGGCGCCACCGGCAAAGAAGTTGAACAAAAAGATAACGGCGATGGCACCACGACCCATCGTTATTATCAAGAGGATGTCCATGACTTTGCCTGGACAACCACACCGCATTTTCAGGTTCACACGGAGAGATTTGAAGAGCCTGGCTTGCCATCGGTGGAGATGCGATTACTGCTTATGCCCGACCATATTTCCAAAAAAGATCGCTATTTTGCTGCAACTCGTGCCGCACTCAAATACTACGGCACCTGGTGGGGGGCTTATCCGTATGACCATATCACCATTGTGGACCCGGCTTATCACTCAGGCTCGGGTGGTATGGAATATCCGACATTATTCACTGGCGGCGCTCGGTGGCTCTCGCCAATTGAATCGCGCCGGCCTGAAGGGGTCACCGTACATGAAGCCGGCCATCAATTCTGGTATGGCATTATTGCCAATAATGAGTTTGAACATGCCTGGTTAGATGAAGGGTTTAACACTTTTTCCACCACACGTACCTTGGAACAGGCCTATCCCAATCCGGTGCTTACAAAGCGATATTTCGAGGGATTCATCCCTATTGTTTTCCCCAGTGTTGCGATTGCCGAGCGAACTCAAAGCGCGGATCGCTACGATGGTTTCCATTCCACATTAAAATTAGATAAGATGTCCACCATTTCTTGGCAGTATGGTCCGAGGGCCTACGGCTTGAATTCCTATGGTAAACCTGGAATGATGCTGAGAACCTTAGAAAACTATCTCGGCTGGGAAACATTTCAAAAAATCATTTCGACTTATTTTGACCGTTGGAAATTCCGTCACCCAACGCCGCAAGATTTCTTTGCAATTGTCAATGAAGTCAATGGCGAGGATATGTCCTGGTTTTTTGAACAAACCTACAACAGCTCCAATGTGTTTGATTATGCGGTAGGTTTAGTCAAATCTGCACCCGTGCGGGCGCCTGAGGGTTATATTGAAAAAGATGGCGAGCTGATATTCCGAAAGATTACAAAAAATCGTAATAATCATGATGTTGATAAAAACAGACAATTTCATTCAACCATTTTTGTTCGGCGCTGGGGAGAGGCGGTCTTTCCGATCGAGGTGAAAATAACATTTAACAATGGTGAAGAAGTTCTGGAAAGTTGGGATGGTCAGGATCGTTGGGTGCGATTTGACTATCTGAAAAACTCTAAGGTTTCAAAAGTTGAAGTTGATCCTGAGCATAAGCTCGTATTGGATGTCAACACCACCAACAATACCTGGACCAGAAAACCTAAAGCAAAAATATCTGCAACCAAATGGGCGTCAAAATGGATGATTTGGCTGCAAAACCTAATGGAATTTTTCGCATATTTTTCATGAGAGAGAATTCAAGTATAGGATAAATATTATCTTCTACATTCACAGATCCAATCAATCTTGTAAATCCTGTTAAAATAAAGAGGAGAGGAAAATGAAGATTATTGATGCGTTCTTAGAGGGATT
>JBHIAC010000113.1:0-11296 GCA_046758365.1 bacterium
GGACTCCTTCTTCTGCCATTACTGATACTTTATGTTCTTGTCAAAATATTACCACCATGGGAAGAAGCAAAGAAGTGGTAAGGGCTATTGCAAGCAACTTGTATGTACGCAGGCGTGGAATGTCTGGGCTTGGGTACAGGAGGCATCCATTTTTACTTCGATTTCTGTATAAACTTTATTGTCAGAAAACTCTATATATACTGCGCCAAGTAAGAAAGTTATAAGGGTAATTGTTTTATGTGACTAAATTATATGGGAAAAAAGAGACATCATTGACCCAAATGAACATTCTTTGTCTCAGCCTTTATCTCTTATAGAAACAGTTTATTAAGTAAATTATTGTTTTACTTTATGAGACATAATTGTCTCACTCTTTAGACTTACAATCCCTAAAGTATTATTTGGGTTTTTTGAAAAAAATATAAACCATTTAAAATCATATATTTATAATTTTACAATTTTAAATTTTTAAATTGAAATGCTTGGTATAAAAATTGTTTTAAAAGAAAGAAGAATTTTCTGGAGAACAAGAGGTGGAAGGCAAAATACTTATTGCTTGCGTCGATGATGATTGTCGAGACAATTTACTGAAATTGTTAACTGATCGAGGACTGACTCTCCGCACAATACGGAAGGATGTTGACCTTCTGCTAGAGGTTTTAGAAAGAGATTATGATGTTATCATATATGATTTGGAAATTTCAAGGTTCAATGGACTCAAAATGGTCAAGATATTACGAAAAATAAGGCCGAAAGTTTCCCTGGTGGTTATTTCCAACAACCCTTCCAAGGAAATGGGGGGAAGGATTCTGCAAGAAGGGGTGGCTTATTATGCGGTGAAACCCATTAATCATGAAGCTATTAAAGAAGCTGTACTTGCAGCTTTGAAATAAATTAACTGAAATATCAAATAAATAAATTTAGATAGATTTTGCATATAAGAAAAAAGCCTAGTAATACTAAGAGCAAGGAAGGAGGTGATACTTACTCAATTCAAACAAAGTAGAAATTAATTCTATTAATACATCAAATTAGAAGGAGGTAGACATGATTAAAAAATGGTATGTTCTAATTATGTTGCTTGCTGCCACAGCTTTATTTTTGCTGCCACAGCAGGGCTACACCCAGGGGTATGTGGGTCCTGATAGATGTTTAGATTGCCATGGTGACAGACTGATTAAAATTAGAATGGACGCTACTGGTTGGGAAACATCTATGCATGCCAATGGCTATTCCTATGTCCCCGACAGTTCGCACACGATGGAAATACTTAAAGGGATTATTGCTGATTACAATCAGAATGGCATTGATGATTTTGTTGAGGGATTAGATTTCAACAACATCTTTGAAGGTAATCCTTTTGATGGGTATACCAACGCACCTATATTGGGATATTCTGATGCCACGGGCTATACTATAACAATTGGTGCCGATACCCACCGCGTGTACCTGACTTATGGAGGCAGCGGACTGTATAAGCAGCGCTATGTTGTAAAAATCAATACGGGTGAGGGAGAAACGAATGATTATTACGTATCTCCAATTCAGTTCGATGAAAAAACCCATGAATATGTACTTTATAATGTGGGAGACTGGTATGAAAATAAAGTCCCGAAAGTTTTTGCTACGCGTGTTGATGCAGCAACCAAAAACAGCCGCAGCCTAGCAAAAGAGTGCGCAGGCTGTCATACCACCGGTCTGCAGGTACAACAGGATGCGAATGGCGAATGGATCATGAGCGGCGCAGGCGTGAAAGACGAATCTAAATATGCAGATTTCAACAACATATTTGATATTGACGGCGACGGGGATTTCGATCAGATCAATATCGGTTGCGAGCGCTGCCATGGACCTGGCGCACGCCATGCCGATACTACCATGGCCGCGATTGATATTATCAACCCCAAAACAGATTTAACTACTACCCAGGCAACGAATCTCTGTGGGATGTGCCATTCTCGCGGTAAAAGCTTACCTAATAACACCTTCAGCTACCCCTTTAACGATACATCCCTTACGTCTTGGTCAGTCGGTGATCTGGTTACCGACTTTTATACCGATGGTGGCGGTTACTGGCCGGATGGATCATCCTCTAAACATCATCAGCAGTTTTATGATTTTAGGAAGAGTGGCAAAGGTGATCTTTCACAGCCATGGCGGGATGTCACGTGTTATGATTGCCATGATGTTCACAACACAGAAAAGCATCATATGCGTACGACAATTGTAGAAGATGGTGTCGAGATTCCAACAGAGAACGATAACAATACGCTCTGCTTGGCCTGTCATGCCACCCATGGTGATTTTACAGATATTACCTTACAAATGGTTGCGGATTATGCCAGCAATGTTGATACGATTGCAGCGGCAGTCAGGAAACACAGCAACCATTTCTATGATCCTACGGGAACGGGTGCCAGCCGCTGTTCAAAATGCCATAATCCAAAAATTATAAAATCAGCGATTCACTATGACATTCATTCTCACACTTTCGAAGCTCTTTCTCCACAAAAAACCTTGGACCTTGCTATGCCAAATGCCTGCGCTGCAAGTTGTCATGTCAAAGAGGACTATCCCAATTTTGGCGTAGATGTGTCCAATGATACATTGTCTGTTTGGAGTGAGGCAGAAGACATCGCTCTAGCAAAGGCGCTGCTCTTCTGGTATGACAACATGTGGTTTAAACAGTTGGGTGGAGAAGGAAAGACCGTCGAGGCTCCTGAACTGACTACTGCTCCCACGGTGGATGGTGATACTACAGACTGGGCTGGTGTTGCCTGGGCTAATGATATTCCGTTGGCTCACAATAAGATGGTATCGATGAAAGCTGCGGTCACTACAACGGACATCTACTTTCTCTTTAAGTGGGCTGATCCGACCTTGAGTATGACGCGAAGTGGCTCGTGGAGCTACGATGGTGCCAACTGGACAAAGAGCGCCGGTCAATCTGAGGATAGAATTGCTCTACTGTGGAATATCAGCATTCCCGAAGCTGATTGGGATGCAAGAGGCTGTATGAATAAGTGCCACAGAGATGTGGATAATACTAATGCCGGCAATGACACCACCACATCCGAAGATGACGCCTTCTTACCTGCGGGTCAAAAGGCCGATATGTGGCACATGAAAGCGGCCCGATCCTTGGGAGCAATCAGTGCCAGTCAAACTGGTCCCCTGACAATCGATCCCGCGACGCATGAAGTTACAGCCGGAAAGGTGACCCTCAACGGCTACATTGATGATAAATATGTCGGTGCTTATGGCGCTCCCCCTGATGGCGGTCGACATGGCGATGCGGGTACTGAAACCTATTCCCATAATCGCAATGCGGCCAAAACAGCACCAAAGTATATTGAAACCGATCCCACAGACTATATCGATGCGATGGTTCTGACACAAGCAGAAATTGATAACGGTGAAGCTGTCCTGGTCGCAGATGCGACTGCTAATGATTTAGCGACCTACTGGGCTAAATATGCAGGCTTCAATGCGGTTGTTCCTGAACGAATCTTGAGTGCACCCACAGGCAGTCGAGCTGATATTTTGCAATCGGCTACTTGGGAAAATGGAGTCTGGTATACAGAAATTAAAAGACCGTTGAATACAGGGAATGATGATGATGCCCAATTCACGGTGGGCAGCTTTAAATTCGGTATAGCGCTCATGGATAACGGAGGTGGAGCAGAACACTGGACAACGGGTAGTGTACTGAATACATTAAATATTTCTTCTATAACAGATGTCGAAACCAGAGTTATCGCTGGAATTCCAAAAGAATATGCATTGTATCAGAACTACCCGAACCCATTCAATCCAACCACCAACATTGAGTTTGATGTAGTAAAACAAGGTCAAGTAACGTTGAAGGTGTTCAATATTCTTGGTGAGGAGGTGGCGACCGTTGTTGACAAAGTTATGCCAGCAGGACGTCAACGCGTGACTTTTGACGGGGCCAGTTTAGCTTCCGGAGTTTATTTTTACCGACTCGAAGTGAATGAATTTATGGCCACCAAGAAACTACTATTGCTCAAATAGTATGACGAGCTAATTAATCATGAGAGCCTGCATGGAAGGAGATCGATAAATATTATCGGTCTCCTTCTTTACTATAAGGACGAATTTTTAAAATTTCGAATAAAATGAATAAAATCATTTCTATTGTTTTTTTTATCCTATTGACAACACTAGTTGCAGGTTTTATAGGGAGCAATAAAAGTGGGGCTAATCAGCCCCTGGCATATAATCATAACAAACACGTGGAAGAAAATGGCATGGAGTGCCTGGATTGCCATCAGTACGCCGAAGAGAATCCCCGCGCTTCCATTCCAAATATCGAAGTATGTGTAGATTGCCATGAGGAAGCCATTTCGGAAAGTGAAGAGGAAAAAATCTTAGTTAACTTTATCACGGAGAACAAGAAGATACCCTGGCGGCAAATTTACTCTGTACCAGATTACGCTTATTTTTCTCACCGCCGTCATGTAAAGCTGGGGGAACTGGAATGCCAGGTCTGTCATGGTAATGTTGGAAATCTCACTATCCCAATCACCAGACCGTTTATAGAAATGAAAATGAATTGGTGCATGGACTGCCACGAAAAGAGAGGTGTTTCGAACGATTGCTATGCTTGTCATCGCTAAACGCTAGATTTCATAATAATTTGTATGGTTTGGAAATGGTTTAATTGTTCCATTGCTACATTGTTAAATTGTCATGGTACTAAAACATTGGAACAATGAAGCAATTTAACAAGGAATCCAGGTACGATAACCCTACAATCGTTTATGAAATGCAGTACTAATGGAGCATTTGAATGGAAATTTCTCGTAGAGAATTTTTAAAATATTTAGGAGTTGCTTCTGCTGGCGTAACCCTGTCCAGTTTAGGGTGTGATACCATCTGGTCTGTACCTGATAAAATTTATGAAGAAGTTGGCGGGGCTCCCAGAATTGAAACCTGGAAAACGAGTGTCTGTTCTCTTTGTCACGGTGGCTGTGGAATTAAAGTGCGTTTAATCGACGGCATTCCGGTTCGGATTCTTGGGAATCCGATTCATCCACTGAATCGCGGTGGCATTTGTCCCATGGCGGAGGCTGGAATCGAGGCATTATTCAATCCAGATAGAATTAAGCACCCTATGAAGAGAGTAGGCGATCGAGGTGAAGATAAATGGGAAAGTATCTCCTGGGAGGAAGCAATAGAACTCGTAGTCTCCCATCTGCGAAGCTTACGAGAAAAAAATGAAACCCATAAATTGGCTTTTTTTACAGGAAATACCAACAATCTATTGTCGAGTTTAATCGAAAGATTTATGGAAGCCTTTTACTCGCTTAATCTATTTGCTTTTGATGAAAATAACTTTTCGACATTAACCACCTATCTAACTCAGGGTCATAAGAATCCCTTAGCATACCATTTCAAAGATATTAAACTATTAATCAACTTTGGAGCTGACCTATTGGACGTGGGCCCATCCCCCATTCGATTCAATCAACTCTATTCTGAATTACGAAATCGTGAAGATGGACAAAGGGTGAGAATCATTCATATCGACTCTCGTCTTTCACGAACTGCCAGTAACTCTCATGAATGGGTCCCAATTAAACTAGGGACTATGGCTGCGTTAGCTTTGGGGATAGCCAACGTCGTTATTAAAGATGGACAGTATGATAAGGATTTTGTTAAAACAAACAGCTTCGGCTTTGAGGATTGGAAAGACAGAGCAGGAAATTTCCATCAAGGATTCAAAGCCCTGGTAGAACGAGAATATTATCCAGAGAAAGTGGCTGAAATAACAGGAGTTCCAGCATCCAAAATCGTCGAGTTAGCTCGGGAATTCGGTGCTGAGGAATCGGCTTTAGTTCTGGCGGGTGGACAGGCCACAAACAGTTCTAATGGTTTATATACCAGTTGGGCCATTGAATCTTTAAATGCGCTCAAAGGAAATTTCAAAAAAGATGGCTGTATTTTTGTATTAAATGATCCCCCATTTGCAGAATTGCCTAAAGTGCAGATAGAAGGAATTGCCTCGAAGGAAATGAACTATCCTAAGTTAACCGAACTAAAAGGCGTTTTCTGTTTTCCAGAATACGCCATTTCCTATTTGCCAAACAGGATTTTGGACAAGCAGCCTTATCCTATCGAGGTGCTTTTTCTTACCCAGGTGAATCCAGTTTTCAATTCAGTCAAACAAAGGGATTTCATTGCGGCTTTAAAAGAAATTCCATTCGTCGTAAGTTTCTCTTCCTTTTTAGATGAGACAAGCGCTTATGCTGATTTAATTTTGCCAGACCATACTTTTTTGGAAAAACATGAGGTGATTTACAGCATCCCAATGGTCGATTTTTCACATCTTGGAATCCAGCAGCCGGTTGTTGAGCCCTTCTACAACACCCGACATGTCGGAGATGTAATTTTACAAATTGCGCAAAACCTTGGTGGAACCATAGCTGCATCTTTATCCTGGTCGGATTACAAAGAATATATTCAATCTCGTCTTAAGGGCATCTATAAAACCGGAGCCGGTACCATATTTACTGAGCGCATGGATGAAGCCTGGCTGAAATATCTCAAGGAGCGTGGGTGGCAAATACTTGAGTACACAACCTTTGAAGAATTTTGGGACGTTCTGTTAGACAAAGGCGGATGGTGGGATCCTTTTCCATCTAAACTGGATTTTAGAAAATTGTTCGATACGCCTTCTAAGAAATTTGAGTTTTACTCACAAATTTTAATACAAGAAGTTAAATCACAACTACCAGGTAAAGATGCTTCAGAAAAAGAAATTAACTTATTATTGGGAAAATGGAACATTGCAGCCCGCGGCGATTTAGCATTTCTGCCTCATTATGAATCTCTAAAATTCAATAATAACGAAAGTAAATTTGATCTTCATTTACTCACGTATAATTTGATTACCAACTTGAATGGCGTGGGGGGTAATTTACCTTTAATTCAGGAATTATTTGGATTGCTGACTCGAGAATACTGGCGTTCCTGGGTCGAAGTAAACCCTGAGACAGCACGCAAGTACGGCATAAGCGATAGAGACATAGTGAAAGTGACCTCACCCAAAGGAAGCCTGAAACTTAAAGTAAAGCTTCTGCCAAATGTCATGCCTGAGGTGGTTCACTTCCCCTTTGGACTTGGACATAAGGCTTATGGTCGATATGCTGAGGGTATAGGCGAGAATCCTTATGAAATCCTTTTAGAAGATTATGATTTTTTAAGTGGTGGGTCTTCTTTAATTAATACAAAAGTTATGGTGGAAAAAGTCAAGGGGAAGGAGAGAGCATAGTATGCCAAGATGGGGAATGGTCATTGATTTGAATAAGTGTACCGGCTGTGGTGAATGTGTCGCTGCCTGTAAGGTGGAAAATAATGTGGCCATCGTTGGGCCGGAAGAGTCAGCCAGAGACCGCACCATGCTTTGGATGGATATCCTGACTATTTATGAAGGGGAATATCCTAATGTTAAAGTACGCCATATACCGCGACCTTGCTTTCACTGTGACCATCCGCCTTGCACCAAAGTTTGCCCGGTGCGTGCCACCTATCTCAATGAGGAAGGCATTGTGACACAAATATTTCCCCAGTGTATAGGATGTCGATATTGTATGGCAGCGTGTCCCTATACCGTTAAATCATTTAACTGGTACAAACCGGGATGGCCAGAAGAAATGGCCGTGGCTTGTAATCCGGATGTTTCGGTTCGCCCGGTGGGCGTGGTGGAAAAATGTACCTTTTGCATCCATCGGCTTCAGAAAGCCAAAGAACAGGCTGCCGTTGAGAAGCGAGAATTGGAAGAAGGAGATTACGTACCAGCTTGTGTGGAGAGCTGTCCAACCAAAGCCATACACTTTGGTGATTTAGATAATTCTAAAAGCGACATAAGTAAATTGAAAAGAAACCCTCGGGCCTTTCGAATGTTGGAAGATTTGGGAACAGAACCAAAGGTTTATTATTTGTCAGAGGTGGGATAAATGACCCATTTTCAGCAAAATTCCTTCGAAGATGATGACCTTATACGACCCATCGAGTATACAGGTTTAGGATTCTACGTAACCATTACTATATTAATAGGAGTTATTGTTTTTGCTAGCTACACTTACATTAGGCAAATTATTTTTGGATTGGGAGTAACAGGGTTAGCTCAACCAGTGTCGTGGGGTTTCTATATCATCAACTTTGTCTTTTTTATTGGTATAAGTCATGCTGGAACACTTATCTCGGCGATTCTACGGCTCTCAAAGGCTGAGTGGCGTCGTCCCATCACGCGCATGGCGGAAGTCATTACAGCTATTGTTTTGGCCATCGGTGGACTGCATCCTATCCTTGATTTAGGCCGTCCGGATCGAATGTTGCATCTTATCACCGATGGACGATTGCAATCGCCTTTGCTTTGGGATGTCACCAGTATCACCGCCTATTTTGCCGCCAGTACAGTGTATCTGTACATTCCTATGATCCCGGATATCGCTATTTTACGCGACCGCGGTGTCAGACCACGCTGGCTTTATGAGTTTTTGGCTTGGGGTTGGCAAGGCACCCAACACCAGAAGAAAGTACTCGAAAGAGCGATCAACATCCTCATGGTTATGGTGATTCCAATCGCTGTTTCTGTTCATACCGTCATTTCGTTCATTTTTTCTATGACCCTTCAGCCCGGGTGGCACAGCACGATCTTTGGCCCTTATTTCGTGGTTGGAGCCATTTTCTCTGGTATCGCCGCCCTGTTGATTGTAATGATTGCATTTCGAAAAGCCTTCCATCTGGAAAAATACTTAAAGGAGATCCATTTTAAATATTTATCTACATTACTTCTCATTATGTCATTTTTGTGGTTCTATTTTACTTTTTCGGAATATCTAACTGGTTATTACGGTCACGAACCCAATGAAATGAGAGTTTTCTTTTATAAATTTATTGGCGACATTTCACCGTTCTATTGGTTAATGATTACGTGTAATTTTATCATACCGGTAGCGATACTAGTGAATCCCAAAACAAAAAAGATTCCAGGCATCCTCATCGCTTCTATTTGTGTGGTCATTGGAATGTGGTTGGAACGATTGATCGTTGTCGTCCCGTCTTTAGCCAATCCAAGATTGCCATATCCAACGGGCATCTACATTCCAACGCTGACCGAATGGAGTCTTTTTGCGGGGGGGATTGCGGTTTTTATTTTAGGTTACCTTGTTTTTGCAAAATATTTTCCATTAATTTCTATCTGGGAAATTCAAGAAGGCCGCGATCATAGTATTCAAGAAGTTGCTCATCGTCTTAAATCGTATCTTCCCGAGCACCCGGCCGAAGGCTCTTAGGTAAAAGTGAAGGAGTTTAGTAATGCTAAATAAAAAGACAATATTTTATCTTCAAGTCGCTTCCATGACCTATATTTGGATTTTTGTATTAAGTGTGGCAATCTGGATTCTAAATCTGATAGGGGTGGCGCACAAACTTAAAGATGCTTTTGACGCTTCAGTCGCCATAAGTATTGTTGCCATTCCGGTATTTTTTACCTTGGCGGGAGTTTTAACGTATGTTTTTGTTGGCTTGCAAAAAGGTCGGAAGCGTGACGATTTAGTGAGTTCAAAATAACTCAAAAAAACAAAGATTTGATTGAGAATACTAATTAAAACTTAAAAATATTTATAAAAATTTTTCAGTGTGAGTTTTAGATCAGTGTGGGAGACTCTTTAAATTAACATATATTACTGAATTTTTAGGAAAAAATAAGCTAAGGATCAGTAAAAAATGAAAATGCATTATTTACTTGAAAAATCGAACTCTATATTTCTTGTTTTTGTTTTATTTACCTTTACTCTGCTACCCCTGCGAATTTTTGCCCAGGAGCTAACCGTTCCTGAAAATCCACTAAAAGGCCGTTTCGTGTTTGAGCAAAAGGGGTGTAGTACCTGTCATTCTATAAAAGGTGAAGGGGGAGATATTGGTCCGGACTTAGGGCAAAAAAAATTCTATGGTAGTTTTCTCCAGCTTGCTGGAATTATGTGGAATCACGCTCCAGATATGCTCATGCGAATGCGTGAACTGGACTTGCCTTATCCGGAATTTTCCCGGACTGAAATGGTTGAACTTATTGCCTATTTATATTATTTGAGATATTTAGGCGAACCCGGTGACTTGTATCGTGGTAAAATATTAGTACAAAAAAAGAGTTGCCTGGTTTGTCATTCCATTGGTGGCAAGGGCGGTAAGTTAGGACCGGCTTTTGATAAATTAGCAAAATATATCTCACCTTTATATATGGCCCAGGCCTTATGGAACCACGGCCCTAAAATGGAAAAGCAAATTAAGAAAATGGGTTTGAAGCGACCTAAATTTGAAAAAGGTGAAATTGTAGACCTCAGTGCTTATATACGTGAAGCGAGCAAGGGCACTGTAATGGAACAGGTTTATATGTCTCCTGGTAATCCTAAACGAGGCAAAATTGTTTTTAAAGAAAAAGGTTGCTTAGACTGCCATGCCTTGAATGGTGCAGGGCAGGATATTGGTCCGGACTTGGGAGAATTAGAATGGGATTATAGCGTTACTGAAATTGCAGGGCTAATGTGGAATCATGGCTCTGAAATGGCTGTGTTCATGGAAGAGCAGAAGATTAGTTGGCCCAAGTTTAGTGGAAAAGAGATGGCCGATCTAATTGCTTATCTGTACTTTCTAAGGTTTGCAGAAAAGCCCGGGAACTCTCGTGCAGGCCAAAAAGTCTTTGCAGAAAAAGGGTGTATCCATTGTCATGGTGACGATGCAAAGGGTGGGGAGTATGCGCCGGACCTGACCAAGTCCAAAGGCCTCTTATCCGCTATAGATATGGCGCGGATTATGTGGAATCATGCGCCGGTCATGGAGGAAAGAATTACAGAAAAGGTCATGCGTTGGCCAGAATTTTCCGGCAAGCAAATGAGGAATCTTTACGCTTATTTGCATGAACTGTTGAAAATCAAAAAGTTAAATTAAAGAAACTTTCATAGCAGCTAAATGAACCATAAGTTGCCTTCTAATGTCATTTTGAGTGATGGTCCCGTTCAGCAGTTATTGCGAAACAGAAGAAGAGCCAAGAATCTCTTGGCGAAATTTAAAGTAACTTAATTCTGACAATTAAAGCACACTTCTGCAGAATTAATTTAAAGCATGCTCAAAATGGGTGTACAGGCTTCAGCCTGTCTATGACAATATCAACCTAAAGGTTGTACACCCTATTTTGCAGAAGTATAACAATTAAAGAAAAAAGGAGGATTAAAATGCAAAAGATGTTCTGGATTGTGCTTATGCTTATTTT
>JBHIAC010000114.1:0-11057 GCA_046758365.1 bacterium
GGAAGTGTCCAGTTGCCATGATGAGATTGGATATAGAAGTGGTGCCAAGGATTGGCAGATTGTCCTGAGTATCCGGTCGCAACCCAGCCCAGACCTCCTGAATATGGGCGGATTCCAAGGGGGGAACGATCTTTAAGGCGGCTTTTAGAAGTTGGTGAATCCCTTGGGCGGTGACCGCTTTATTATATCCAACATTCTCCAGAGTGCTACCCACCAAGATGCGGCCATCGGGCCACGGTACCAAATAGCAACCCGTGGAGTGAATGAGATGACGAAGTGGCTGCGGCTGTTTTTCGACGCACACCATCTGACCTCGAATCGGTCGGATGGGCAATGGAATTCGGTTAGTCGGATCTACCAGTCCTGCCCAGCAGCCGGCCGCGTTAATGAAAATGTCACCGTTGAGCACGCTCCCAGGGATTTTGACACCAACTACACTGGCCTTTCTATAGTCAAACCCGATGACGGGTGTTCCTGTTAGGAACTCGACGCCTCGCCTGGCTGCTGAGGCCACTAACGTTTTTATGAGTCTACGGTTATCCACATAGTGATCTTCAGGCAGATAAACCCCTACTTCAATGGTCTTGTCCAAGGCTGGTTCCAGTTCCTTCAACTGGTTGGCTGATAGTTCTTCAGCTTGCATGCCAGCCTTCCGTTGTCGCTCCAGTAGGCCCGCCAGTGTCATTGCTTCTTTGAAGTCTGTAGCTACAAAGATACTGCCACTGTTTTGGTAGCCAATTTTAATGCCGGTCTCTTCTTCCAACTCAGCTACAAAGTTAGGATACAAGGCATGGCTGGCAACACATAGTTCAGATAATGAACTATGGAGTCCATGCGCCGCTTCCGCTTGAGGGGCCAGCATCCCTGCCGCTGCGCTCGAGGCTTCTTCCCCCGATTGTCCTTTTTCAATCACGGTAACTCGAAGCCCTTCCTGGGCAAGTCGGTAAGCAATCGAGCAGCCAATAATTCCGGCGCCTATAATGATGACATCACTTGAAGATTTCATCTTACTTTGCCTAATTATTGTTCCTTAGCGCACCATATAGAAAAATAGTTTGTTATTTTAATAAAAGAATACCCATATTAATACAAAAAAACAAGCTTTTTTAAATTTATGTAAATGGATGATAGTTAACTGCTTATTTATTAAACAATGTCATCTAAAACACAACCAATTTAAGCTTTTCAATAAAAATTCTTGAAAATTGACAAATTTGTTATTACTTTATTAGTAAATAAATTGTTCGTATGAACTATTATTGATATAAAATTAAAAGCTAAAATGACTATTTCTAAAATAGATAAATTACAGTTAGAGCACCGCCTTCATCTGTTTTACAATGCCTTCCAGTTTTCCACAGATGCCATACTGATTACTGACTTGAATGGAACAATCATTGAAGTAAATAAGGCCTTTACTGATTTGTTTGGTTGGGGCCGAGAAGAAGTCATTGGGAAAAATACCAGCATTATTCGATCTAGTAAGACCAGTAATGAAGTTATTCAAGAAATGTGGGACTCTATTAATAATAGAGGGGAGTGGAAAGGCGAAATAATAAACAAACGAAAAGACGGTACTGAAATTATAATTCTTCTTTCTATTACACCTGTCTATTATGACGGCAAAAAGATTGGCTATATGGGGATTGAAATTGATATTTCGGAAAAAAAGAAAATAGAAAATCAACTTTTACAAGAGAAGGAATTTACCGAATCTCTAATTGAAACGGCTAATAGTCTTATCATTGGGATAAATTTAGTAGGAGAAATTATTTTATTCAATAGGAAATGTGAAGAGGTGACGGGTTATGAAAAAAAAGAAGTTCTCGGTAAAAATTGGTTTGAATTGTTTCTTCCAGAACGTTGGAGACCAAACGTAATTGAGGTATTTGATTCCATCATTGAAAACAAATTAACTTTTCAGTACGAAAATCCAATCTTAACAAAAAACGGGGAGGAAAGACTCATTGCTTGGTCCAATACAGTCATTAAGAATGAGAAGCATGAAATTACCGCTGCCTTGGGTATAGGACAAGACATTACAGAACAGAAGATTTTGGAAAAGCAAGTTCTTCAGGCAGAGCGTTTGGCTACTATTGGCAAAATGGCGGCTAAAGTTGCTCATGAAATTCGAAACCCACTTTCTTCAATCAGTTTAAATGCCGAACTTTTAGAAGACGAACTTAAAAGTTATCATTCTGTGAATATTGAAGAAGCCAAAGCATTATTAAAATCTATTATGTCGGAAGTTGAACGGGTGACTTCTTTGACCGAAGAATATTTACAGTTCTCCCGTCTCCCAGAATCTCGACCAGTCAAAGGCCAGATAGAAAGTATCTTAGAGGAAATGATGGAAATGTTGCGTCATGAATTAAATCAAAAGAAAATAGAAGTTGAATGCAATGTGAAAAATAGAATTTCAGGGATTCGGTTTGATCGAGTTCAAATTCGAAGAGCTCTTTTAAATATTATTAGAAATGCCATTGAAGCTATGCCTAAAGGTGGGAAATTGAGAATATGGACCGAGAAGAGAAATCAAAGGGCCAATATTATTATAGAGGACACCGGTGTTGGGATTCCATACGATGAAATAGAGAATATTTTTGATCCGTTTTTTACGACCAAAGAATTTGGTACTGGTCTTGGATTAGCGATTTCTCAGCAAATTGTCCACGAACATGGAGGTCAAATTTATTGCAATAGTAAAGTTGGTCAAGGTACTAATTTCACTATCGTACTTCCATTGGCCGAAACTAAGAGAGGAAATTAAGTTGCAAACTAAATCAATATTAATAGTGGATGACGAAGCCAGCGTTCGGGAATCTTTAGAAAAGGTATTGAGCAAAGCTGGATATGTCACCAGAACAGCAAGTTCAGGATATAAAGCTTTTGCTCTACTTTCCAAGGAAACCGTTGATATTGTCTTATCTGATTTAAAGATGCCCGATGGAGACGGTATCGAATTGCTGAAAAATATTAAGAAAAAATATGCAGATATCGAGGTTATTCTGCTCACGGGGTATGGTACTATCGAAGCCGCAGTGGAAGCCATGAAAGAGGGGGCGTATGATTTTATTACCAAACCATTTAAAAAAGCGGTTATTATAAGTACAGTAGAAAGGGCTATTGAAAGACAAAATTTGACCCAGGAAAACAAATATTTAAAAGCCCAGTTAGGGAAAGCCCCAGTTTCAGAGGTGATTATTGGCACAAGTCGAGCTATTGCGGAGGTGTTGGAGTTAGTTGAACGGGTCGCACCTTTAGTTTCGACAGTATTGATTTTTGGAGAAAGTGGAACAGGAAAGGAACTCATAGCCCGGGCCATTCATTGCAAAAGCCACCGCTCTAATAAAAGATTTGTTCCGATCAACTGTGCTGCTATACCTGAACATCTTATTGAAACTGAACTGTTTGGACATGTTAAAGGGGCCTTTACTGGAGCGATGAGAGATAAACAAGGTTTATTTAAAGTAGCCATTGGAGGAACGCTGTTTTTAGATGAAATTTCCAGTGTTCCGTTAAATTTACAAGTTAAACTTTTGAGAGCCATCGAACATAAGGAAATCATGCCTGTGGGCAGCACAAACCCCGAAATCATTGATGTTCGTATTATTGCTGCGACTAATAGAAACTTAGCCGATGAAGTTGAAAAAGGAAATTTTAGAGAAGATTTATATTATCGATTAAATGTGGTTGGTATTACCATTCCACCATTAAGAGAAAGAGCAGAGGATATCCCCGAATTGGTTGACCACTTTATCAAGTTTTATAATGTACAATTAAATAAACAAATTCAGGGTGTTGATGAAGAGGTATTGAATTTATTCATGGATTACCTCTGGAAAGGAAATGTTCGAGAATTAGAGAATGTGATTGAACGAGCCATGATTTTGTGCGATGAAGATATTTTGAAATTAGCGCATTTTCCTCAGTTTTACTCTCAAAAATCCTCTTCTGAAGATATAAAAGGCGGTTTGAAGGATTCTTTGAGAAAGTTTGAACGGGATTCGATTCTTAAGGCTTTAAAGATGTCTGATTACGATAAAATCAAAGCTGCGGAGATATTGGGGATGAGTCAGTCTACACTGTACCGGAAGATGGCGGAGCTTAGTATATCAAGCAAGGATTGAATTAAATATATTAAGATTGAAAATAATATTTTTAGATTTCATAACAAAATTCTTAAAAATAAGAAATTATTTTACCGAAATTAAGAAAATTGCGTAAGGAAGATTATACATATTCTAAAGAAAAAGGAAGCATTAAGTACTTTTTTTATAGTCGTTTGTATTTGCACAAATGGCTTTTTTATTTTACAGCATTGTATGGCATAATTTTTGACTTTTTAAAATAAAATTCATGACGTAGGTGCAAAAAAGTAGGAAGTTAAAAATTAAGTTGTAAAGGTTTTTGGATAGAGCCCGTAGGATACTTAACCAGCGGGATAGAAACCCCACCTCCTAAATAAAGTAGTTATGAAGCACCGATGTCATTCATATTTTCAGTTATTTTGGTGACAAATAATTGAAATTCCCTAATTTCAAAAGAGCTCTTATTGTTGACAATGATGAGGCATTCAGTCGGTCTTTGAGCAAGATACTTCAAAAGGCTGGATATGAGGTAAATGCAGCCGTTGATGTAAAACAAGCCATTGTATTGCTGTTCAAAGAGTATTACCCTCTCATTCTGTTAGATCTAAAAATGCCTGGAAAATCTGGCTTGGACTTGTTGCGGGAGATTACAGAAAAGACACCTGAATCAAAAGTGATTATCGTCACGGCTTATGGTGAATTAGCCAGCTATCGTGAAGCCATGGATGCAGGTGCCTTCTCTTATCTAATTAAGCCAGTTAAGCGGAAAGAGATTCTTGAAAATGCAAATCGAGCTTGGGAGAGCCTCCAGAAATAATTGGATTCTTCCATTTCTCAATAATAGGCCGCTTAGAATAAATAAATGGTTTTTGGTTTTATGGCATATTTTTTAGGCGAGAATGGGCAGCTAGTAAATAAGGAGAATAAGTTATGATAAAACAAAAGTTTTACAATCGCTTAAACCGTTCGGACAAATCAATGGTGCTGCCAGTGTTGACAAGTCTTGAGGCTGAATCAATGACCAACCATGAGACAAGCAAGGTTGATAATCGTGTTCGGAAAAAATCTCGAGGGCGGGTTGAGATTGTTGCAAATTTATGCAAAGGATGTTTGTTGTGCCTTGAGGTATGTCCTCCAAATGTCTTAAAAGAGTCTCAGGACTTGAATAAAATGGGCTATCACCCAGTGGAATATTTAGGAGAAGGGTGTACAGGTTGTGGTATTTGCTTTTATATCTGCCCAGAGCCAGGCACAATTAAAGTTTATAAACGCATCCAAGCAAATGAACAAATTTAGTGGAGTAGGAGCTATGTCTCGATTATTTGTCAAAGGTAATGAGGCGGTTATCAAAGGCGCTATTCTGGCAGGTTGCCGGGCTTTTTATGGCTATCCTATTACCCCAGCCAGTGAAATAGCTGAAGCAGCCGCATACTTTTTCCCGCAAGTAGGTGGAACATTTTTGCAAGCAGAAAGTGAGATTGCTTCCATCAATATGGTTTATGGGGCAGCATCGACAGGCCAAAGAGTTATGACGGCATCTTCAAGTCCCGGTATAAGTCTAAAGCAGGAAGGCATCTCTTATGCCGCTGGTTCAGAGCTTCCGTTGGTTGTGGTGGATATTATGCGTGGTGGTCCCGGCTTAGGGAATATTGCACCCGAGCAGGCAGATTATAATCAAATTGTTAAAGGCGGAGGTCATGGCAATTATAAGGTCATTGTGTTTGCGCCTAATTGCGCTCAAGAGATGTGCGACTTGACCATGCTGGCTTTTGAACTGGCCGATAAATACCGCAACCCAATGGTGGTTTTGGCTGATGGTTTTGTTGGACAAATGATGGAACCCGTTGAGCTGCCTGAACCTATTACCAAACTGCCTGTAAAACCCTGGGCTATAGACGGAACTGCAAAAACCAGTGGGAATCTATTTACGTCTATATATATGGATCCCACGGAATTAGAGGAGCACAATCGAAAACTTCAAGAAAAATATAAAAGAATTGAAGCTGCAGAAGTCCGCTACGAAGAATTTCATACAAAGGATGCCGAGGTAATTATGATGGGGTACGGAATTGTTTCCCGCATTCTCCAAACGGTGGTGGAGGAAGCCCGGTCTCAAGGATTGTCAGTAGGCTTGCTGCGGCCCATAACTTTGTGGCCTTTCCCTAAGCAAAAAATTCAAGAATTATCAAAAACAGCTAAACTATTTTTTGTTTCGGAATTGAGCAACGGGCAAATGGTGGATGATGTTCGGTTGGCTCTGGAAGGGAAGCGACCTACAAAATTTTATGGTCGCATGGGTGGCTCAGTGCCAACAACACAAGAACTTTTACAAAAGCTAAAAGAAATTTTTATAGTTAAGCAAAGCCGAAGAAGTACAGTTAAATAGTCTTTAATCGTAACCAAGTTTAACCAAAAAAGAGAAAGCTATGGCAAAAGAAATTTTACAAAAACCGGAATCGTTCTTTGATGATTTTTACCGCAAGCCAGGTGGGGACCCATATACTACTCACTACTGCCCAGGTTGTGGCCATGGGGTCATTCATAAGGTGATTGCTGAAGCTATGGATGACTTTGGTATTCGTGAACGAACCATTTTTATTAGTCCTGTGGGATGTTCTGTGTTTGGCTATTACTATTTTAATTGCGGAAATGTTCAAGCGGCCCATGGTAGGGCACCTGCGGTAGCAACAGGAATTAAACGGGCGCTTCCCAATTCTATTGTAATAAGCTATCAAGGTGATGGGGATTTAGCAGCCATCGGGGGCAACAACATATTACAGGCGGCTAACCGCGGCGAAAATATCACTGTCATCTTCGTTAATAATGCCATCTATGGCATGACAGGATCACAAATGGCGCCCACCACCTTGATTGGTCAAAAAACCACCACAACACCCTGGGGACGCACAGTAGAGAACGAAGGTTATCCCTTGCGTGTGAGTGAGCTTTTAGCCACTCTGGAAACACCCGTTTATATAGAACGTGTGGCTATCACTGACGCTAAACACGTGATGCAAGCCCGCAAGGCCATTAGAAAGGCAATTCAAAACCAGATGGAAGGGCGAGGATTTTCCTTGGTAGAAGCTTTATCTCCATGTCCGATCGGCTGGAAAATGACCCCTTCGGATGCTAAGAAATGGATAACCGAAGTCATGACCAATTATTTTAAGTTGAGCGTTATGAAAGATAAAAACGATGCTTTAAAGAAAGAAGATTATATAAACTCTAAATTTGAAAAGAAAATTAAACCGACAGAAGAGGAAATACTATCCTTAATGGGAGCTACGAAAGAGGGAGACCTTCAAAAATTTAACCGACCGGTGGTAGAGGACAATTACAAAAATCCAAGGATCAAAATTGCAGGTTTTGGCGGTCAAGGTATACTTTTGTTTGGGCAACTTATGGCTGAAAGCGCCATGCTTTTGGACTACTTTTCGACCTGGCTGCCTTCTTATGGCCCTGAAATGCGCGGCGGCACTGCCAATTGTCATGTCATTATTTCTGACAAACGGATCGGTTCGCCGCTGGTGGCAGAATCAGATGTGTTGATTGCAATGAATTTGCCGTCCATAGACCGGTTTGAAAAAGATGTTCGAGAAAAAGGGGTTATATTTGTGAACAGTTCACTTATAAAGCGCAGCGTCCAACGCCAAGATGTGGAAGCGGTTTATGTTCCAGCCACGCAACTGGCAGATGAATTGGGTGAAACTAAAGTTGCTAACATGGTCATGTTAGGGGCTTTTCTAGGTTACACCGGAATCTTATCTCTGGAAAGCGTACTGTCTGCTGCTCAGACGGTGGTTAAGAGGAAAGGGTTTATGGTTTTAAACGAAAAAGCGCTCAAGAAGGGTAAAGAATATGCTAAGAGCAAAGAGAATATCATGGAGCTTGTATACTAAAAATTTAAGATAAAAAATGACAAAAGAAAACGAAAAAAATGGTTTAATAGAAGGTATGTGTCCAATATTGGATTTACCATGCCCCCAGGGAGAAGAGTCGGCTTCGGAATGCTGCCTGCGTTACCAAAGTGATTTTGACCCTATGGAGAGATTTCGGGATTTCAGTATATTGGAATGTGCGACTGTTCGAGCAGCAAGGATGCGGGGAGCTACTATCAAGCATTTGTTTTAATTAAAGTTTACATATGACGTTACTGAAATTACAAAAAGGTATTGTGTATGGACCAATAAAATCAAGAAGGTTGGGTCGGTCTTTAGGCCTAAACCTTTTACCTAATCATTTCAAAATGTGTTCTTTGAATTGTTCTTATTGTCAATATGGCTGGACATCAATGCAGACTACAAGTGGAAAGGGTTGCGAGAATCAATTGCCCTCTGTTCAGGAAGTTGTCCTGGCTTTAAGGAAAGCATTTCTATTACATAGAAATTTTGCCTACATTACATTTTCTGGCAATGGAGAACCAACCCTTCACCCGGATTTTCCAGAAATAATTGATATTGTTCAAGGAATGAGGGATCAATTTAGGCCAGAAGTAAAATTAGCCATTTTATCCAATAGTACGACAAGTGGGGACCCAGTAATAAGAGAAGCATTGGAAAAAATAGATTTACCCATAATGAAATTAGATGTTGGAAACGAACAAGCTTTTAAAAGAATGAATCATGGAATTCCACTGATAACTTTAGAGAGTATAGTTGAGGGGCTTAGGTCGCTAAAAAAGTTTGTCATCCAGAGCATGTTTATTCGGGGGAAAATTGATAATAGCTCCGATTGGGAAGTCATGAGTTGGATTAAAAGGCTGCAAGAGTTAAAACCATTATGGGTTCAAATTTACAGTATTGATCGTGGAACCGCAAGTGCCCAGCTAGAAAAAGTGGAAATAAGTCGGTTGAAAGAAATTGCTCGAATAGCGGAAAAGATGACTGGATTGAGGATAGAAGTATATAGCACCAAGGAAGATATTGAAGATATTCATAAGATGGACCTTTAGTAGGTGGGATTTTGTGATTGATTATATAGTATTCTTAAATTTAAGAATTTTTTTAATTAATTTTCTACTTTTTGAGAGAGAACACTAAATTATTAAATCGTTTACGTTAAAAAAGTGTACTCTAAGTATTTTATGAAAAGAAAAGCTAATGTTTTAATAATTGATGATGATAAAGAGATTCTGCTGAGCTGTGCAAGGACTCTCCAAAATAATGGCGATTATAATGTAACCACAATCAGCAACAGCACTCAGGCGCTAAATGAGATTGAGTCTGAAGAATTTGATCTAATCCTTTGCGATTTGTCCATGCCAAATTACAGTGGCATGGAGCTTCTCCGAAAAGCAAAAGTCGTTGCACCAGAAACGCCGTTTGTAATATTTAGCGGATACGGAAACGTGGAAAGAGCCGTACAGGCCATGCGGGACGGCGCTTTTGATTTTATCGAAAAACCGTTTAAGAAAGAGCGTCTAAAGGTGGTTGTGGAAAAATCTCTACATCATAGAAATTTACACAAACAAAAACGTGCTCTGCAAAATCAGTTGGAGAAAAGGTATCATTTTGACAATATTATTGGTAAAAGTCCATCCATACAGATGGTATTTGACATGATTTCCCGAATTGCCGAGGGTGAATCCAATGTAACTATCACGGGAGAAAGTGGAACCGGAAAGGAACTGGTAGCTCGTAGCATCCATGCACACAGTCTTAGGAAATCCAAACCTTTTGTTCCAATAAACTGTGGAGCATTTCCAGAAAATCTTTTTGAAAGTGAATTGTTTGGATATGAAAAGGGAGCTTTTACTGGGGCCTATCGACGAAAACCAGGTCTTGTAGAATTTGCCGATGGTGGCACTTTTTTTCTGGATGAAATTTGTGAGCTTAGTCATGCCTTACAAGTTAAACTTCTTCGCATGCTTCAGGATAGAAAGATTCGTAGAGTGGGCGGTAACGAGCTCATAGATGTGGATGTCCGAATTATATCAGCATCAAATAGGAATTTGGTACAGGCTTTAAAGGATGGTTATTTAAGAGAAGATTTATATTATCGGTTAAACGTGATTTCTATCGAACTTCCGTCCTTACGTGAAAGAAAGGAAGATATACCACTTTTATGTCATAATTTTATTGATAAATATTCCAAACTAACGCCTAAAAGGATTAAGGGAATTTCTGTGCAAGCATTGAAGCTTTTGCAAGAATATAGCTGGCCCGGAAATGTTCGGGAGTTAGAGAATGTCATTGAACGCGCCATTACATTGGCCAAAGACGAATGGATTCAACCTGTAGATTTACCAGAGAATATTGTCTGTGTTAATGAGGATTACCTTCAGGCTCAAATCAGCCTACCTTTGAAAGAAGCTCGGCAGCGGTTGGTGGCCAGTTTTGAGCAAGATTATTTGATAAAAATGTTAGAACGCCATCATGGTAATATAACTAATGCAGCAAAAAGCAGTGGTGTTGATCGTCGAACATTCCACCGGCTATTAAACCGACACCATATTAATTCAAGGGATTGGAAATAAAATTAGAGCTTTTTGCATTGCAATTTCATTTTTCCTACCCGAGGACTGGCGCATAGCACTGAAGAAATTTGCTTTTTGGCAATAAAGGCGCTAAATTTGAAACAAATTCAGCAATTCAAAAGAATAGCACGAAAAAAATGCATGAACTTTCCATCGCAAATTCCATTGTCTCGACAGTGCTGGAGGAAATGAAGCGGCGGGAACTACCAAGCGTTAAGTCGATTGTATTACGAGTCGGGGCTCTAAGCGATATCGTTCCAGAATCGCTTCTGTTTAGCTTTGAGGTAATTACAATAGATACTCCACTTACAAATACCAAACTTAAAATCGAGCATATACCCGTGCAAGGAAAGTGTCACAAATGTGGCCATGATTTTGCGGTGGAAAACAACCTCTTTGTATGCCCCCACTGTCAATCAGGACAAATAGAGATTACCCGTGGTCAGGAGCTGGATATTGCCTATTTGGAAGTAGAAAACGGTCACGATGAT
>JBHIAC010000115.1:0-10625 GCA_046758365.1 bacterium
TTTAAAGCAATTATGTAATTCAAAATTCAAATTTTTAATTGTTTTGCCCTCAATCTTTTTGCCTTTTTGGTTCTGGTTTGGCCAGGTTAGGGTTAAGTAGGAGATTTAAAGGATGAAAATATTTAAGTTTCTACCCACATTATTTCTTTTTACTATTATTTTTACAACAAACGCTTTTTCTGAGGGGGAAAATAATATTACACTCTTGAATAAAAGTTTCTATTATACTCTTGGGGATAAAAATAATCAAAGAACTTTATATTTATTTTATCCAGACACAGCTCGGAAGATTCAGGTATTCTTGCCAAAAATAAGTTTACAAGGAAAGTACGGTCAAATGGCTGTAGAATTCCCAACTGTTCTCAACCCTTTTGCGGATAAAAAAGTCCCTGGCGGCATCTTATTTTCCCTTCCAATTAAAAAAAGTGATAAGTTTATTCATGAAGTAAATTTTCAATTTTCAACAGAAGGCCTAAAAGCAGACAATTATAAAGGTGTTATAAACGGAATTATCAACAAAAGCACTCTTATTCCATTGGGTGAATTGGAAATTAATGTGCTTTCACCTGCTCCCCAAAAAGATATTTTTGTTTTCCCTGTTTTAGTTTTAGCCATCGGATCCGTGCTTTCCTGGTTTATGGCTATACATATTCCAAGAAGGCGGAAGAGACTTGAACTAGAAATTAAAATTGTTAACCTAAGGAATGAAATAGATCAGCTAGTAGCGCCTGCAACCTCGTTGTACAGAAAGCTTCGACGAAAAACACTAAAAGCTTCGGAAATGAACCAACTCTCCGAATTTGGTGCAGTGGAAGAGCGAGTCAGAGAGACAGAGGACCTGCTGGCGATTTGCAGAGAAGTACAAAAAATCGAGAACCGAGTTGAGACCAGAGAACTCATTCCTATTGATTGGGAAGAAGAAGTTAAAAAAAATCTGGAGGAGGTTTATTTAAATTTAGAAGAAGAAAATATAGAAGCGGCAAACATTGGGGTAAATAAAGCGTTTGAATATTTTGATTTTGATAAAAAAACGGAGAAATTAGACGAATTTAAATCCGATTTAATTAGAGAAATCGAAGGTCTACCCACTTCTAGTCTTAATCAGGTTTTGAAAGAAGAAATTGTAAAATTAAAGCAAAGGGCCAAAAGTTTGGACCATGAATTGGACAAAGTTATTGCGATTAATCGAGATTTCAGAAAGCTTGAATTGATTTTACAAGTGGAACAAGATGTTGAAATTCCTGACACGCTCAAAAAACGGGTAAAATATTTGCTGACAGAAAAAGATGATTTCACCAAAGCCAAAGAATTAATTCAGATTGCCAAGGAAGGGTTAGATGAGGATTATTATCGCAATCTTATTTCGAAAAATCAGGTTAAAATTGCCATTAAAGGGGATCCCCATACCTATATTTCTCTGACTTTTGAGTTGAAATATGAAGACAAAAACAGGAATCCTGAACAAATCAACAATACTTTACTAGCTACCCAAAAGTTCAGCTATACCTGGGATTTGGGCGATGGATATATACAGACAGGTAAAACGACGGTTCACTTTTTTAAAAAACCCGGCACCTATACCATTTCACTTACTATCAAAGATCCTCAAGGTGAGCCTATTTTTACCAGCACCGATGGCATTACAGTCAAAAAAGAATTAAATATTGCTAAGACTATTCGCACAGGTGACTTTAAACACCAGAAGCTGGCTTTACCAAAGCGACTTTTCAGTGGCATTCGTAAGTTAGATACAATTGCCTTTGCCATAAGCGTTGCCATTGCTACGATCATTGGTTTGCAGACTCACTATATTGAAAACGCCACCTTTGGAAGTTTAAAGGACTATACATCTCTATTTCTGTGGGGCTTCAGCCTAGATTCGGCCAAAAACGGTTTTCTATCTTTAATGAAGAAGCCAAGGTAACAGTAACTAAAATAAAATTATGTGGCCAAGGTCATTCTTTAAGCATTTTTCTTGGTGGTCAAGACAAATTACCACTTTTAAAAGAATTTGGCTCACCATTGGAATCTTTTTCTTAATTTTACTTTCAGGTACGGTGGGGTATATTTTTATCGAAGCGTGGTCGCCCTATGAATCCCTTTATATGACTATTATTACCCTTTCGACGGTTGGTTTTCAAGAGGTAAGGCCACTTTCTGATGGAGGGCGTGTGTTTACAGCCTGTTTAATTGTAGTGGGTATTGGAACAGTGGGCTATGGCTTTGGAAATTTAGCCGCATTTTTTATTGAAGGAGAATTAAAGGAACTATTTCGAGCACGAAAAATGGAAAATATAATTGAAAAACTTCGCGATCATATCATTATTTGTGGATTTGGCCATGAGGGTCGGCATGCTGGGGAAGAGCTTCAAAGGAGTAAAGTTCCCTTTTTAATAGTTGAAAAAGATGCTGAATTAGTGGAAAAACTGCGTAACGAGGGATTGCTGGTTTTGCATGGAGATGCCACCCAGGATGAAGTGCTAAACCAGGCACGTGTGTCAACAGCAAAAGGATTGATTGCTACCATGCCAGAAGACGCGGAAAATCTGTTTGTAACATTTACTGCCAGAGGATTTAACCCTAATTTAACCATTGTCACTCGAGCCGCAGATGAAGCTACTGGCGCTAAATTATTTCGAGCTGGAGCAAACAAGGTAATTTCTTCGCGTGAAATTGGCGGTAGGCGTATGGCTTCAGTTCTTCTCCGTCCGAAAGTGGTGAATTTTTTAGATGTAATCATGCAAGACCAGGAGCTTGCCCTGCACTTGGAAGAAATTGACGTTACAGAAGATAGCCCTTTTTCTGGTAAGTCTATTCGGGAGCTTCACATTCGTGAACGTACCGGCGCCATGGTGATCGCTTACCATCGTGAAGGGAAGCCTATCCAAGTTAATCCACCAGCCGATAGCGTTCTCCAACCTGGCGATGTATTAATTGTCATGGGAAATGATAGTCAAGTAGAGCAGTTGTGCCGAATTGCTAATTCTGGGTAAATAAGGTAAAGAAATTAGAAAAAACATTTTCCAACGGATAGAAACAAGCCAACCGATATAAAATCATTTCATCCGTTGGGTTGTTTCAATCCGTTGGGGTAGATTTTTTGTTGAAAACCTTTTTGGTTGCGGCTTGTCCGGGTTAGGTTTTTATTATTTTAATTTGGAAATCCGACCTTTCTTTAAAAACAGCGGATTTATAAGAATCAAGTAAGACCAAACTATAATAAATCCAGCGAAAGAAATACTTAGCCTTTTAAACATTTTTTTAACAAAATTTCGAAATCTTTTTATGGGATTTATTTGTGGTATGGAACCGATGACCATTAGCAGAACTGCCACAGCTATTGAACCGTAGGTTTTCACAGGGATGTTTATGGGCAGCGGTTTATGCCAATTTACAATGAGAAAATAGAGCAAACCTAAACTTGCTGCCGCTAATAAAATATAACAAATAGTTTTCAAAGTATTGACTAATTTTACAGCCTTAAGAAAACGACTACTGCCTACTTTTAAGTGTTTAACATATTGTTTTAAAGGGTTAGTACAGGTCATGAATGATTGTACCTGTAAGAAATTCCAGTTTGATTTTGGATTCTGCTTACTTTGGTTTTGTGAATAAAATTTTTCTGTCAATTTATCATCGAACTGTTTTTCTGCAATCAGATATCCACTACACATGAGGGAATAGGCCTCAACATCACTAAAAGAATCTAAGTCAGTACGGATATTAGAGAGCTGGGACTGGATTTCTCGATTCACACCATAGTTGGTTTGGCCATAGGTTTTCTCAATTTGCCCTTCTTTGTTCTCACCGCTGTACCAAGTTTTTTCGGGCCGAAGAAGATCTTTCTTTAAATGTAGAAATACAAACTCGTTTATTTTATTAGCTTTAAGTCGAGGTTTAAAGGCGGCAATTTCCTCCTCCCGAACTCGGTCCATTAAAATGTTATTACTCCTAAGTAAAACAGAAAAGATACCTGTTTTAGGTTCCAATATATCTCCCATTTGACCACTGGCATCACTGCAAATTATATGGGTACAGTTTTCTTCCAAGAGGCTGTTTATTCCTTGATTGTCATGAACGCCTCCATCCACTAACTGAACAGTTATTTCTTCATATAAATTTGAAATAGGCAGAGGATGAAATATTCCAGGCACACATGCAGATGCGGCCACTGCAGCTCCCAGAGGAAAATGTTTGTGTCTGTGTTCACGAGCCTCATAATAGTACAATCTTCGGAGGCGAAGATTTTTATCCACATCCTCATAGTCACTAGGGGGTTCCCCCATCCAGGTAGCAGTGAATTGCCAATTATGTCCGGTATTTAATGTGGTAGCATTGAGCACTAAAATGGGCACTTTACATCTGCGATCCAAATTGTGCTTTCTCGGATGAAAATTTTGCGGTCCCCCTTTTGGCTGGATTTTTAAATCAGGCATAGATATTTTGTGCTTTTTTAATACCGGCTCATAAAAATGTTTGCTATAAAGCTGACCTATCCTATCGCTGCGAGAATAGCTCTCAGAAAACATTCGAAAATTGCTGAGGATATTCCCAAAAGTCCGCATGCGGATATTTTTTTGAACTCCTTTTAAGAAATTTACCTCGATTTTCTTTAAACTATCAATATAATCTTCTTTAATAATTTCTTCATCTCGTTTTTCTTCAAGCAAATTTTTTATGTGAAGATAATAGAGAGCGCCAAAAATCGAACCGCCCGAAACAGTACTAATAACTTCAACTTCTCGAAGGAGGTCCAATTCTGCTAACCGCGCCAGAACCCCAATATGAAAAAAGGAGGCGCGAAATCCTCCCCCTGATAAAGCCAAGCCTATCTTTCTTTGTTGCATATTCTTTAATCCCTCTATATTAAATTTGATAGTTATTAAAGAGTGAGCAAATATTTTAATTAAATTTAACATTAAAAATATGAAATATCAAGGACAAATTCGTTTTAATTGCATTAATACAAGAGCTTATGGATTTATTCAAATAAGACTGCTAAAAAGAAAAGTTGCATAATTTTAAAAAAATACTTGACAAATTAATTTTTATTAATATATTATGTAGCGGGATAATTTTGATCGTAGAATGGAAATAACCACATTATTTGAGGGAGGTGGAATAAATACAAAGGTTCTCATAATATTAATTACCTGAGGAGGAACCGGAAAGCTATAGGCTAGTCAATTCGAATCTGCTATTTATCCCCGATAATACCTTTAAGTCTCCCACTCGTAACCTTACAAGGGGAAGTTAGAGTTAACGTTCGTTGTCTTTCAACGTTGCACTTTCAGTAATCTTAATTTAATTCTAGTTATTTAAATGTTAGCCTTCTGACTTTTATAATACTATTTATGCCACTTTAATCGACCTTTATCTTTTTAAGAATTTAACGGACGAGATGAACCCTACTCACTTTTGTTTTGGCCGTTTTTCGCTATTACAAGTAGTGTTCATTGTTCAATCATTGGTTTTTAGCTAAAAATGGAAAAAAGAAACGTGCGTGAGGAACAGCTAAAACTGAAAGAATCTCGGCATCGTTATGACGAACTCTACGATTGCGCTCCAGTAGGCTATATCATTTTAGATAATAAGGGCTGTATCCAAGCGATCAATTTGACTGCCGCAGCACAACTGGGTATTGAACGGCCTCAACTGATTGGTAAACCGTTCACCTCTTTTGTGATAAAAAGTGATGTTAGGAAATTTAAGACTTATTTGCAGCAATGCAGGCAAGCAAAGAATAAAGTGACTACGGAAGTGGGACTTTTGGTGAAAGGGAGTGAATCGATCTATGTACAATTGATAAGTATTGCGGTTCAGGATTCTAGGCATTCCGTTTTAGGGTACAGAACAATAATAATGGACATCACCGAACGTAAGCGGATAGAGGAAGAGTTACTAGAGAGTGAAGAACGATACCGCGCAACATTCGAACAAGCGGTAGACCCTATCGTACTGGTAGATACAGAGACTGGCGCTATTGTAAAATTTAACAAAAAGGCGTATGAAAACCTTGGCTATATGTACGAAGAATTCCAAAAGCTCAATATAACCGACGTTGAGGTAATTGAAACTGCTGAAGAGGTAAAAAAGCACATTAAAAAAATCGTAAAAGAAGGTAGTGATGAATTTGAAACAAAACTCAAGACCAAGAGTGGTGAGATACGGGATGTTCTGGCGAACAGCAAAGTCATCTGCTACCATGGGAAAATCTTACTTCAAAGCAACTGGCACGACATCACTGAGCGCAAGCAGGCCGAGGAAGCGTTGCACGAAAGTGAAGAACGGTTTCGAAAATTGTCTGAAGCATCTTTTGAAGGAATTGCTTTTCACGATAAAGGTAATATTTTAGAAGTAAACAAAAATTTTGCCGAGATGTTTGGTTACGAACTAAATGAAGTGATAGGAATGCATGCATTAGACTTTACGGCACAGGAATCCCGTGATTTAGTATTAAAAAATATTGTTTCAGGATATGAAAAACCTTACGAAGTGGTAGGATTAAGAAAAGACGGATCGACTTTTCAAATTGAAGTCAGAGGCAAAGCCATCTCTTACCAAGGACGTGTGGTGCGGGTGACGGCGATACGAGATATAACCGAGCGTAAGAAGGCAGAGAAGGCTCTCGAGGAGAGTGTGAAGAGGTTCAAATTTTTGGTTGATTCTATAAATGATGGACTTGGACAAGTAGATGATAATCAAATAGTTACGTACGTTAATGACAATATGTGTAAGATGCTTGGTTATAATAAAAGTGAGCTAATTGGCCAACATAGTATTAACTTTTTAGGTGAGACCAAAAAAGAAAGATTTCAAAATCTACTAGATTTACGTAAAAAAGGAATCGAGCAATCCTATGAGCTCGAACTTAAAAGAAAAGACGGAACCAAAATATCTGTGCTTGTCTCACCAAAGGCTTTATTTGATGCAGACGATAAATATAAAGGAACCTTTGCCGTGTGCACAGACATTACTGAACATAAACGGGCTGAAGAGAAAATCAAAGCAGCACTCAAAGAAAAAGAGATGCTTCTCAAAGAAATTCACCATCGAGTCAAAAATAATTTACAAATCATTAACAGTCTTCTCGACCTCCAGTCCGAATATATCAAGGATAAAAAAGTTCTTGAGTTATTTAAGAGAAGCCAGAGCCGTTTAAAATCCATTGCGCTTATACATGATCAATTATATCAATCTAAGGTTTTGGCAAAGATTAACTTTAATGAATATATTCAAAACCTCACAGAGAACTTGTTCCAATTAAACAAAATTATTTCTGATGCCATCCAATTAAAGTTAAATGTGGAGGATGTTTTACTGAGTATTAATACGGCAATTCCTTGTGGCTTGATAATCAATGAACTAGTTTCAAATGCTCTGAAATATGCTTTTCCAGCAAGCAGGGTCGGGCAAATACTCATCGAATTTCGCAAAGTAAATGATAATAAGTTTACTCTAATTGTCAAGGATAACGGTGTTGGCCTTCCTAAAGAAATGGACTTTCGAAGCACAGAATCATTTGGTCTACAATTAGTATGCATTTTAACCGAGCAGCTTGATGGTATTATCGAGCTTGACAGAAAGGGAGGAACCACCTTTAAGATTACATTTACAGAAAAATAGTAACTATTCAGGCTGTCATTCTGAAAGAATCTTTTTTGAATCAACGTCCGAACGAACCTTGTTTACTTAGTGCTAAAATTTACAAAGATTCCTACGGAATGACAGGGCAGCCTGAATAGTTACGAAAAATAATATAATGGGGAGAGGAATAATATAATGGCAAGTGTTCGAATCTTGATTGTTGAAGATGAGCTTATTGTCGCCAAGAATATGCAAAACAAGTTGAAAAGGTTGGGATATGATGTTCCTACGCTCGCTTCTTCTGGAGATGAGGCCATAAAAAAGGCAGAACAGATGCGACCAAGACCCAATTTAGTACTGATGGATATTAAATTAAAAGGTGATATAGACGGAGTGGAAGCGGCTAAACAAATCCGGGATCGTTTCAACATTCCAGTGATTTATCTCACGGGTTATTCAGATGAGAAAACATTACAGCGAGCCAAGAAAACCGCACCATTTGGATATGTGCTTAAACCGATTGAAGCTAGAGAGTTGCACGCCACTATTGAGATCGCCCTTTATAAACATAGGATGGAAAAACAACTAAAAAGTGGTAAACAATGGTTTGCTAATACAATAAAAAGCATTGGCGATGCCGTAATCGCCACTGATGCCAATGGATCAATAAAATTTATGAACCCTGTTTCAGAAAAACTAACGGGTTGGAAACAGAAAGAAGTTTTTGGTAAGAGATTGACAGAAGTATTTAATCTAATAAATGAAGAGACGCGTGAAGTGATAGAAGAGCCTGCAACCAAGGCAATGCAAGAGGGTATTGTAGTCGGACTGGAAGAGCATACACTCCTAATTGCTAAAGATGGAACAGAAAGACTTATTGGCGACAGTGGAGCTCCCATAATAGATGATAAAGGAAAAATTTCTGGAGCCGTTTTGGTCTTCCATGACATCACCAAGCGTACACAGGCAAAAGAAGGACAGACTCGACTTAACAAAACAGCTAAAAAAGAAATAAATGATCTAAGGCAGAGATTTTCGCATGGTTCAAAAACTGATAGCCGACCCCTAGGATTTGAAAATATTATTGGCCAAAGCAAGATAATATGCAATATTTTCATGAAAATTAATCAAATAGCAAAAACAGATTCAAATGTTCTAATATTCGGAGAAACCGGCACGGGTAAAGAACTGATCGCCCGAACCATTCATAGTCATAGTCTGCGCAAGGATGCGGATTTTATCCCAGTGGATTGTGCGGCTATTCCTGCAAATTTACTTGAGAGCGAGCTATTTGGTTTTGAAAAAGGAGCGTTCACCGGGGCGGTAGACAGAAAATTTGGTCTTTTGGAGTTCGCCAACCAAGGGACTTTATTTCTTGATGAAATTTCAGCATTAGATGTAAATCTGCAAGTCAAATTGCTGCGGGTTTTACAGGAACGGCAATTTCGTCGGATTGGGGGAAAACAGCTTATCGATGTCGATATGCGAGTAATAGCGGCCATGAACAAAAATCCGAGAAATGCAATTTCTGAAGGTCGTCTGCGAAAAGATTTATTCTATCGTTTGAACGTGATTCCTATTCATATCCCATCTCTGCGTCAAAGAAGGGATGATATCCCCCTCTTGGTCAATCATTTCCTCAAACAAACAATTAAGAGAAGCAATCTTGATTGCAAAGAAATTGCACCAGAAGCCATGGAATTTCTCGTAGACTATCGTTGGCCTGGCAATGTGCGACAGCTTGAGAATATAATAGAACGTCTGGTTTTGCTGTCCCAGGGTTCCGTAATTAATGTGGAAGATCTGCCAACCTACATCAAATCTAAAGAAAAATATGGTAGTGATTCCATTCTTGCTAAACCATTTGATAAAGCAAAGAAAAAACATCTTGAAAAGTTTGAAAAGAACTATTTTCGGAAACTTTTAAAAGACACCAATTACAATATTGCAGAGGCTGCAAAAATTTCAGGAATTAGTACGAGAACGATTTATAGAATAATTAAGCGTTATGGTAAATTATAGCATTTCAAATCAATTCTTTGTTTTTTGAGCAAAAAAATTGAATGTTTTGGATGTCTTTTGAGGTAATAAGGTATAAAGGTTTAAGGTTTAAGTCTCTGATTAATTTCTAATCTTTAACTTATTCCACTATTTCCTTTTATCCTTATTACCTTTTTATTGAGTCACACATAACCGAGTTAATTTTACTTGTGGTATCGCCACACGAGGAAATTGCTGTTTCTTACCTATATTTATCCCTTCCATTAAATTTTCAAACATAAACCGAATATTTGACAATGGTGTCAAATATATGACACTTATGTCAAACCCAACACAATAATTTAAATTTTAAGAAATTAGAACTAAATTAATACGCAATTTTATGACAAATATGTCAAAAACTTGTTTAAGCGGTTTGCTGTGGTTTTGAATTTAAATTTTGATTTCTGAATTAAGAAAATATAATCTATTGGAAATAATACAATTATACTGATTTAAAACAATCCACAAAAAATAGACTTTCATCGTTATTTGGTTCGATAATTGCAAAAAAGTTGTTACTTTTCTAACATTCAAAACTGGGGGTGAGATAATTTTAGAGAATTTCAACTTGGTGAGGAGGGGATATTTCATGGACTCGAAAAATGGGTGGACGGTTCTTGTCGCTACAAAGGACAAGTCGATTCGAAAAGTTGTAAAAGAGACCCTGAGTAACTCCCAGAGTAAAGTAATTTTGGTATCGGGTGTTAAACAGTTTTTCGAAAAACTGTTGGGGGAGGATATTGATTTAATTATTTATGATCCTAAAATTACTTCATTAAAAGGATTAGACGCCTTTGCATTAGCGAAGTCTTATCACCCTAATATACCTTCGATATTGGTTTATGATTATGAAAAATATGAAGTGATCAGATCAGTACTCGATAAGGGGGTTATCTATCGGATGTTGAAGCCTATCAATGAGCAGGATTTGGCACAAATATACGATAGAGTTCGCATGCGGAGAACTAATGGGATAGAAGGCTAAATGATTTTTA
>JBHIAC010000116.1:0-10609 GCA_046758365.1 bacterium
TCCAGAAAGACATCATATTGAGTCGGGGAAAGGCCATGTCTTTGGCGCCAATCATCAGCGGGATCAAGAAATTTCCAAAAGTTCCCAAAAGGAAAGGCATGGCTACGAAAAAGACCATGAGAGTTCCGTGCATAGTCACTAAGGCGTTATAAAATTCCGGCGGGATGATACCTTCAAAGGCCGTTGGCTCGGGAATCCAGCCAGCGCCCGGTACAGCGGTTTCAGGCCAGGCGAGCTGCCATCTCATTAAATAGGCCATTAATCCCCCTATCACCGCCATGAACAGACTTAAAAATAGATACTGTTTGCCAATGGTCTTATGGTCGGTGGAAAAGATATACTTGCGCCAAAAACTCATTTCTTCAGTGTGTTCAACTTCAGCCGTAACTGGTTCTGCCATTTAATCCTCCAATTGCTAAATAAATGTAGTTTTGCCATTGAGTACTAGAGCAAAATCTTCTCTTACTTTTAATGTTTACTAAGGTGTTATGGAGTATTGGAGGAATGGGGTGATGAAATTTCGAGATTTAAACATTGAATTGAAATAATCCATTACTCCACCACTCCAGAATTCCATTAATCCATCTTTTCCTTAACCCATTTGGCATATTCATTTTCCGAATGAACGTATAGAAAGCCCCGCATGGTATAATGCCCATAGCCACAAAGTTCGGCGCAAGCGATTTCATATTTTCCTATCTCGGTGGCCTTGAACCAGGCTGTAATTTCCCGTCCCGGCACTAAATCTTGTTTAAGCCGTAAAACAGGGACAAAAAAACTATGAATTACATCTTTAGATTTAAGAATCACACGCACGACTTTATTTACGGGTACGTGAAGGTCGTTTTCCTGTGTGAAATCATCAGAGGTGCCAAACAGGCCATCTGGCCCGGGATAAGTAATAATCCAGTTGAATTGCTTCCCTTCTACTTGAACTGTAACATCACTTGCAGGTATTTCACCTTTGACCTTGTCGTAAGCTTTAGCGCCTGCAAAATCAATCCATAGGTCAAGCATCAGAACAATCAAGCCTGGAACGAGAATCCAAGCAGCTTGCGCCAAGTTCTCACCATGGACAAATTTTGCTTTCTTACCTTCCCGACGTCGATAACGAATGAGGAAATAAATAAGGACCCCTTCACCAAGAAGAAACCCAATTCCAACGATGTAAAAGATTAAATGAAATACAAAGTCAATATCTCCGCCGTAAGTTGAGATGTTCTTTGGAAACCAATCAAACATAAATTCCTGCCTCTTATTTTAGTTTAGCCATTTTAGAATGAATACTGGATTTTGAAATTTAACATTTCGAAGTTTGCTTTGGTACGGTGTGTACAAAGCAGCCATATTTCATAGGCTCCTCCATGCGGCAGGACCAAACCAGTTTTCCGTCCAATACGGTCATGTCCGGACAGCCATCGCACATGTTTTGAACCCCGTTATCGAGTACATCAGCGGGTTGGATAATCATAATCGACTGGTAGTGCAATCGTTTAAATAACCGAATTGGATTCGTCATCGCCGATAGAAAATAATTTCGTGCTATTGCTCGAACTCTTGAATCAATGGGAGAAAACAGTAACATAACTTTGCCACGGCGATGAATTTTCGGGTCTGTGTAGGCTAAATAGTGACCGTGGCGCAAGTGATGGTAGGTTTGGGCCAGTTCCATAAACTTCGGCCCAACATAACCATAAATTCTATGCTTGGTACCAATGCGTCCGCTTAATAACCATTTGAACGAATCGGGTTTTTCAGTACCGTTTAAGTAAGCAGCGCTGTCAAAATCCGGGTAACGATTTTTGATAAGTTCATAAATATCATTGGATAAAATATCCACTTTTCTTTCACTGGAAGCTGTGTACGGAATTTCTCCTAAATCTACCTTCTCAGCGCCTGCATAATAGTCAAATCGACCATCCAGAATGGCGGCGCGATAACAGATAAATACGATTACATGCACTTTGTCAATATGTTCTTGTGCCCAGCCTATCAGGTCTGGGATATATGAAAGAGTATCTTCATAGACTGTAGAGTTGAATGCACAAGAAAGGCCGCCAACCTCATGCAGCATCTCAGCGAAGTGTTCGCGAAGTTCACACAACTCAAGTTCGTTTTTGCCTTTCCAGTGTGGTCGTCTTTGTTTACTGTCCACGTGGAAGGTAAATCCTTTGGCACCAGCCGCTTTTAGCTCCTTTAAAAGTTCTTTGGTTAAAGCAACGCCATTGGTGTTAAGGATAGGCTTCAATCCATCCTCAGAAATCATCCGCACAATCTCGACAATCTCTGGATGGATAAGCGGGTCTCCACCTGCAATGGAGACGCCGTCGGTGAGTCGGAATTTCTTGAAAACAGCGAGTTCTTCTTTAATAAGTTCCAGAGATTTATGCCCCCTTGGATCGTTAATTCGATAGCATCCTTCACAGTAGATATTACATTTCCAAGTCGGTTCAAGCCAAGAAATAGCGTTATCCGTCAAACTCCAAGGTAAGCGATAGTAATTTTTAGGATCCAAATATACAGCCATAGGTGCTCCCTCCTAATTAAAATTAATTTAAGAAGCCATCATTTTATGTTGAGTACTCTAATTATTGCTCCTATGTAATCAAGGATAAAACGTAAAAACCTTAAGGGCACAAATAAGCGTTAATTAAACTCGATGCGCCCTACTTTTAAAGTGTAGATTTTAAAACGGATATTATTATCTTATTTCGATTAATTTAATTATTTTTTTTAAAATGTCAAGTATTTATTAACCGATATCAATATATCTAAATTGTAACAAGACTATTGTAAAAAATGAAATTCGTTATTTTCGTACTTTGACCTAAAAGCAATACAATGGCTGAAGCAGGCATTCACGCCTGCGCTGATTCTCATATTCTGTCATAAGTGGATCGGGGCGGTCGTTATAAGTTATTGTTAAGTGAAGGAATAGATAATCGCGAAAAGTCAAATTCTCATTAGGCTTTAGTCACGAGAAATACACCTCGCAGGTTGGTATTAATCACTTTGTCCCAATCGTTCACTAAAAGATTAACCACCCGGCCTCGAGCAAAAGCAGCGGCATTGTTTACTAAAATGTCTATGTTGCCCCACTTTTTCGAAACCACCTGAGCTAAATTCTCGACATCTTGTTCTTGGCTCACATCGGCTGGTACCATTAAAGCCTGACGACCCAACTGTTCAACCTCTTTAGCCACAGCACCCAATTGACTTTTCGTTCTGGAAGTTAAAACGAGGTCCATCCCGGCCCTGGCAAAATGGAGTGCAATCTCGCGGCCTATTCCTCGACCTCCACCGGTAATTAGAGCTATTTTCCCGCTTAAATCAATCATGGCGAAATATCCCTAAGCAATTATTACAAATTTTAATCTTTATCTGGAATGTTTGCGTTTTCCAATGCTTGAATAAAACAATTATAATCTAAATAATCTGGCAGAACTACCGATACACCTTCATCTCGCAAACGCATTTGATTTCCTTCACTGTGAATACCTAAAAATCCAATGCCTAATTGTTTTGCTGCCCATTTATCCCATATTCTATCCCCGACATAAACAACCTTTTCAAAATTGATATTACAGTGCTGACCTTTAATCCTTGATAAAGCCGTTTGGATGATTTTCTCCTTGGAAAAGGCTTCATCGGCAAATGCAGCAGGGATGCCTTGAACATCAATTCCAGCAAACTCTAACTTTAACTGAGCAGAAGCCCGCCAGCAACCCGTAGCAATAGCCACAGCCCAATTCTTATTTTTCAGTAAAGTGCTTAGCATCTTAGACGCCCCAGGGACTTCACTAAACAATTTTGGATTTGCTTTATATGACTGCTGAAGCAGGTTGACAAAATGATTTTGCAAAGAACAGAGCTCATCTTCAGTTGGCCGACGTTCAAAATACTCTTGAAATAATTTTGATGCAATACCAGAGTCTGTTGTATGGGTATAATTACTCCAATCGGTGTTTTCAATATTGACAAGAAATACATTTTCAAATGCTTGAACAAAACAAGTTGTGTCTACTTGATTCGTTTGGGTCAAAGTTCCATCAATATCAAAAATTGCCACTTTCATAAGTGTTGTTTTAGAAAATATTATTTCTTGTAGCTAATCCGATAAATCACACCGGCTTTATCGTCTGAAACTAACAGCGCGCCATCGGGCATGACCAATACATCCACGGGACGACCCCAGGCTGTACGTCCTTGCAGCCAACCTTCAGCAAAGACTTTGTACGATACCGCCTTGTTGTTTTTAATTCGCACCAACATCACTCGATACCCAATCGGCGTGGTGCGATTCCAAGAGCCGTGTTCCGCAATAAATATCTGGTTTTGATATTCTCGGGGAAACATCTCACCTGTGTAAAAATGCATGCCCAGGGCTGCCACATGGGGGCCCAGCTCCATGGCTGGTGGAGTAAATTCTTCACACGGACGCTTCTTTCCAAACTCCGGGTCTGGAATATTTTTGCCATGACAATAAGGAAAGCCAAAGTACATATCTTTTTTGGGTGCATGATTTAATTCATCAGGCGGCATATCATCACCCAACCAGTCGCGTCCATTATCGGTGAACCAGAGTTCTTTGGTTTCAGGATGCCAATCAAACCCCACGGTATTGCGAACACCGTGGGCGAAGACCTCCAATCCTGAGCCTTCGGCTTTCATACGCATGATAGAGGCGTAGCGCGCATCCTCACGCTCGCAAATATTACACGGGGCGCCCACTGGAACGTAAAGCAGGCCATCTGGGCTAAAGCGAATGAATTTCCAGCCATGATGCTTATCTCTCGGAAAGCTATCGTTCACTATCGCGGGTTTTTCAGGATTATTCAATAGTGTATGTTGTAAAAGTTTCTCACAATCGTTTTATGATTTTAAATGCTTGCGCCAATTTACACCGATTTATCTAATACCTAAATTGAGCGATTTTTCCTGCTGGGGGAGGTTCGGTGTTCAAGCTTTAGCTTGCAGTGGCAGGCGTAAATACCACGCTAAAGCGTGAACACCCAACGTTCTCTACGCCTAAACCCGTTTATGAAACAATTTTAGGCAGAATCGCTCAATTTAGGTAATATTATTCCATAAGCTGGACCGGACAAATAATCAAAAGAACAAATGAATGATTCCATCTCTTTCGGTATTTCCAGTAATTTTTTAGCAGCATACTTTAAAGCCCAGGCATTGTAGCTATGTTGAAACATTTGTAATAGACTTTCTATGCTAATCAACCCAATAGGCCCAAAGAAGATCTACAAACTGGACGGACAAAAACAGTGAACCAAGAGAAGTTTTAGGAACCAGTTTTTTCTCTGCGAGGACTAAAGCAAAGTGCCCAATAAACATCCACTCTCCATAAATTTTATTTAAACTATATTAAAAATAAAGCCATTTATTTTACGTAAAAAACAGCACAATTACAACAAAAACTAATACAATTACACTTTAATTAACGAATCTTAATCAACTCCGATTCTGTGTTAGTAACAAAACAACTTTTGGAAATTCCTTTATAAGATATTAAAGTTTAAAATTAAACAAAGACAAATAAAAGAAAGATTGAACACCCAACAGGTTTCGAAAGCTTTCGGAACAGGTGAATGCAAAATACGAAATTACAAAGGTAAAAGGGACTCATTCCAATTTTAACACAGAATCGGGGTCAAAAATTTCAACCTAAAATTATTTTAATTGTTAAATATTTAGCTTCTCACCTTATGGCTCCTACGTCACATATATTCAAGAGTTTCCAAAAGAATGGGAACTTCTAAATACTACAATCGTAGTTTTATATATGTAGTTAATAGGTATAAAAGTTAAGTGCTACAGGAAGAGCATTAATGAATCAGATTACTCAACTCAGCGATCTGCAAATTTCAATTATGTTAATATTATGGCAGCGTAAGGAAGCGACAGTTGCACAGATTCATTCCGATTTACAAAACCAACGTCCTTTAGCGATGACAACCGTAGCAACCGTGTTATCCAGATTAGAAAGGCGAGGATTAATCGCTCATAGAAGTGAGGGGAGACAGTATATTTATCGCCCATTAATTTCTGAGAATGAGACTCGCAAATCTATTAAACACAAATTTAAGGAGTGTATTGTGCTTATGATAAAAAAAGCTTTTATCTTTAGTGCTATTTGTGCATGTTTATTCCTTAGTTGTAGTTTAACAACAAGTAGTACAAGTAATTTGAAACAAAATGAAATCGTTCATGGAGAACTTGGCGCAAAAATCAATGAATACATGAGCCGAATTACGGCCTTTGGATTCTCTGGGGCCTTACTCGTTGCCAAAGAGGGTGAAATAATTCTGCAAAAGGGTTATGGGCTTGCCGATAGGGCACGTAATCTGCCGGTTACCACTGAATCAGTTTTTACCATCGGTTCTATTACCAAGCAATTTACAGGAACTGCGATTTTGAAACTTGAGATGCAAGGTAAACTTAGTGTCAATGATCCTATTAGCGAATTTTTTAATAATGTTCCTCAAGACAAAGCAAATATCACAATACATCATTTGCTTACTCACAGTGCCGGACTCGAATCGGACTATGGCAACAGCGATTTCGAAGAGGTATCACGAGACGAGATTATTAGACGGGTTCTAAATGCAGAGTTAAGGTCGAAGCCCGGTGAACGGTATCATTATTCAAACGCTGGTTATAGTCTACTTGGGGCGATCATTGAAATCACTTCTGGTCAATCTTATGAAGCTTATTTAAACGAGCACCTCTTTAAGCCTGCTGGAATGTCGAAAAGTGGTTATTTAATTCCAAAATGGAATCCAGATGATATCGCGCAAGGCTATGTAGGCGAAAAGCACTGGGGTACAGTCCTCGAACGGCCGTGGGCCTCGGATGGCCCTTATTGGAATTTGCGAGCCAATGGTGGCATCCACTCCACTATTGTTGATATGTACAAATGGCACCTGGCTCTCGAAGGCGAAGCTGTGCTATCAAAAGAAGCCAAACACAAGCTGTTTGCTTCACATATCCCTGAAGATGAAGAAGGCAGTTCTTATTACGGTTATGGTTGGGCGATTTTCAAAACCGACCGCGGCACCAAGCTCATCGCTCACAATGGGGGAAACGGGATTTTCTTTGCAGACTTTCGCCGTTATGTCGATGAAGATGTGGTCATCATCATCATGTCAAATGTCGCAGATTCACCAGCAGAATATGTCAGCCCCAATATTGCTCGAATCGTCTTTGGTTTAGAATATACACTGCCGCCTAAGATTACTAAGATAGATTACGCTGCTCTAACAAAATATGAAGGGAGGTATCGTTTACCATCAGGAGCTAAAATAAAAGTATCTTCCAGTCATGGAAGCCTTATGCTTGCTGGGGAGGACCAAGATGCGTTTAGTTTGCTGGCTTCTGGGGATCTGGGCGACCAGAAGCTTTTCAACGAACTGAACGTTCGAACCACAATTATACTTAAAAAAAGATCTGAAGGGGATTACAGACCTTTACACGAAGCATTCGGCGGTCGTTTATCGTTAAACCAAATTGAATCCATGGCCAAAGAGACTTGGCAGGAATTGCAGGAGAATTATGGAACTTTTAACAGTTTTAAGGTACTCGGTACGACATCCGGTAGAGGGAGACGCGCAATCACTTCGGTTCAGCTTGATTTCGAGCATGGTTCTGAAATTATACAGTATATATGGATAGGGGACATGCTTAGAGGCATTCGTTTTGCGGATTCACCTCCTAAGAATGTATTTTGGCCGCAGTCAAAAACCGATTTTGCCTCTTTCAGTTTGATGTCTCCCAATATTGTCCATATCAGTTTTGAAATCGATAACAACGGTTCCGTAAAAGGTCTGACCGTGCATGGTAAGCGTGACAATGTCTTTGCCAAAATAGAAAAGTAATAGTCACTTTAAATAATCTGTGAAATTTCATCTATTGCATTTGCATAAATTTGCGCAAAGCCTTCTAAATCATTTTGAGCTTTGGCAAGATCATCATCATTATCAATAAAAAATGGTTCAGCAATAACACAGGGAGCATTTGTATATTTTAGAAGATAACCACCTCGATCTTCGCTAGTTCTTGGCTTAATTCCTCGATCTGGTAGTTTTAGAAATTCTAATAAGTGTTTTTGTAAAACTTCTGCAATTTTCTTGCCGTTTTCTGATTTATAGTAATAAAGTACCTCTGTACCCGAGGCTTTTTGATTAAAAGCATTACAGTGTAGACTCACTATGAATTCGGGATTAATTGCGTTAATATCATCTGGCAGTTCCTTATAGGTTCTTCTGTAGACTCTCTGAATATCTGTGTTAACGACTTTCTTTTCAATATGAAAGGATAAAAAATCATTGAACTCGAATTCTGTTAAATTTTGACTTTCATTTACAGCTCCGGGTGAACTTTTTTTGTGACCGATCACTAAAGCGCAAAGTTTACTCATTTTGGTTCATCCTCCTATTTAAAAGTTAATGATTTTATACTATGCATTTTAACTCCGGGTAGATAACAATTTACAGTCTTATTGAACTAACGCCACTATCTGGGTTGCCGGGGAATGGATCTCTAGACATTAAATCCCCGCGCATTTCCAGTCTGCACCAACGAGTTGTTTTGCTGCCAATTTCCTTCTCAGCTTCATGAACCAGGTATGAGAAAACGAACGCTTAGTCAGGTAACCACCCTTGCGTAACAATCTCCCTGACACCAACGGTCAAGGTACCTACGGCTAACATTGAGAATACAATCAGCATCGGGCCAAACCAATAAACAATTACTGCTCCAAGAACACATCCAGTCAATGGCCAGATCAGAATTCGGAGAAATGATGTTTTTTCTCTTCTAATCAATCGATTAAAATAATGAATCCCTATTGCGAATCCGACGGCTGTAATAATTGGTGCTAATAACCAAAGCAAGACTTCAATTAAACCGGTATGCGTAGGCAAAGATAGCAGAAATGCTGTCATCCAGACCAAATAGAAAAGACCACCGAATAAAAGCGATGTAAAAGTTCGAATAATCGATTCCCATATCGATCCGCGCAAACCTATTAGGGCACTATTCATTTAAAATTTATGTCATAGTTACAAAGAGATCAGAGTATTGGCAGCACAGCTAAAGATTACTTGAAACACCGTCCTCTGCTCAACTAAATGTCTTTATTAGAACCATTATTTACAATGACTTATTATCTGATAAGCAGACTTAATATCTTCTGCTATCATTTTCCTTTTTGATTTCTCAATAAGAAAATTTTTACCCGTCAAAATATAAGAAGGAAAAACACGATTATGTTTATAATAGTATGGATCCTTTCTAATTTTATAGGTAGAGCCACTTGGAATTACTATTTCTTTAAATTGTCGTTTTGACATGTAATTCAGTGCCTTTATTGCAACATCTCCATTTAGAATAATAACTTTTAAATTTGGAAACAAACCTATTTCCTTTTCTAATATTTTTGAACAATTATCAATTGTTTTTGAAGAGATTGAATATCCTGTCTTTCCGCATTTTACAGCAGTAGTAATATAAATCCCAGAATTTAAAATATCACTGATAGAAGTAAAATTTAATCCTGCATCATTGAATGCCTGTAACGTTGTTTGGAGATAAAACGGATCATCGAATGAGTAAAAATATTCATTCGAATTTTGTGGGGGCACTTCTGAAATCATTACCATTCGAATTGTTTTGGGATCAATATCTATATCTGGAACCAGGTAACAGTCTTTTGCTATATCATTACATGGAAAATCATTACATCCAATAGCGTTGTTAATTCTCACTTTACTCTCTCTTTCTTTTCAGTAGAGGTGCGGATACACAAACCACCTCGGTTGAGAACATGTGTATAAACTATGGTCGTGAATTAAAGTATAATAAGAGGATTGAAAGAAGTCAAGTAAAATTTTACTTGTATAATAAAAGCTGGTTATGTAGTAAAATTGTTAATCAAAAATGGCTCTTTACCTTCTTTCCTAAGGTGGGATATACCATTTAATGTCGGTCAGATTAGTATTATCAGTTACGAAGAAACTTTAGAATGTAATACTACTTCAATAGTATTTTTAAGTTCTGCCAAGTCAGTAGATTTAATTAGAAATGCATCCGCTGTCCAGGAGTGAAAATCCATTTTGTAATTTGGATAGGCTGTATTTATTATCACTTTAAGATTCCGTTTAGTATTCAAAAAATGCTGCAAGTATTCAAATCCTGAACCATCTGGAAGTTCTAATTCAAGCACCACTAAATCCACTGGTTCATTTTTTAATATTTCTAAAGCTCTTTGGCCGGCACCGGCTGTGAACACATCGTACCCCGCTTCCTCAAGTTTCATCTGGTATAGACTCCTCAATTTTTCTTCATCTTCAACAACTAATATTTTTTCACCCATGTTCACCACTCCTTATCAAAAAAGTATCTTATTAATCGGATATAAAATATAAATTTTTTAGGTCAATACAAAGGGAAATTACACACTTTTAACAAATAATTTCATGTATGATGGAGGTCCCTCGTGTAAAGGATATGCTTTTACTAACGGAATTTGTTGTCTTATCCAGATATTAATTTAGATTGAAATCTAAATTTTAATTTACCTTTTGAGAGATATTTC
>JBHIAC010000117.1:0-10561 GCA_046758365.1 bacterium
CGTCTTGATGAGCTTGGTGAAATCGTTCGGGCATGATTAGAGTAAGCGGCTGGCCGACGACTTCATCAGCAGAATAGCCAAACATAGTTTCGGCTGAAGAATTCCAAAAAACGATGTTCCCGACGTGGTCAGTCGTGATAATAGCATCGCTTGCGGTTTGTGCTACCGAACGGAAGCGCTCCTCACTGTTCGCCAAGGATTCCAACGTCCGGCTGTCAAGGAGCGCAACCGCGGCAAGCTCACCAAATGCCGAAGCCATACGTGCATCATTTTCAGTGAAACCTCCTGATTTGTTAGCTATACCGAGTAATCCTACGACTTTCCCCTTAATCACCATCGGGGCAAATAAGACATTGTCAAGGGTTACATGCTCGGTCGGCATATACTTCGCCCATTGACTTTTCGAGAAGTCGTTGTGATAGACTGCCTTGCCGGTACGGTAAGCTTCTGCACGCAGTCCACGGATGGGCATCGGGAGTGAAGGGTCAACCGCGCAAGGACGCCCCCCCGAGTCCAAAAACAGAACTTCATTTTGGGTGCCATCTTTGCTCAACACGGCAACGTATCCGGCAGTAGCTCCAATTAAATTCTTGCAGGAATCGAATAGTGCTCGAGCTGCATCCTGAAAGTCGCGAGTCTCCAAAACGGTGCGGGAGCCTTCTAGCAGCGCTGAAATTTCCGCCTGGCGCTGTCGTGATGCTTCGAGCGCATGACACAGCGCCTCCTCCACGCGCTTGCGCTCAGTGATAACAAATTGGCAGTAAACACTGAATACAAAAAGAATACCCCCGATCAACAATCGCATCCAGATTTCATGTGGACTTGGGGTGAGTAGATGCTTAATAAAATCGCCATTATTTAAGAAAAAAGCATGTAAAGTGGATTCAAAAAGCCAAAAGATTAGCCCAAGTCCAATTCCCAGTAATATCATTTTATCTGGAATCCTGATAATTGGGCTTTTTTCATTCATCATGCACCCCCTACTGTCAGAGTGTTTTCAATGTTGTTAGTTCTGTTTCAGTCTCATTACTGTGGGGAGATATAGATTGTGCCTTATCGGTTTGTGGTATCGGATGGTTAGGATTTGTACTTTTTCTAAATATTATAAAAAATCGAAGATGTAGAGCCTCTGAGCTAATTTGTAATTTCGTATTATAAATAAAATCGTATTACGGGACTCTCCCCACGTTAAGTATAACAAAAATATATAAAAAAAATTAGAAAAAAGTCAATTAATTTTTTGTAATTAACTTATAAAGAATAATCCAAGGTCAAAGCAAAAAGAAATTTCGAATTGATTTAATAAGTTTAAGCACTGAATTTGTTGTTAAAGTGGCATGACATTTTAGTGCAAAAGTATGCTGAACTTGAAAAATGTTTGAATTCAATTTTTAAGTTTTCTACTTTAGAAATGAATAATTATTTGAGTTCGGGGTATCATTTTACAAGAATTGAGCTAATTCCATATAATAAATTAAACATTTTATGCAGAATAAACAACATATTCTATTCCTGGCTCACAGAGATCATTGAGTATGAACAAGTGTGAAGAGACCGTCCAGTTCCCTGGGTCATTTACTGGATTTGACGAAAGAGATATAATTCTACGGTGTCAACAAGGGGATAAAAAAGCTTATGGTCTCTTGGTTAAAAAGTACATGAAGCGTGCTTATTATACTGCATTGGGGCTTGTGGGAACTCAAGAAGATGCTCTTGATTTATCTCAAGAAGCCTTTGTTCGGGCCTATCGAGCTATTAATAAACTGGATGTGGATCGCAAATTTTTTACTTGGTACTATCAAATATTGAGGCATCTCTGCTTCAACTTCCTTCGCGACCGCGCCCGACACACACGCTCATTTTCAGAGGTAGGAGAAAATTGGCTTAACCAAATTCCCGATGGTAATCAAGATGCATCCAGGTTAGTTGAACAAGAAGAAATGAAAGAGGTTGTTTGGAAAGCCTTGACTTCGCTGAAAGAGCATGAGCGGGAAATCATTATTTTGAAAGAATTTCAGGGAATGTCCTATAAAAAAATTGCGGGGCTGCTGGATTGTCCTTTAGGCACCGTGATGTCCAGACTTTACAGCGCCAGGAAAGCAATACGGACAAAACTTGAGGGATATTTTTCATGAATGTTCAAATGACGAAGTCAGAACGGGAAAAATTCAAAAATATGCTTATGAAATCAGTTGATGAGGAACTAAGCCCAAAAGAACAGGCTGAGTTTGACAGCTTTGTAAATAAATATCCTGAATGTCAAAAAGAGTGGCAAAAGCATAAAAAACTAAAGGAGGTGACTAAAACTATGAAATTCAAATCCCCACCTGCTGAAGTCTGGGATAATTATTGGGTGAATGTGTACAACCGCATTGAACGCGGATTTGCCTGGATCATATTTTCGATCGGGAGCATCATCCTGCTAACTTACGGCGGATTCAAGGCCGTTGAAACGATCATAGCAGACCCGCAGCTTGAGGGCATTGTAAAAGTAGGAATATTATTTGCTATCGGTGGACTCGCTATGCTTCTGGTCTCCATAGTGCGGGAAAAATTGTTCACACGAAAATCAGATCCTTATAAGGAGGTACAAAGATGATTGTAGTGACTTCAAGTTCATTCGCAGGTAAGAAAATAGTCAAGACCCTTGGCCTTGTGAAAGGCAACACCATTCGTGCCCGGCACTTGGGTAAGGATATAATTGCAGGATTAAAAAATTTGGTTGGTGGTGAAATCGAAGAGTACACTAAACTCATGGCCGAAGCCCGGGAACAGGCCATAGACCGTATGAAAGTTGTCGCAGAGCAAATGGGCGCCAATGCCATTATTGATGTGCGTTTTAGCACTAGTTATATTATGGGTATGGCTTCAGAGATTTTGGTTTATGGGACAGCCGTGCTGGTTGAATGAAATTATGAAACATATTTGACGTAGGTGCAAAATTAAATAAATCTTGTAACATCAAGGAGGTTTTTGTATATTGTTAATTATAGCATGATATTTCTTATCACTCAGTACCATAAGCAAAATCTTCTCTTCGATTTGGAAATGAATATTTTTAATTGAAAAATCTAGTGGGTTAAAACCATGAAAGTAAAAGAAACTTCCTTGAACTACCTCACTCAGAAAAAAATTTATACCTACCAAGATTACTTGAACCTGCCCGAAGATGATAAACGCTATGAAATTATTAATGGAGAACTTGTTATGGTTCCAGCACCATCAACAAATCATCAAGATATAGGATTAAATATTAAATATGAGTTAAAAAGGTTTATTGAAAAATATAAGGTTGGAAAGATTTATGATGCACCCACAGATGTCGTGCTGAGTGAAACCAATGTGGTGCAGCCGGACATTCTTTTTATCACCAAGGATCATTACGATATTATTACGGAAAAAAATATCACAGGGGCACCGGATTTAATCATTGAAATTCTATCCCCTTCCACAGGTTATTATGACCTGATCGAGAAAAAAGAAATTTATGAAAAGTTTGGGGTGCGGGAATATTGTATCGTGGATCCTAAAAAGCAGTGGGTTGAAATTTACACCAACAAGGCCAATAAGTTTGCCTTAAAACAGCGATTGGAAAAAGCAGGTGTGCTTGAATCCTGGGTATTGCGGGGATTTCAGCTAGGAATGGAAAAAATATTTGTGTTAGAATAATTTACCCCGGAGTCTCAAAGTGACCAGAGTTTTTTGTTAATGAAAATTGTCTTGGAATAATAGGCTAAAATACATTGCCGATATAAAATTAATTTAACATGAAGGAAACAAAGAAAAGAATGATGCTAAGAGTTTATCACAAATTTTGCATTAACCACAAGACACTAAGACACAAAATTCTAATTTTTAGAAAGATAAAAGGAAAAATATAATATTTTGGCTTCACTTTTTTAATTCAAATTTTATTCTTTTTTAATACAATTGATAAAGCATTAAGTATACCGTAACGCCCGTAACCGAAACGTACAACCAAAGGGGCAGCGCCCAGCGGGCGATTTTTTTGTGTTTGTCGAAGCGTTCCTTTAGCGCACGAGTGAGTGTAATAATTGCCAAGGGTACAATGACCCCAGCTAAAATGGTGTGACTTATCAAGATGGTAAAATAAACCGGTCGAATCCAACCTTCTCCCGTGAAAGGTTTAGAACCGATATTGTAGTGATAAATGAGATAAGAGACTAAAAATAGAATTGAGGTTGCGAATGCAGAAAGCATGCAAAATTTGTGAGCGATTATTTTTTTCTTGCGAATAAAAAAATAGCCCACACTCAGAAAGCAGGCGCTTATCCCATTTAACGTGGCATTGACTGTGGGTAAATCTGAAAGGGTCATCACGTAGCTTCTTTTATATTCAATAAATATTATAAACCAATCTTATCAATTGACATTAAAGCTAAAAGCACAGGGAGATAAATTATTGAAGCCTGAAGTAACCTTCTTGCACAAAAATTTGATCTCAAAATTGCCACACGCACTCCTGAAGCTAAATATCCCAATCCCAGGAGTAACGCCCCGACAAAATAGAAACGGCCCGTTAATCCTAACAGAGTAGGGAGTAAACTCACCGACAAAAGAGCCAGGCAATGGACGATGATATGCATACTTGTTAACGCGCCATTTCCATCAATCACAGGCAGGACTGGAAATTTACCCCGGATATAATCGGCCCGATACACCCAGGCAATGGCCAAAAAGTGAGGGATTTGCCAAAAAAATAAAATGGCGAAAAGCACCCAGGCTTCCACGCCGATATCACCCCGAGCAGCAGCCCAGCCACCCATGGGTGGAATAGCGCCCGAGATAGCTCCGATAACCGTTGAAAGTGAAGTTTTGCGTTTCATTGGGGTATAAAGGAAAACGTAACTTCCTAATGTTAAGGTAGCTAAGAGTCCAGTCAAAAGATTGACGGTTAGGCAAAGGTAAAGTATACCTACCAGCGAAATGATGCTCCCGAAGAATTGCGCTTGACTCGGTTGTAGTCTCCCAGCAGGCAGAGGACGTTTCCTGGTCCTTTTCATGCGGGCATCAATTTCCCGTTCGAGCAATTGGTTCAAAGCATTAGTACCGCCTGCAACGAAACAGGTTCCAAGTATGGTATTGACTAATAAAATGAAGTCTAAGGATTTTTGAGAACCCAAATAGAATCCAGCCAGTGTAGAGAGTAATACCATGAACGTGACCCCTGGCTTTGTAAGTTCATAATAATCCAATAATTGAGATAAGAATTTGTTTTTTCCCATCATTTTTAAGTTGGTGCTTGTTTGGTTAAAATATAATTATGGGTAATTAATTCTACAAATCGAAAGGCTCGGAGACTAAGAAATAAACTTGTTCCCAAAATAAACGCTCCTGTCGCCACATGGGCTGTGGTAGGTATGACAGCTTTTTTAGTCCAGATGGTAAAGCCAGCTAAAAGAATTTGTACAAATAATGTTCCAATTAATATCAAGGCAGGCCGCATGAGCCTGGTTTGATTTTTATGAAATCTGAGAATATGTATGAAAGTCCACATAATGAATATGCTGACAACTAAGGCTCCGACACGATGGAGAAAATGTATCGCAATCTGTTGGGAGACAAGAGGTGGAATAATTTTTCCGAAAGCCAATGGGAAATCAGGAATGGCCAGTCCCGCACCCATGTGTCGCATCATGGCTCCAAGAATTAGTTGTCCAAAAATCACGGCGGTTGTAATTAAAGTCAACGACTGTAAAGATGGCTGTGCAGACTCAATAATTTTCGGCCTGGGGCTAAGCCACTCTTTAGAAGTAAACATTGCTAAACTGATGGTCATGCCGAAAAAAGTTTGTGCGATGCAGCCATGAGCAACAGAAACAGGTGTCGGAAGCTTAAAGAGCACTGTGATACCCCCCAATACGCCTTGTAAAATAACCGCAAGCAAAGCCCCTAATCCAAACCATCGCACCCAACGGCGTGAATCTTTGATCCAGAGCCAAATGGTTAAAATCACCGTTAGAAACCCTACTACGGTAGCCACCATGCGGTGCCCGTGTTCGTAGAGAATACCACCCACCATTTTTGAGAACGGGAAGGAGAACATGAAATGACCGTAAGTGTTGGGCCAATCGGGTACTGCCAAACCGGAACCCGTGCTGGTAACCATCCCCCCTACGAAAATTAAAATAAATGTGGCTCCAACCACGAGTTTAGCCCAGCGATGAAGCCAGATATTATGGGAATTTTCATAATTTCTCATTTTATTCTCTTATAAATTCTACAGAATCATTTACATTTACTATCTGCTCAACTGATTCGACTTTTGCGATTTTCTGGGTTTTTGACTCATGTGCGATACTTGTTAAATCTGGAAGGAGCGCAAAGATTAACAACGTGCAGAGAAATCGTGGCGTCAGAGTAATAATTCTCAAGGCATATTTCTCAAACAATAAAAGAGATAAATTTTTGTAATTAAAAATTCAAAAAATAATAGTGGCAAATATAAAGAAATGCTTTTAAATAAGCAAGATTTTTTTATTCTTTAATGACGCTAAGGAAAAGTTCATACGTAGGCCTAGTTTTTTGGTTGAAGGGCGCCACTAAATGGCCATAGTCCATTGATCACCTTTGAGGTCGCATGGGTGTCTCTGACTCAGCTCTCGAATAGAAAGCATCGAATTACCATCAATGTTACCCTTTCTAGTTTAAGCCTGGTGTCTACTAATTATTAATGAGGGTTATGGACAAGCAAAATGTAGATATAATCTGCTCCTTTAGGGGCCCCACCTGCCCTCTTCATACCTTTTTGTAGAAAGTAGCGCTCGATATTCCGAGCAGTGCGTGGAGAGTCAGCCTTCCAATGGAGCCAGCTTAACGGATTGCCGAGTTGCGCTTTACGGCGTTTAGGGTTAACCGTTGCACCAATTTTCCAATCTGAAAATTTACCACCAACAGCTTGTTCAATTTGCTGCTTAATGGTAGGTTCTGATGCCATCGTGCCCTCCATGTGTTTATTTTTTAGTTTCTGATTAATATGCATGAGCTATACCAACGTTAGTTGGTCAATTCAATAGAATTAAATATTTTTAAACCTGAATTATTCCTAACGTAGCCCAAGGCTACAAACAAAAATTTTGTTAAAAAAACAAAGTTTTACGGGATAATAGAATAAATTATTAATTATTTACTAAAATTTTTGAAGTATTTAACAATAATCCTTGATTTTTATGATAGAATTAGTTATTTTTATTGCGAAATTGTAAAAAAATTGCGAATGTATAAATTATTAGCAACACATTAATTTTGTTATTATAATCAGAACCTTTAGATTAATAAACCTCCTTGATTGGCGGGAAAACACGAAGGCTCTAAAGGGAAAAAGAGCCACGTGTCCGTATAAGTTTTAGTTAGGTTATATCATCCGATACAAAAAGCCCTAACAAAAAACAAAATCCCAATCATGGAGCAACTGAAACGGCTGGTAAACGTTAGCAGCGTGTCCAGCCGTTTTTTTATTTTAATATTTAAAATACATAATAGTTAAAATATTGTCAAGAAAAAATGGAAACTTTTGTAAAATATAATATTACCCCAATCAAAAGCTAACCCCGAAGGCTTTCAGGGCCAGCTATTCTTTGGAGACTTTATTTTCCGCAGCAGCTCATCCCTATACCTTGGGTTGCTGCATTAAAGCAGGTAATGCATTGCGGGTGGTTTAAGGTTATTTCCTTAGCCGCCTCTTTCAATGACCTTCCCAAATAAGCCTTGGCGGCGATCTGCTTAGCTGGTAGAACGGCACACTTGTACCAACCGCATTCCCCATTAGGTTCCTTCCCAAAGGATCGTGAATAGGAGCACTGAAATTGGTGATACCCGTGATTGGTATAGGTAGCAATACAATGATTCGTAATCCCAGGAGATTCAATATGAGGTAGGCCTAACTTATCTCTTCTTACAGTTTCATAGCCTTGGTCGAAAAAAGGAATCCCCCATAATTCCAGCGAATCCAGTCCATAATCTTGTAACATTATTTTGTAGCTGCATTCTAAATCCTCCTTTCTTTGAAGAACCTCGGCGGCTTTGCCAGTCCCTTCATAGGTATAGGCGACCGCCGGATAAATCCCATGTTCCAAAAATCGCTGCAAACTTTCCATTATGACGTGAAAGGTGGGCTTACCCCCCAGGTGACGGCGAATTCCATCATTTTCCTCAGCCGTGGGGCCGTCCAAACTAATGCGATAGGTAATAGAGTGTGAAGAACTCCTTTCTAATTCCACCAAGGCCTTCAATGTAGCATGGTCAGCTACAATCCCATTTGTCAAAATCAATAAATCTCCATATTCCAAAGCCTTTGCTACCATAGGAAATAAACGGTGACCATATTTCTTAGTATTGAGGATAAATACTTCCCCACCGGTGAAGCCAATCTGAAAAGGATGACCATCTTGATATGCTGCTACTTCTGTCAAGGCTCTATCAAATTCTTCAACTTCCAATGGAATTAAAATTCGGCTGTTCGGTCCGCTACTGACCAGACAATGGGCACATTCTAAATTGCACAATGTTCCGGGAATGTAAAACCAAACCCAATCCAGTCTCAGTAATGGAATTTCGGCTATACCGCTGAGATGTCGATATTTTGTTGATTCTTGATGAGCTATTATCTCAAGGCTATTTTCATTCATGAAGAATTTTGTTACATTTTTAATGTAATTCTCAAAAAAAGCCTCATACGATTGAAGCATTACACAGAGTCAATACAGATGCCACATCCTGAACAATTTCTGAATCTGTCAAATAGACCTTCTGACGAGGATTTTAACGGAATTTGGAGAAAATTGTGCCATGTGTAATATTAGATTTTCATTATAATAACAAAATATACTACTGAAACAGCCAAACTTCAAGGAAATTCTTAGGTATTTCAAAATAGGAATTGACTTTAAACCTTGTCTGAAGTAAATTTCATAAATTTTTTCATAACTATCTATAATTTAAATAATCGAGGAAAGTATGTCGCATACAATTTTACCCAAAGATAGCATGCCCCGTCGCAGTTTTTTTAAATTTGCCATAGGATTATTTAATGGTTTAATTGCTCTGCTGCTTTTGGTGCCGGGACTTGGTTATCTACTCACTCCTATCTTTCGCAAAAGCGGTGCAACATGGGTAAAGCTTGGAGCGGTTGAAAATTTTTTCAAATCTGAACCACAAAAAGCTATTTTCAAATATACCTCTGAAACCGGTTATACCCGTTCAGAAAAGACTGGTTTTGTCTGGGTAGTTACCAGTGCTGAGGAATCGCATCGAGTGATGGTTTTGTCGGCTGTATGTACTCACACTGGATGTAACGTGTCATGGCAGTCAAGCGAAGAAAAATTTGTTTGTCCTTGTCATGGAGGACAGTACAATATAAATGGAGAGGTCATTGCTGGTCCACCGCCAAGACCATTGGAAAAAATACCTATTCGGATTAAAAATGAACAAGTTTTCGTGCAACTTCCAACTTGAAAATCATTAATCCCAACTGAAAATTATTAACTGCTAACCTCCAACTGTTACTTGTTAACTTTTAATGGATGATGGATTATGACTAAATTAGAGCAACATAAAAATTCAAAAGGGCTACTTGCTTTAGTCAAGGACTTCTTAGATGAGTCTATGCCCAAAGGGGTGAGCTGGCCGCACACTCTTGGGTCAGCTCTTTTAGCACTTATCGTTGTTCAGATTATTACAGGTATCCTTCTTTCACTATATTATTCTCCAAATGCTGAGGTGGCTTACGAGAGTGTGCAATATATTAATCAACAAGTGATTTTTGGCAGCCTAATCCGTGGTGTGCACTATTTTGCAGCCAGCGGCATGGTGATAGTATTATTTTTACATATGATCAGGACGTTTCTTTATGGGGCCTATAAGCGCCCTCGGCACTGGACATGGATTTTTGGCGTAATACTCTTACTGCTGGTGATGGGTTTCGCTTTTACTGGCTATCTTCTTCCCTGGGATATGAAAGCATTTTTTGCCACCAAAGTCGGCATCAACATTGCGGGCATTATGCCGGTGTTGGGTCAATATATCGTAAAAATTATGAAGGGGAGCAGCGAAATGGGTACTATCACCCTTTCTCGCTTTTTTTCCTTACATGTCATCATTTTGCCCTCACTGCTCGTTCTAATAGTTGGGGGGCATCTCTTTTACATTCGACTGTACGGTCCTACTCCTCCAGGTCTCAAAGAAGGCGAACAAGTTGAGTACACAAACCGATTTTATCCATTACAGCTCTTCCGTGACAGCTTGATTGCATTGATCGTCTTTGGTGTGATTGTCATCCTTGCAGTAAAATTTGGTGCGCCTCTCGAAGAAAAGGCAAATCCAAATGACACCGGTTACATTCCCAGACCCGACTGGTACTTTTACAGTCTGTTCCAGTTGCTTAAAATATTTGAAGGTAAACTGGAAATCATTGGAGCGGTTATTATTCCAGGTGCCTTTTTTACGCTTTTGATTCTATTGCCTTTTCTTGATAAAAATCCCGAACGCCGTTTATCTCGGCGACCGTTGGCGGTGAGTCTCGGTAGTGTGATTATTTTCGCAA